>NZ_CP029145.1:1256899-1571124 GCF_003149515.1 Hymenobacter nivis
ACACGAACTTGGCCGGCGCGGGGCCCATCTCGGCCAGCACACCCTCAATCACCTTCAGGGCGATGGTGTCGGCCACGGTCGTGATGACCTGATTCACTAGCTCGGCCTTCACGCCACGGCTCAGCAGCTGGTTCACAATTTCGGGCACCTTGCGCCAGCGCAGCCGCAGCTCGCGCGGCGACTGCGCCAGCTTCACGGCCTGGATGAACATGAACGGCGACTGGGCCAGGTCGCTCAGCAGCTTATTGCGGCTGAGGAAGCCCACAAACTCGCCGCCTTTCTCGATGAGCAAGTAGCGCGTTTTGGTCTGGAACATCAGCAGAATGGCCTCGTGCACGAAGGCGTCGCTGGCGATGGACACGATGGGCGTGGCCAGGATATCGGCCACCGGGCGCTTGGCGTCCAGGCACTTGGCCACCACGGCGTCGCGCAGCACAATGTCCGTCACGTAGCCCACGATGGGGCCCCCGGCGTCGCGCACGAACAGGCAGCTCACCTTGCCGCGGGCCATGCGCTGGGCCGCCTCGAAGATGGGCGTGTCGCCGGGACACTCCACTAAGTCGCGGGTTTCGAGGGTTTCGATTTTGCGCGAATAAATCTGGTCCGCGGCGATGAAGTTTTCCTCCGGGGCGGCCGTGGGGCGGATGAAGTGGGCGTACTCCTCGTTCAGCATCCGCTCGCCGTAGCGGGTGGTGAAGTAGTGAAAGAAGTCCTTGTAGGCCAAGCACAGGGCCCTAAAATCGCGCCGGTGCAGGAAGTACACCCGCGTGCCCTTGCGCGCCACCACCGTGCGGATGGAACGCTTTTTATTCAGCAAAATGGACATGCCGCCGTAGCAGGCCCCTGGGCCGTACTCCTCGGGCAGGCGCTTGTGCTGCTCGCTGTCGTAGAAAAACGTTTCGTAGGTGCCGGCTACCAGCAGGTCCACGCCGCGCAGCTTGGTCACGTCCTGCTTGTAAATCAGGGTTTCCTTGGCGTATTCCACCTCCTGGAGCAGGTCGGCCACGCCGGCCAGCACCTCGGTGGGCAGCTCACTAAAGGGCGGCACGGTTTGCAAAAAAGCGAGGCGATTACCCATCGAAACGTTATCCATAATAATAGTATAGCCAAATGAGAAAAAGCGCCACCAGTGCGCCCGCCGCCCCGGCTGCCCACCGCCATCCCCGGGGCCCCAGCCACTCGAAGGGCCCCGCGGCCACGGGCTCGGCTAGGGGGGCCTGCTGGGCGAGGCTGGCCTCGGTGAGGTAGCCGGTGCGCCACAGCTCAAAAAAGCAAGCGGCGGTGGCCTCAGCGTCGGTTTGGGCATCGTGGTGACGGTCCAGCGGCTCGCGGAACAGGTACTCGTAGAGCTCGTTCAGGCGCAGCAGCTCGCGGCCGGGCGGGGGCCCCAGCGCGCGCGCCAGGGGCCCGGTGGGCAGCATGGTGCAGAACGTGGGCAGCCCCGGCAGCGGGTTGGGCAGCCCCGCCCGGTGAAAGCCCACGCCCAGCATATGAAAGTCAAGCTGCACGAAGTGGCCCACCACCAGCGGCCGGTACTGCGCCAGGTCGGCCGCCAAGGCCCCCAGCACGGGGCCCAGCGCCTGGCCTTCGGCCGCCAGAAACTCGGGGCTGAGGCCGTGGATGGCCTGGGCCGCGGGCTGCATGGTGCTGGCGGGCACGCGCAGGTAGTGGTTTTCGGCCTTCACCAGGGCCCCGGCGCGGGTGTACACCACCCAGGCCAGCTGGGCCAGGTGGGGCCAGGCTGCGTCGTCGGCGTAGGGCCGCCGCCAGCCGGCGGGCAGGCCAGTGGTCTCGGTATCGACGAAGAGCAGGTAGTCTTGCACCGGGCGGAGCGGGCGAAAAAAGATGGCGGGCGGCGCAAAGCTAGGGGCCCCGGCGAGCAAAACCTGGCCGCTGGGCCCCCAACGGTGCTGCTTCTTGCGTAAACAAGGCGGTGGTTTCGCAAAGAAAGCCCACCTTCGCACCCGCTTCTCTGCTCACTCCCCTCCGTTATGAACCCACTGGTTGCCATCCGCCCCCTCGACCAAAGCATCTGGCTCGACTTCATCCGCCGCAAAATCCTCATCAACGGCGAGTTGCAGAAGCTCATCACCGACGACCAGCTGCGCGGCGTCACGTCCAACCCCGCCATTTTCGAGAAGGCCATCGGCGGCAGCGACGACTACGACTCCGCCATCAAGGCGCTGGCCCTGCAAGGCAAGTCGACCAACGACATCTACGAAGCCCTGGCCATTGCCGATGTACAGGCCGCCTGCGACCTGTTTCAGGCGCTGTACGACGGCACGGGCAACGCCGGCGACGGCTACGTGAGCCTCGAAGTATCGCCCAAGCTGGTGAACGACACCGCCGGCACCATCGCCGAGGGCCTGCGCTTCTGGAAAGCCGTGGACCGGCCCAACGTGATGATCAAGGTGCCCGCCACGCTGGAGGGCCTGCCCGCCATCCGCAAGCTGATTTCGGAAGGCGTGAACGTAAACGTGACGCTGATTTTCAGCGTGGAGCGCTACAAGGCCGTGGCCGACGCCTTCCTCGCGGGCCTCGAAGACCGGGTAAAGGCCGGCCAGCCCATCGACCGCGTCGACTCGGTAGCCAGCTTCTTCCTCAGCCGCATCGACGTGCTGATTGACCCGCAGCTGGAGAAAATAGTAGCCGCCGGCGGCGACCAAGCCAAAATCGCCGGGCCCCTGGTGGGCCAGGTAGCCGTGGCCAGCGCCAAGCAGGCGTACCAGGACTACAAAAAGATATTCGCGGGGCCCCGTTGGGAGGCGCTGAAGGCCAAGGGCGCCGAGTCGCAGCGCCTGCTGTGGGCCAGCACGGGCAACAAAAACCCGAAGTACGACGACCTAAAATACGTGGACGGCCTGATTGGGGCCCACACCGTGAATACCATTCCGCTGGACACGCTGAACCTGTTCCGCGAGAAGGGCCAGCCCGCCGTGCGCCTCGAAGACAACCTCGAGCAGGTGGCCGCCGTGCTGAAAGCGCTGCCCACCGTGGGCCTCGACCTCGAAGCCCTGGCCCACGAACTGGAGGTGGACGGCGCCAAGAAATTCAACGAGCCCTTCGGCAAGCTGATGGACTCGATCGACAAGAAGCGCGTGGCCGCCCTGGCCGAAACCACGACCCCCGCCACGTTGCAGCTGGGCCAGTACCAGGGCGCAGTAGATACTAAGCTGCAAGCGTTTAACGCCGCCCAGTTCACCCAGGGCTTCTGGAACCAGGACGCCGCGCTATGGACCGACGACGCAGCGGCCCAGCAAAGCATCCGCGACTTCACGGGCTGGCTCCGGGTAGCCGAAACGATGGTGGCGGCCGTGCCAGCCCTTGAAACGTTCGTGAACGAGGTGAAGGCCGCCGGCTTCAAGCATGTGCTGGTGATGGGCATGGGCGGCAGCTCAATGGCCCCCATCGTGTTCCAGAAATGCTTCCCGCAGGGCGAAGGCGGCCTGCCCATCTCCATCCTCGACACCACCGACCCCGGCACGGTGCGCCACTTTGCCGAGACGCTGCCGCTGGCCGATACGCTGTTCATCGTAGCCAGCAAGTCGGGCACCACGGCCGAGCCGCTGGCCTTCGGCGATTACTTTTACGACAAGGTGAAGGCCATTAAGGGCGACAAGGCTGGCGAGAACTTCGTGGCCATCACCGACCCGGGCTCGAAATTCATCGCCACGGCCAACGAGCTGGGCTACCGCCGCGTGTTCCTCAACTTTGAGGCCGTGGGTGGCCGCTTCTCGGCCCTCACCTACTTCGGCCTGGTGCCGGCCGCGCTGTACGGCCTGAACGTGGGCGACATCCTGGAGCGTGCCATCCGCATGATGCGCGCTTGCGGCGCCTACGGCCCCGTGGACCAAAACCCCGGCCTGGCCCTGGGCACGGCCCTGGGTGTGCTGGCCACGCAGGGCCGCGACAAGCTGACGCTGATAACGCCGCCGTCACTGAGCGACCTGGGCCTGTGGCTGGAGCAGCTCACGGCCGAGAGCACCGGCAAGCACGGCAAGGGCATTTTGCCCGTGGCCGGCGAGCCCGTGGGGGCCCCGGACGTGTACGGTAAGGACCGGGTGTTCGTGTACGTGGGCTACGAGAGCGAAGCCGACGCTGACAACAAGGCCAAGCTGAAGGCGTTGGAAGCCGCCGGCCACCCCGTCATCAGCATTATGTTGAAGGATGCGCTAGACCTGGGCCAGGAGTTTTTCCGCTGGGAGATGGCCATTTCGGTGGTGGGCGCCGTGCTGCGCATCAACCCCTTCGACCAGCCCAACGTGCAGGAAAGCAAAACGGCTACCGACCGCCTGATGAAAGTGGTGGCCGACAAAGGCCACCTGCCCGCCCAGGAAAAAGCTCTATCAGCCGGCGGCCTCGACTACTACGGCGTACCGAAAGCCGCCGACGCCAAGCACCTGATTGCCGATTTCTTTAAGCAGGCCAAAGCGGGTGATTTCGTGTGCATTCAGGCCTACCTCACCGAGTCGCCGGAGCTAAACTCGGCCTTCAACAAGCTGCGCACCAGCCTAATGACGCGCCTGCATACGGCCACCACGTTCGGCTACGGCCCGCGCTTCTTGCACTCCACCGGCCAGTACCACAAGGGGGGGCCCAACACCGGCCTGTTCTTGCAGCTCACCGCCGACCACACCCCCGACCTGCCGCTGCCGGGCCGCTCCTACACCTTCGGCACCCTCGAAAATGCCCAGGCCCAGGGCGACCTGGAGGCCCTGCAGAAGTACGAGCGCCGGGCCCTGCACGTGCACCTCGGCGCCGATGCGCTGCAAGGCGTGCAAGCCATCCAAACAGCTTTCGACGTCCAGGCCTAGCCGCCAACGCCCCGCAAAGGCCCGCCGCGCACCGCACGGCGGGCCTTTTTGCTAAGTTTGTGGTTCTCTTATATTCTGCCTTTACTCCTTGTCCATGCTTCCCCAACTTGCCCACGCGGCCACGGCCTCGGCCCATGCCACCCAGGTTTTTCTGCTGCCCCACGGCACCACCGCGCTACCCACCGCGGCGGCCGGCGACCTGCCCGAAGCGGCCCGCGCCTACATCGAAACGGCTTTAGCCGACCACCAGAAACTCGTTCACCTCAACCACTTTAGCCACCAGCACTACTACGTGGTGCTGGCCGACAAGCCTACCGCCGACCAGAGACTGGAAGCCCTGCGCCGCAGTGGCCACCAGCTCCACAGCCTGCTGAAAGCAGAAAAAGTAGCCGAGGTTTTCATCCAGAACCTGACCGACGAGCCCGCTGGGGCCCTGGCGATGGCCGAAGGCCTGGCCCTGACGGCCTACCAGTTTGAAGGCTATAAAACCGATGAGAAATCGCGCAAAGCGCCGGCCCTGACCACCATCACGCTGGTGGGCGATGCGGCCACCGCGGCGGAGGTTAGCGCGCTGGCCCACGTACTGCAAGGCGTGGCCCTGGCCCGCGACCTGGTGAACGCGCCCGTCAACAAGCTCAACGCCGAGCAGTTTGCCGAGCGCATGGCGGCCGCCGGCGACGAGGCCGGCTACACCACCGATATCCTGGACCTGGCCCGCATCGAGGCCCTGCGCATGGGCGGCCTGCTGGCCGTGAACCTGGGCTCGCCCGAGCCACCCACGTTCAGCATCCTGGAGTGGAAGCCGGCCAACGCGCAGAATGCCAAGCCCTACGTGCTGGTGGGCAAGGGCGTGGTGTTCGACACCGGGGGACTCAGCCTCAAGCCCACGCCCAACAGCATGGACCTGATGAAGTGCGACATGGCTGGCGGCGCGGCCGTGGCCGGCACACTCTACGCGCTGGCCAAAAACCAGGTGCCGCTGCACGTCATCGGCCTGGTGCCCGCCACCGACAACCGCCCCGGGGGCCTCGCCTTCGTGCCCGGCGACGTCATCACGATGCACAGCGGCCTGACGGTGGAAGTGAAGAACACCGACGCCGAAGGCCGCCTGCTGCTGGCCGACGCCCTCAGCTTCGCCAAGAAGTACGACCCGGAATTGGTGATTGACCTAGCTACCCTCACCGGGGCCGCCGTGCGCGCCATTGGCACCGAGGGCAGCGCCGTGCTGGGCACCGCTGGGGCCCCCACGGTGCAGCAGCTGCACGCCGCCGGCCACCGCACGCACGAGCGCCTGGTCGAATTCCCACTTTGGGACGAGTACGCCGACCACATCAAGTCCGACATCGCTGACCTGAGCAACTTGGGCAAGGGCGAGGCCGGCCACATCTCGGCCGCCAAATTCCTGGAGCGCTTCGCCGAAGGCTACCCCTGGCTGCACCTCGATATCGCCGGACCCGCCTTCCTGACGGCCCCCGACAACTACCGCGGTAAGGGCGGCACGGGCGTCGGCGTACGGTTGCTTTATGAGTTTCTGACCAAGCAATTAAATACCTTGAATAAGTAGACCGTCATGCCATCTGGCGTCCGCGCAACCGAAGCATCTTTCCCGCTGAGTAATTATTTACTACCGCAGCAGAGTTGCTTCGGCTGCGCGAACGCCAGATGGCATGACGATCTAGCTTCTAAAAATCAGCTCTTACCTCTATAATGTCACGCCCCCTCCCCCGCCTCGGTTTTTCCGTGGGCGACCTCGCCGGCATCGGCCCCGAAGTCATTTACAAAACCCTGCTCGACGAGCGAATTCTCCGCTTGTGCACCCCCGTGGTGTACGGCACGGCCACGGCCCTGTTCGACGAATTTCCGGTGGCCGAAGACGCCGAGCCGCTGGCTTTCCGGCAACTGCGCGATGCCGCCGACATTGCCCCCGGCCGCTTGAATGCCGTGACCTGCTGGGACGAAGACTTCCACCTGGCCCCCGGGCAGCCCTCGGCCGCGACCGGGCAGGCGGCCCGCGAGAGCCTGCTCGCCGCCAGCCGCGACCTTAAGGCCGGCCTACTCGACGGCCTCGTGACGGCCCCCATCAGCAAGGACAACACCCAGGGGCCCGACTTCCGCTACCCCGGCCACACCGAGTTCCTGACGGCCTACTTTGGGGCCCCCGAGAGCCTGATGCTGCTGGCCGACGACGAGTCGGGCCTGCGCGTGGCCACCGCCACCGGCCACGTGGCCCTGCGCGACGTGCCCGCCCGCCTCACGCCCGACCTGCTGCGCAAGAAGATTCAGCTGCTGCTCAAGTCGTTGAAAACGGATTTTGGTATCGACAAGCCCCGCGTGGCCGTGCTGGGCCTCAACCCCCACGCCGGCGAAAACGGTCTGCTCGGCGGCGAAGAAATTGCCGTGGTAGAGCCCGTGCTTAAGCAGTTTCTGCACGACGGCCACCTCGTATTCGGGCCCTACCCGGCCGACGGCTACTTCGGCAATGGGCAGTTCCGGCAGTTCGACGCTACCCTGTCGCTCTACCACGACCAGGGGCTGATTCCGTTCAAGCTGCTGGCCTTTGAGCGGGGCGTCAACTTCACCGCCGGCCTGCCGGTAGTACGCACCTCGCCCGACCACGGCACAGCCTACGGCATTGCCGGCCAGTACCGCGCCGATGCGTCGTCGTTCCGGGCGGCCGTATTCATGGCGGCCGACATCTGGCGGCAGCGCCAGGAGGCCGCCGAGCCGCGCAGCGCCCGGTAAGCCGCTTTCGGGCAGAGCGTTGGGGGTCAACATGGCGCCGCATGCTTGCCTAATCACTGAATTTTCGTACTTTTGCCCCCTGCTAGTGCGTACACCGTGAAAAAAGAAAGCCAATACGACTTAAATCTGGTGAAGCTGGGCCCCAAAACGGTTCGCTTCGACTACGAGCTGGGGCCCGATTTCTTCGCCCTCTTCGAAACCCCGCTCGTGGAGCAGGGCCAGCTGCACGCCGAAGTCGAGGCCACGCGCACCGAGCGCCTGCTTACACTCAACTTCCACATCACGGGTACCGTGGGCCTGGCCTGCGACCGCAGCCTCGACGATTACGACCAGCCGCTGGACATCGAAGAAACGCTGCTGGTGCGCTTCGGCGAAGAGAACAAAGAGCTGGACGACAACGTGTTGCAAATCACGCCCGACACCCAGGTTTTGCCCCTCGCCCAGCACCTCTACGACTACATTGGCCTGGCGCTGCCCATGAAACGGCTGCACCCGCGCTTCCAAAACGAGCCCGACGAATACCCCGACGCGCCCACCAAACACATTTTTTCGACCAGCCGCGACCAGGACGCCTCCGATGATGACGAGCCGGCCGACCCGCGCTGGGCTGCCCTCCGAAACTTAAACTAACCCCGTTGATTTCATAGGCTGGCCCGGGGAGGTCAGTCCACCGGCTGGCGCCGGCGCGTTATCAATTTGTTCCCTATACGGCCTCCGTCGGCCGTGCCCTTCACTCAAAATCCCCACTTTCAACACTCCCTGACTCATGGCCCATCCTAAGCGCCGCACCTCTTCTTCCGTCCGCGACAAACGCCGCAGCCACCACAAACTGACCCCTAAGGCCGTGACCCTGTGCTCGAACACCGGTGAGCTACACCTGCGCCACAAGGCCTATGTGGTTGACGGCGACCTGTACCTGCACGGCAAAGTAGCCATCAAGAACTTCAGCAAAGTGGCCGCCGCGGCCGCGCCCGATACCGACGAGGAATAGCCCGCGAAGTCGTTACTTCGCGGCACCGGAGGCATTCCGGGCCGGCCCCCTCCCCGGACGGGGGCCGGTTCGGGATGCTTTTTTGTGGGAACCCTATCCGCTGAATTCCTAATTACTTGTTCATGAAAATTGCCCTGGACGCCATGGGCGGCGATTTCGCCCCCCAGGCTGCCGTCGCGGGGGCGTTGCTGGCCGCCGAACGGCTCGCCGGCAAAGCCACCATCGTTTTAATTGGCCAGGAAGACGCGGTGCGGCCCTTGCTGCCCACCACCGGCTTCGCACCGGGCGCATTTGAGTTCGTGCCCGCCTCGCAAGTCATTGAGATGGGCGAGCACCCCACCAAGGCCTACCAGCAAAAGCAGGATTCCAGCATTGCCGTGGGCTACCGCCTACTGCACAGCGGCGAAGTCGAAGCGTTTTGCTCGGCCGGTAGTACGGGGGCTATGCTCGTGGGCGCCATGTTCACGGTGAAAACAGTGCCGGGCGTATTGCGGCCGGCCATCGCCAACTTCGTCCCCAAGCTCAACGGCGAGTTCGGCATCCTGCTCGACGTGGGAGCCAACGCCGAGTGCAAACCCGAAATGCTGGAGCAGTTTGGCGAGCTTGGCTCGCTTTACGCCCAGTATGTACTGGGCGTTGCCCACCCCCGAGTGGGCCTGATGAACCTCGGCGAGGAAGAAGGCAAGGGCACGGCCCTTACCCAGGCGGCCCACCAGCTGCTGAAAATAAACCCTCACATCGACTTCGTAGGCAACCTCGAAGGCCGCGACCTGTTCAACGGCAAGGCCCATGTGGTAGTCTGCGACGGCTTCACAGGCAACATCCTGCTGAAGATGGCTGAGTCGGTGTACGAAATCCTGGCCGAGAAAAACATGCACGACCCGTTCTTCGACCGCTTCAACTACGAGGCCATTGGGGGCTCGCCCATCCTGGGCATCAACGACAACGCCATCATCGGCCACGGGCGCAGCACGCCCATGGCCGTTGGCAACATGCTGGTGCAGGGCTACAACATGGCCGCCTCCGGCATTGTCGACCAAATTAAAGCTACTTTTAAATCCTGACCGGGGGCCACGGCCCCCGGCTGAAAAATCCGGCTTCGGCCGGATTTTTTGGTAATAAGCTGGTTAGGGCCCCGCCGGACGGGCTCGCCCCGGCCTTCGCCCTTGTTTCTCCCGCCCGGCCCCTACTTTTGCCCGTATGAAGATTACCGCTGCCATTACCGGGATAGGTTCCTACGTACCCGATTACGTGCTGACTAACCAGGAACTCGAAAAAATGGTGGACACCACCGACGAGTGGATCACCACGCGCACGGGCATTAAGGAGCGGCGTATTTTGAAGGGCGACAACCAGGGCACCTCCGTGCTGGGCACCAAGGCCGTGCAACAGCTGCTGGAAAAAACTGGTACCCACCCCGACGAAATAGAACTACTAATTTGTGCCACTACCACGCCCGATGTGCTGTTTCCGGCCACGGCCAACATCATTTCCAACGGGGTGGGCATTACCAAGGCGTTTAGCTACGACATGAACGCGGCCTGCTCGAGCTTTCTGTTTGCGCTGGCCACCGGGGCCCAGTTCATCCAGGCGGGCACCTACAAGAAAGTGATTGTGGTGGGGGCCGACAAAATGTCGTCCATCGTAGACTACACCGACCGCGCCAACTGCATATTGTTTGGCGACGGGGCCGGGGCCGTGCTGCTCGAACCCAACACTGAAGGCTACGGCCTGCTCGACCAGGTGCTGCGCACCGACGGCAGCGGCGAGGCCTACTTGCACCAGAAAGCCGGCGGCAGCCGCCGCCCGCCCACGCATGAAACCGTGGACCGGCGCGAGCACTACATTTACCAGGAAGGGGCCACCGTGTTCAAGTTTGCCGTGAAAAGCATGGCCGACGTGGCCGCCCAGGTGATGGAGCGCAACCACCTCGGCAACGACGACGTGGCCTGGCTAGTGCCTCACCAGGCCAATAAGCGCATCATCGACGCCACGGCCCACCGCATGGGTGTGGGCCCCGAGAAGATCATGCTCAACATTCAGCGCTACGGCAACACCACCAACGGCACCATTCCGCTGTGCTTGGCCGACTACGAAAGCCAGCTGCGCCGCGGCGACAACCTCATCCTGGCCGCCTTCGGTGGCGGTTTCACCTGGGGCTCGGTGTACCTGAAGTGGGCGTATAACAGTTAATTATGAATTAAAAATTATGAATTATGAATCGCTGTTCCGGCGGTTCGTAATTCAATTTTCCAATTCATAATTTCTAATTCATAATTCAAAAATTAAAAATCATGGCCAGTACCGCCGATTTTCGCAACGGGCTTGTGCTCAACTACAACGGGGAGTTGCACGTCATCACCGAATTCCAGCATGTGAAGCCCGGCAAGGGCCCCGCATTTGTGCGCACCAAAATGCGCAACATTAAAACCGGCCGCGTGATTGACAACACCTTCAACGCCGGCGTGAAGGTGGAAACCGCCCGCGTGGAGCAGCGCCCGCACCAGTACCTGTTCAAGGACGACTACGGCTACACGTTCATGGACACCGACACGTTTGAGCAGATTGTGCTGCCCGAGGCCATGCTGCCCTTCGCCGACCTGATGAAGGAAGGCCAGGCCTTGACCATCCTCATGCACGCCGAAACCGAGCTGCCCCTCACCGCCGAGCTGCCCACCACCGTAGAGCTAATGGTGACTTATACCGAGCCCGGCCTGCGCGGCGACACGGCTACCAACACGCTCAAGCCCGCCATCATGGAAACCGGGGCCCGGGTACAGGTGCCGCTCTTCATCGATCAGGATACTAAAATTCGGGTTGACACCCGCACCTATACCTATGTCGAAAGAGTCAAGTAAAGACCCATCGCCCAAAAAGGAACCCCCCATGAAAGCCAAAGAACTACAGGAATTACTCGATTTCATTGCCAAGTCGGGCCTGAACAAGGTAAACATCGAAACCGACGAGTTCAAGATTTCGGTGCAGCGCGACCCCACCACCAAACAGGTGGTGAGCATGGCCGCCCCGGCGCCGGCTGCTACTGCTCCGGCCGGGGCTGCGCCGGCCCCAGCGGCGGCCCCCGCAGCCCCGGCCGCCAGCCAAACGGCCCTGAAGGCCCCCATGATTGGCACATTCTACCGCAGCAACGGGCCCGATTCACCGGCCTTCGTGCAGGTGGGCGACGTGGTGGAAAAAGGCCAGGTGATTTGCATCATCGAGGCCATGAAGCTATTCAACGAGATTGAGGCCGAGCAGAGCGGCCGCATCGTGAAGGCGCTGGTGGAAAACGCCACCCCGGTGGAGTACGACCAGCCGCTGTTCCTGATTGAGTAGGTGCTGTCTTTATTATGTCATCCTGCGTGCAGCGAAGGACCTGGGGACTTTTGAACGTTTTGCAGTAATTAAAAAAATACCGCTAAACGTTCTGCCCTGCTAAGGTCCTTTGCTGCGCGCAGGATGACAGTTTTTTTCACCCATCCTCCCGAATTTTCCAACAACCCATGTTCAAGAAAATCCTCATTGCCAACCGGGGCGAAATTGCCTTGCGCATCATCCGCACCTGCAAGGAAATGGGCATCAAAACGGTGGCCGTGTACTCGACCGCCGACAAGGAAAGCCTGCACGTGAAGTTTGCCGACGAGGCGGTATGCATCGGGCCCCCAGCCTCGGCGCTCTCGTACCTGAGCATGCCGAATTTGATTGCGGCGGCCGAAATCACCAACGCCGACGCCATTCACCCGGGCTACGGCTTTTTGAGCGAAAACGCAGAATTCTCGCGCATCTGCCAGGAAAACGGCATCAAGTTCATCGGGGCCTCGCCCGAGATGATCAACCAGATGGGCGATAAGGCCACCGCCAAGGCCACGATGATCAAGGCCGGCGTGCCGTGCATTCCGGGCTCGGTGGGCCTGCTCGACTCGGTGGAGCAGGGGAAGAAAATTGCGGCTAAAATCAAGTACCCCGTTATCCTCAAGGCCACGGCCGGCGGCGGCGGGCGCGGCATGCGCATCATCCACGGCGACGACGAGTTCCAGAAAGCCTGGGACGACGCCCGCACCGAGTCGAAGGCCGCCTTTGGCAACGACGGCATGTACCTGGAGAAGTACGTGGTGGAGCCCCACCACATTGAGGTGCAGCTCGTGGGCGACCAGTTTGGCCACGTATGCCACCTCTCGGAGCGCGACTGCTCCATCCAGCGCCGCCACCAGAAGCTGGTGGAGGAGGCCCCCTCGCCGTTTATGACCGACGAGCTGCGCGAGAAAATGGGCGCGGCGGCCATCGCCGGGGCCGCGGCCATTGGCTACGAGGGCGTGGGCACGATTGAGTTTCTGGTGGATAAAAACCGGGATTTCTACTTCATGGAAATGAACACCCGCATCCAGGTGGAGCACCCGGTAACGGAGGAAATCATCAACTACGACCTGATTAAGGAGCAAATCAAGGTAGCGGCGGGCATCCCGATTTCAGGCAAAAACTACTACCCCAAGATGCACGCCATGGAGTGCCGCATCAACGCCGAGGATCCGCGCAACAACTTCCGGCCGGCCCCGGGCCGCATCACCACGCTGCACATCCCCGGCGGCCACGGCGTGCGCGTGGACACGCACGTGTACGCGGGCTACCAGATTCCGCCCAACTACGACTCGATGATTGCCAAGCTCATTACCGTGGCCCAAACCCGCGAGGAGTGCATCGTGAAAATGAAGCGGGCCCTGAGCGAGTTCGTGGTGGAAGGCGTGAAAACGACCATTCCCTTCCACCTCGCCCTGATGGACAACGAGCAATTCAAGGAAGGCCATTTCACGACGGCCTTTCTGGAGACGTTTGATTTCTCGACGGTGTAGCCACTACCTCGTTTCAGTTTGTTAGAAGCGTGCCCGATGCTATCGGGCACGCTTTTTTGTGGCTTACTAAATTGATTTTCAGTGAGATTGTTCGATAATTCCACACAAACGTTTGCGCTGAAATCCATAGGCGCGCTACCTTGCGCCAAACTTACCAGATGCCCCCCACGGAGGTATCGGCTTGCCTTACTACGCTGCGCATTTATGTTTTTAAAGATTGCTGCTTTGCTGACCGCTGCCCTGCTGGCGCTGGCCCTCCCCCAACCGACTGCGGCCCAAACCCCGCACACTGGCGACGTGTTCGTGGACAAAGCCGGGGTACTGCGCTGGGCGAAGGGCAAGCAGGAAGTGGCTCTGTTTGGGGTAAACTACACCGCGCCGTTTGCCTACTCCTACAGGGCCCTGGGCAAGCTGGGCGTAGACCGCGAGCAGGCCATCCGGCAGGACGTGTACCACTTGGCGCGGCTGGGCGTGGACGCCTTTCGCATCCACGTATGGGACGTGGAAATCAGCGACACGCTTGGCAACCTAAAGGAGAACGACCACCTGTGGCTGCTCGACTACCTGGTGGACCAGCTGGAGCGGCGCGGCATCAAAATCATTCTCACCCCGATTGCCTACTGGAATAACGGCTACCCGGAGAGGGACACCGGCACGGGCTTTTCGAGCATTTACGGCAAAGGCGAGGCCTACACCAACCCGCGCGCTGTGGCGGCCCAGGAGCGCTACCTCACGCAGTTCCTAAACCACCGCAATCCTTACACCAAGCAGCTGATCCGGCAAGACCCGGGCATCCTCGCCTTCGAGGTGTGCAACGAGCCGCACTACCACCTGCCCGAGGGCCCCGTGACGGCCTTTGCCGACCGCATGACCGGGGCCATCCGGGCTACGGGCTGCCGCAAGCCGGTGTTCTATAACATCGCCGAGAGCCCGCAGGTGCACAACGCCATTCTGAACGCGAAAGTGGACGGGTTGACCTTCCAGTGGTACCCCGAGGGGCTGGTGGGCGGGCATACGCTGCGCGGCAACTTCCTGCCCTATGTAGACCGCTACCCGATTCCCTACGCCAACGACCCGCGCTTCAAAAGCAAGACCAAGATGGCGTATGAGTTCGAATCGGCCGACGTGGTGCAGCCGGTGATGTACCCGTTCATGGCCCGCAGCTTCCGTACGGCGGGCTTGCAGTGGGCCACGATGTTTGCCTACGACCCGCTGGCCCTGGCCTACGCTAACACCGAGTACCAGACCCACTACCTGAACCTGGCCTACACGCCGGCCAAGGCCATCAGCCTGCTCATCGCCGGCGAAGCGTTCCGGCGCGTGAAGCGGGAGCAAGCATTCCCAGGCTACCCGGCCGACTCGACGTTCGGGGCGTTTCGGGTGAGCTACCGCGAACAGCTGAGCGAGATGAACGCGCCCGAGGCCTTTTACTACACCGGCAGCACGGCCACGCGGCCGGTGGCCCCCGCCCAGCTGCGGCACGTGGCGGGCACGAGCTCGTCGGCGGTGGTGCGCTACGGGGGCACGGGGGCCTACTTCCTCGACCGGTTGGCCCCCGGCGTGTGGCGGCTGGAGGTGCTGCCCGACGCCGTGCCCATCCGCGACCCGTTTGCCAAAACCTCGCTAACGCAGCCCGTGACGCAAATTTTGTGGAACGACCAGCCGTTGCAACTTGCCCTGCCCGGCCTGGGCGACAACTACACGTTGCGCGGTATTAACGAAGGCAATACGGCCCAAGCCACCGCCACCGGGGGCCGCGCCACCGTACGCCCCGGCGTATACGTGGTGGCCACCACGGGGCAAAATACCGCCGCTTACGGAGCCCAAACGCCATTTGGCACCGGCCAGCTGGGCGAGTACGCGGCCCCCGCCCCCACCGACCTGGGGCCCCAGGTGCGGCATACGCCCCCGGCCCAGGCCGAGGCCGGCCAGCCGCTGCGCCTCGAAGCCACCCTCACCGGCGTAGGGCCCCAGGACAGTGTACTGCTCGTGGCCCAGCACTACTACGGCCGTACCCAAACGCTGCCGGCGGCACTACGGGCAGGCGCGCACGTTCCCCGGTAATTTTGCGGGCCAGCCCGGCGACTGGGACTACGCCCACCCCGAGCACTGGGAAGTGCCCGTGGTGGCCGCCGGGGCATCGCTCCCACTGTTCAGCGCCGGGATTGATAAAGACCTGACGGAGGCCCATGGCGTGGGCGAAGATGCCTGGACCGACTACGTGACCACGCCCGCTGGGGCCCTGGCGCTATGCCTAGTGCAGGGTCCGGCCTCGGCCAAAAACCCCGCCCCGACCGCGGGGGCCCCGGTGGCAGCCCTGCGCGCCTACTTCGGCGACCGGCTAGCCAGCCGGTCGGCCGCCGAGCTGGCAGGCTTCCGCACGGTGGTAGTGCGGGTGCGGCCCGGCGCGGGCGCGGGGGCCCTGCGCCTCAGCCTGGCCACGCGCGACGCAGTGGCCTACACCGCCGAGGTACCCGTGAGCGGTGCCGACTGGCAGGAAGTGCGCGTGCCGCTGGCGGCGTTCCGGCCGGCGCCGCTGCTGCTGGTGCCGCGCCCCTACCCAAGCTTTTTGCCGCTCACCCACCCCGCCCCCAAGGCCCCGGGGCCCCTAAAGCTGGCCGACGCCGAGGTGCTGCAAGTCGTATTGGGCGCCGCCCCGGCCGGCCCCGCCCCGCTGACGGTGGACCTTGAATCGGTTTCGCTGCAGTAGGTTCTAGCCTCAGGAATTCTCACCAAATAATTACAGGCCGCCATGCTTAATCTGGCGTCCGCTTGTCGAAGCATCTCTCCCGCTAAGTAAATAATTACTGCCGCGGGAGAAATGCTTTGGCTGCGCTCAGCATGACGACCTGTAAATCTTACAAATGATTTTAGGATTTAATATTTTGGCTTTCAAGCTCTAATCTTTTTTTCATGAGAATTTTTACTCGTTTGCTGGCGCTGGGGGCCCTGGCGTGGGGCCTGGCGGGCCCCGCCGCGGCCCAAATCGCGGCCTTCGCCAAGGGAGCCGACGTGAGCTGGGTGACCCAGATGGAGGCTTCCAACTACCAGTTTTACAACGCCGCAGGCACACCGCAGGACCTCTTCCAACTGCTGCGCGACGGCTACAATATGAACACCATCCGGCTGCGGGTGTGGGTGAACCCCGCCGGCGGCTGGAGCGGCAAGGCCGACGTGCTGGCCAAGTCCCTCCGGGCCCACGCCCTGGGCCAGCGCCTACTGATTGACTTCCACTACAGCGACGACTTCGCCGACCCTGGCAAGCAAACCAAGCCCGCCGCCTGGCAAGCCTACACTGTGGCCCAGCTGAAACAGGCCGTGTACGACCATACCACGGACGTACTTAATACGCTGAAAGCAAACAATACCACACCCGAGTGGGTGCAGGTGGGCAACGAAACCAGCGACGGTATGCTATGGCCCGAAGGCAAAATCTCGACCGGCGGCGGGGCCAACTTCGCGCAATTTGTGGAGCAGGGCTACCAGGCCGTGAAGGCTGCCAGCCCCACCACCAAGGTGATTATACACGTGGCCAGCAGCGAAAATGTGGCCGTCGCGCACTACGTCTACGACGTGCTGCAAGCCAACGGCGCGCACTGGGACGTGTCGGGCCTATCGCTCTACCCCACCCTGTCGGACTGGCCCAGCTACACCACCCGGTGCCTGGCCACGATGAATGACTTAGTGGCTCGCTACGGCGGCAAGGAAGTGATGGTGGTGGAAACCGGCCTGCCCGCCGCCTACCCCATCGTGACCCAGCAAATGGTGCTCGACCTCATCGCCAAAACCAAGTCGGTGGCCAACAACAAGGGTCTGGGCGTACTGTACTGGGAGCCCCAGGCCTATAACTGGATGGGCTACACCCTGGGCGCCTGGGCCCTCAACGGCCGCCCCACGGCGGCCCTGGAAGCCTTCCGCGACGTGCCACCGACGGCCGGCCTCGTGTACAACCCGGGGTTCGAATTCACCGGCGGCACGGCTACGCCCCTGGGCTGGAGCACGGCCTCGGCAACCGATGCCGACGCCGATTTCACCGAGGAAGGCACCGTGCACGGCGGCCAGCTGCGCCTCACCCACTATAAGGCCACGACCTACCGCGTACGCACCTACCAGATAATCAATAACTTGCCTAACGGTACCTACACCCTCAGCGGCTGGGTGACGAGCGGCGGCGGCCAGAATTCGTGCCAGCTCTACGCCAATGGCTTCGGGGGCCCCGAGCAGGCCGTGGCCGTACCCACCAGTGCCAGCTTCACCCAAATCCAGGTACCCGGCATCGTAGTGACGAATGGACAGTGCGAAATCGGCCTGCGCACCGACGCCAACGCCGGCAACTATTGCAGCCTCGACGACGTGGCCTTCGCGCCCGCGCAGGCGCTGGCTACGGCGGCCAGTAGCCCCGCCGCCGCGGCCGTGCAGTTGTACCCCAACCCCGCCGCGGGCACCTTCACCCTGGCGTTCGGCCTGAGCCAACCCGGCCCAGTACGCGCCACATTGCTCACCCTCACCGGCCAGGTGGTGCGCGTGCTAAGCGACGACGCCCAAGTATCCGCCGGCCCGCACGTGCTGGCGCTGGGTACCGGGGCCCCACTACCGGCCGGGGCCTACCTGGTGCGCCTGACCTGCGGCGACCAGGTAATTGTACGCAAGCTGTTGATTAAGTAGCTGATGTTACGCAGCACCTGCAGCTATCTACTGGAAAGGGTATTTGTATGGACTGCAAAAGCCTGTTTCCAGTAAGCTGACGAAAGGACTGCGTAACATCAGTATACTCGTCACGAAGTAGGGTGCGGGGCTTGTTCCCGCCCGTCGTGGAACGAAAGCCGACTGAACCG
This sequence comes from Hymenobacter nivis, assembly GCF_003149515.1. NCBI lineage: Bacteria > Pseudomonadati > Bacteroidota > Cytophagia > Cytophagales > Hymenobacteraceae > Hymenobacter > Hymenobacter nivis. Next base: position 1,275,126 of record NZ_CP029145.1, read on the forward strand.
TTCAAGGACGGGCGGGGACAAGCCCCGCACCCTACTTCGTTTTCGCATTCCACTTCGTGAGTAGTATAAGTAGGTGTGCAAAAGCAACCTTTATGCTAACGTTTAGGGCCCCACGCAAAGGAGCGCGCCACTGCTGGCGCGCTCCTTTGCGTGGGGCCCCTAAACGTTAGCGGTGGGCCGGCGGCCGATCGAACAGCCATTCGTAGGCGGCGGCAAACTCTCGCTGCCAGAACCATTCGCGGTGCTCGCCGTCGGGGGCGGCATGGTAGGCCACGTGGGCGGCGGGCACGCCTGCGGCGTGCAGCACGTCGCGCCACTGCGTCATCAGGGGCAGCATCGAGCTATCTTCCTTAGCCCCGGCCACCAAGTAAAACTTGGCGGTGGCTGCCGGTGGGTGCTGGTGCGCATAAGCTTGCAGCGAATCGTTGCATACCCAGAAAGCGGGCGAAAAGGCCCCTACGCGCCCGAATACGGCCGGGTAGCGCAAGGCGGCGTACACCGAGATAAGCCCCCCCAGGCTGGAGCCCGCGATGCCGGTGTGAGCCACGTCGGGGCGAGTGCGGTAGTGGCCGTCGATATAGGGCTTGAGGGTGAGGGCCAGGAAGTCGACGTAGGCCGCGCCCTGGCCCCCGGTCTTGATTCGGGGGTTGTGCCACGGAATGTATTCGTCGCCCCGGTAGCGGCTGCCGTTATCCACGGCCACCACAATACAGCCGGTGGGGTCCTGGCCGCTGGCGCGGAGGCGGTCCAGGGTTTCGTCCACGCCCCACTCGCCGGCGAAGGCCGTGGCGGCGTCGAACACGTTCTGGCCGTCGTGCAGGTACAGCACCGGGTAGCGGCGCTGCGGCTGGCGGGCGTAGTCGGCGGGCAGGTACAGCCACACGCGCCGGTGCCGGCCCAGCTGCGGCATAAAAAACGCGGTGTCGAGCACCTGCACCTGGGGGCTGGCCGTGCTGGGGCCCTTGGCGGCGGGGCGGCCGGTGCCGAGGGCCCGCAGCACAGCGCAGCGGGCCACCGGGGCCCCGGGTGGCGGAGAGCTAATAATGGACATACTAAAACGGGTGGCCGTGCTAGCGCAGAGTGGCCCCTTCGCCGGCCCCGCGCTCCGAAACGTCGATTTTGCGCAGCGTATAAATGGCCCGCACCGAGTCGATGCCCGGCAGACCGTTGGTTTGGAAATCGATGCGGTAGCCCTGGCCCGGGGCAGCTACGAAGTGGCGGTACTCCTCGGCTGGCTCCCGCACCACGTACAGCTCGCCGGGGGCGGGCACCTTCAGGCGGGCGTAGGTGCTGCGGCCGTCGCCGGCGGGGCGGCGCTCGGAGCCCGCCAGCAGGCTGGGGCCCGAGAGGCGGAACTTCTGGGCGTCGGTGCCGGGCAGCGCCGGGTTGCTGAGGCCATCGACGAAGATGCCGCGGCGCTGGGCTAACTCCTCCAGCGTGAGGGTGAGCAGCAGGGGCAGCTGCTGCTTGTCCATCACCAGCTGCTGGGTGGCCAGCCCGGCGCCCGGCGCCCGGTAAAATACCAGCACCGGCTCAGCCAGCCGCACGCGGCCCACGTAAGGCTGCGGCTCGCCGGTAGCGGCGCGGCCGGCCCGGGCGCGGGGCGAAGACTGAGCCGCGCCGACGACGGGCAGCAGGCCCAAAGCGAAGAGTAACAACGATTTCATGCAGCAAAGAACTTACGCGGTTGGCCATCAAAGGTAGGCACCGCCCCGCATTATCAAACTCCGCGGCAGGCCCTGCTTATGGGGTCCCGGCGGGCACTTACCGCTACTTTTTACAGACCGAGAGCCCCAGGGTAGGCGGCGTGGAATTAGAAATCTATCAGCCGCCGATAGAATAAAATCAATAAAACGTGTATTCACGCATTTTTTCCTAAAAAATTGGTATTTTTGCTCCCCCCCAAAACGCTGCATGCCTACTACTTTTTCTGCATCTATTCTTCATTTTCTCACCAATTCCTGTTTCCATGAAACAACACTACCTGGCAAAACTTTGGGTTTTGCTTTTAATTACGCTACTAGGCTTTAGCGCTAATGCTCAGGCACAAACCGGCTCGGTGAGCGGGCGCGTACTCGACGAAAAGAATGCAGGCATTCCCGGCGCTACCGTGCTGGTAGCGGGTACGTCGCTGGGCGTTTCCAGCGACGCGGACGGCAACTTCCGCCTCGCTAACATTCCGGCCGGCCCGCAAACGATTGTACTCACCTTCGTGGGTTACAACGAAGTGCGCCGCCCGGTCACCATTGTATCCGGCCAGAACGTGGCAGTCAATGCGGCCCTAACCGTGAACGCTACCGAGCTGGGCGAGGCCGTGGTGATTGGCTACGGCACCCAGCGCAAGCAGGACGTGACCGGGGCCATCACGACGGTGACGGCCAAAGACTTCGTGCAAGGGCAAATCACTAACCCCGAGCAGCTCATCCAAGGCAAGGTGGCCGGCGTGCAGATTACGACCGACGGCGGGGCCCCGGGCGCCAGCACCACCATCCGCATCCGCGGGGGCTCGTCGCTGAACGCCAGCAACGACCCGCTCATCGTGATTGACGGCGTGCCAGTAGATAACTCCTCCGTGAGTGGCGCTGCCAACCCGCTGAGCCTCATCAACCCCAACGACATCGAAACCTACACGGTGCTGAAAGACGCGTCGGCCACGGCCATCTACGGCTCACGGGCCTCGAACGGGGTAATTCTCATCACCACCAAAAAGGGAGCCCTGGGCGACAAGCTGACGGTCAACCTGGTATCGAACACGTCGTTGGCGGCCCGCTACAATTCGGTACCAGTGCTGACGGCCGATGAGTTCCGGGCCACGGTACAGGCGGTAGCGCCCCAGCAGGTGGGCTTGCTCGGCACGGGCAACACCGACTGGCAAAAGCAGGTTTTCCGCACGGCCATGACTTATGATAACAATGTGAGCCTGACCGGCGCCGTGGGCAAACTGCCTTTCCGCGCCTCCATCGGCAACCTAGAGCAGCAAGGCATCCTCATCACCAACCGCCTCATCCGCAACTCTGGCTCATTGAGCCTGAGCCCCATATTGCTGGACAACCACTTACGGGTGAACGTGAACGTGAAGGGTACCTGGGTAGACAATAACTTCGCTGACGCCGGGGCCATTGGCTCGGCGCTGGCCTTCGACCCGACGCAGAACGTATTCAGCGACAACGCCACTTACGGCAACTACTTCCAGTACCTGCAAGGCAACGGCACGCCCCAGCAGAACGTGCCCACTAACCCGGTGGCCACGCTCATGCTCCAGCGCAACCGCAGCACCGTGAAGCGCAGCATCGGCAACATCCAGCTTGATTACAAGCTGCACTTTCTGCCCGACCTGCACGCCAACTTGAACCTGGGCTACGACGTGACCCGCGCCACCGGCAACAACTTGGTGGATGCGCGCTCGGCGGGTTCGTACTTCAACAACCCCCTTGACCCCACCAACACCACGGCCCGCGGCGGCTCGTACAACTACTACTCGCAGCAGCGCAACAACAAGCTGCTCGAAGCCTACCTAAACTACACGAAGCAGTTCAACGAAAACACCCGCTTGGAAGTGCTGGCTGGCTACTCGTACCAGGACTTCGTGACGACGGCTCCCGCCTACGATACATACCTGGGCGACGCCTCCACGGTACGCACGCTGGCCGCCAAAAACCCGTTCCGCACCCAGTACACCATTATCTCGTACTACGGCCGGGCCAACCTGTCGATTAAAGACCGCTACCTCTTCACGGCTACGCTGCGCAACGATAATACGTCGCGCTTTGGCCCTGACTATCGCAAGGCATACTTTCCCGCGGGTTCGTTTGCCTGGCGTATCAAGGAGGAGGACTTCCTGAAGGACAGCAAAACTTTTTCGGACCTGAAGCTGCGCGTGGGCTACGGCATCACCGGCCAGCAGGACGTAGTGGCCGCCGCTGGCAGCGACTACCCCTACATCCAGCGCTTCCAGCAGAACGTGCCTTCGGCCCAGTACCAGCTCGGCGGTGTGTACTACACCCCCTACTCGCCCCTGGGCTACAACGGTAAAATAAAGTGGGAGCAAACCAGCACCTACAACGCCGGCCTGGACTTTGGCTTTCTCGATAACCGCCTCACCCTGAGCGCCGACGCGTACTACCGCAAAACCACCGACCTGCTGGCCGTCATCCCCATCCCGAGCTTGGTGAACTTCACCAACCGGCTGATATCCAACGTCGGCTCGCTCGAGAACAAGGGCATTGAGCTAAACCTGAACGGCAACGTTATTCAGAGCGAGAAGCTGAACTGGAGCGTGAATGCCAACGCTACCTACAATGTGAACCGCATTCTTTCGCTGGGGCCCCAGGCCGCCAATTTTCAGGGTATCGAAAATACCGGCATCTCGGGCGGCACGGGCACCAACATTGGCAACTACCGCGTGGGCTCGCCTTCGTCGGCCTTCTATGTGTACCAGCAAGTATACGGCGCCAACGGTAAGCCCGTGGATGGCGTATACGTGGACACCAACGGCGACGGCAAAGTTGACTCCAACGACCGCCGCATTTTCCAGCAGTCGGCCCCAAAAGTGCTGCTCGGTTTCGGCTCGAACCTGAGCTACAACCGCGTCAGCCTGGCCTTCTCGCTGCGCGCCAACCTGGGCAACTACGTGTACAACAACGTAAATTCGAACCTGGGCAACTACCAGGGCATCGTGGGCTCGACTAACTTTGTATCGAACGTAACACGCGACGCCAACAATACCGGTTTCCTCAACAGAACCCAAGACCGCTACTCGTCGGACTACTACATCCAAAACGCCTCCTTTTTGCGTATGGACAACGTGACCCTGGGCTACAATGCTGGCAAAGTGCTGAACGGCAAAGGCAGCCTGCGCCTGAGCGCCGCCGTGCAAAACGTATTCGTGGCCACGAAGTACACCGGCCTCGACCCGGAGATTCCGAACGGCGTGGACAACAACGTGTACCCGCGCCCCCGCACCTACACGTTTGGCCTGAACCTGAGCATTTAATTTCCCACCCTCGTACCTAATATGAAAAATATTATTTTCCGGAACGCGGCTGTCTTAGGTTTCACCTCGTCGCTGCTACTGGTGGCGTCGTCGTGCAACAAAGACCTTGACCGCACCCCCACCTACGACCTGAGCACGGATGCCGTGTACAAGGACGCGGCCGGCTACCGCACGGTGGCCGCCAAGGCCTACAGTGGCTTTGCTGTGACGGGCCCCAGCGGCCCCGGCGCTTCGACCGGCGACATCCTGGGTATCGACCAGGGCACGTCGGACTACGTGCGCCAGCTGTGGAGCGCCCAGGAGCTAACGACCGACGAGGCTATCATCCAGTGGGGTGACCCCGGGATACAGGACTGGCACAACATGAACTGGACGTCGAGTGGCGTGCTGGTGCAGGGCCTTTACAGCCGCATTCTGTACGAAATCACGGTTTGCAACAGCTTCCTGGCCGAAGCCACCGATGCCAAGCTCAGCGCCCGCGGCATCACGGGCGCCGACCTGACCGACATCAAGGCCTACCGGGCCGAGGTGCGCTTCCTGCGGGCCCTGGCCTACTACCACGCCCTTGACCTGTACGGTAACCCGCCCTTCGCCACCGAAACCGACCCGATTGGGGGCACCACGCCGCCCAAGCAAACCACGCGCGCCGCGCTCTTCACCTACCTCGAATCGGAGCTGAAGGCCATCGATACCGACCTGCTGGCCCCCAGCCAAAGCGCTAACCAGTACGGCCGCGCCAGCAAAGCCGCCGCCTGGACGCTGCTGGCCAAGCTGTACCTGAACGCCCAGGTGTACACGGGTACTGCCCGCTACGCCGACTGCTTGACGTACGCCGCCAAGGTGATTGATACCGGCGGCTACTCGCTGCAAACCACCGCCACGAACATGGCTACGGCCTACTCGCGCAACTTCCTCACCGACAACAATACGTCGCCGGAAATTATCTTCCCGATTGTGTTCGACGGCAAGCGCACCCAGAGCTACGGCGGCACCACTTTCCTCACCCACGCGCCGGTGTCCGGCACAGCCGACAAATACTGGAACCCCGCCAAGTACGGCATCGGCGCGGGCTGGGGCGGCACCCGCACCACGCCCAAGCTGTTTCAGCAGTTCACTGATACGGCCGCTGATACCCGCGGCAGGTTCGTGACCGGCGGCCAGACGATGGACGTGGTTTCGCAGACGAACTTTAACAACGGCTACGTACCCATCAAGTTTAAGAACGTCAGCTCGACCGGAGCGGCGGGTGCCGATGCCACATTTGTGGACACCGACTACCCCATGTTCCGCCTGGCCGACGTGTACCTGATGTACGCCGAAGCCGCCGTGCGCACAAACGCCAACCTGCCCCAGGCCCTCACCTACGTGAACCTGATCCGCAGCCGGGCCTACAACAACACCGCGGCCGGTAACATCGCCACGGCCGACCTCACCCTGGATTTCCTCCTGAACGAGCGCTCGCGCGAGCTGTACTGGGAAGGCACCCGCCGCACCGACCTCATCCGCTACAAGCGCTTCACCACCGCGGACTACCTCTGGCCCTGGAAAGGGGGCGTGGCCGCTGGCACCAGCGTGCCCGATACCCGCAGCCTGTTCCCAATCCCGGCATCGGACCTGAGCGTGAATCCCAATCTGGTACAGAACCCCGGGTACTAACCGCTGCTTGCTTCCCCGGCCAACGCCCGGCGCTCTTTGGGGCCCCGGCGGGGCCGGGGGAACATTTCTTATCATTCCCACTCCCACATATTTACTTCCATGAAAAACTGGCTTACCCAAGCAGTTGGCATCTGCACCGTGGCGGCGGTGGCTCTCACGGGCTGCAAAAAAGACGAGGTGCAGGCGACCATCACGCCCACCAACGTGCCCACCCTCGCCGCCTCCACCACCGCGGCAGTACTGACGCAGGCCGACGCCGCGAAAATCGCGGTGACTTACACCTGGACGCCCGTCACGGGCTTCACCTGGACCAACGCGGACGCACCCTACAACCCGGCCATCACCTACCAGCTGCAAATCGACAAGAAGGGCGGCGCCTTCACGGCCCCCGCCACGATTGACGCTGGCACCAGCCCCACCGCCGTAACGGTGGAAGCCCTGAACACAGCCTTGACCACGCTGGGCATCGCCCCCGGCACCCCCACGCCCGTGGACGTGCGCCTGAACGCCCGCTACGCCTCCAATACACCCCAGGCCTCGCCGGTGATGCCGCTCACGGTTACCTCCTACAAAGCCTGCATCCCCCCCAATTCGGACAGTTGGGGTGTGGTGGGCGACGCGGCCGACGGCTGGCCCGACCCCGCCAATGTGACCGATGCGCCCTTGACGTACAACTGCGACACCAAGACGTACGATATCACCCGGGCTTTCAAAGTAGGAGCCTTCAAGATCCGCCTCAACAAATCCTGGAACATGAACTATGGCAGCAGCTCCAGCACCGGGGGGCCCCTGGTGTCAGGCGGCGGTAACATCAGCGTGACGATGCCTGGCACCTACACGGTCAAGTTTGACTTCGCCAACATGAAATACACCATCACCCAATAACCGCCGAGTGGTTTTGCATTGCCCAAAAAGGCCGCTCGATAGAGCGGCCTTTTTTTGTGGTCGGGGGCCCCGTGCATCGCGCCCGCGGCGGCTTGCCCCAAATTCCTTACTTTCGCGGTTCCACACTTTTATTTTTTCGCATGATTCTCATTGCCGACGGTGGCTCTACCAAGTGCAGCTGGTGCCAGCTCGACGACGCCAACCAGCGCGTCTACTTCAACACGGAGGGCTACAACCCCGATTTCATCGACACGCCCGGCATCGTGCGCTCGCTCGACCAGAACCTGCCCGATACGCTACCCCGCGGCGAGGTGCGCGAAATCCACTTCTACGGCGCCGGGGTGTCGTCGCCGGCCAAGGCCGCTATCATCGGCAACGCCCTCAAGCAGCTGTTTCCGAACGCCAAAACGGTGGAGGTAACCGAGGACCTGCTGGCGGCGGCCCGCGCCCTACTGGGCCGGGGCCCCGGCTTCGCCGCCATCCTGGGCACGGGCACTAACTCATGCCTCTACGACGGTAAAAAGATTACCTACAATGTGGACTCGCTGGGCTACTTCCTGGGCGATGAAGGGTCGGGCTCGTTCATCGGCAAGCGCCTGCTGAGCGACTACCTGCGCGGCCTGCTGCCCGACGGCCTGCAGGATGCCTTCCGCGAAACCTACCAGCTGGGCGAGCGCAATGACATCATCGACCGCCTCTACAACCAGCCGCTACCCAACCGCTTTCTGGCCAGCTTCGCCAAGTTCACCTACGACCACAACAACGTGAGCTACTGCCGCGAAATCGTGCGCCAGGGTTTCGAGGCGTTCTTCCAGAACATCGTGCTGCACTACCCGCGCTACCAGGACTACTCGTTCAACTGCATCGGCTCGGTGGGCTACAACTTCCGCGACGCCCTCACCCAGGTAGCCAACAGCCACGGCATGGAAGTGGGCAAGATCATCCGCTCCCCCATCGACGACCTGGTGGAATACCACGTCACCAACGACTAACCACTGGGGCCCCGGGGCCCTAACCCTGTGTTTTCAACATAAAAAGGGCGACCCGTTTGGGTCGCCCTTTTTATGTAACGCCTACGCTGCCCAGCTTAGTGCTGCACCAGTAGGCGGGCAGTTTGCTGCTGGCCAGCGGCTTGCAGGCGCACCAGGTACACGCCGTTGGCGAGGTTGGCGGTGGGCACGGCCAGGTCGTGGGGCCCCGCGGCCTGACGGCCGGCGGTGGGCACGGTGGCCACCGCGGCCCCGAGCACGTTGCAGATGGTGACGCTGACGCTGGCCGCCGCGGGCAACTCGTAGTGCAGCGTAGCCGCGCCGGCGGCGGGGCTCGGGAAAGCCGTCAGGCGGAACGCGGCGGTAGTTTGGGGCCGGGTGGCCAGCACGGTGCCAGTGCTGGAATTGATGGGCTTCGAGGTGTACACGGCGTACTCGCCGGGCTGGAGCGTGAGGGGCGCGTTCACATCCGTCACCGTGCGGCTAGTGCCGGCGAGGTAGTTGTACCACGTGCCGGCGCTTTGAAAGGCGGGCACCACGGTCTGGGTCACCACGTCGAAGTTACCCACCACGGTCACGCTCAGGTTGGCGTCGGAGAGGTGCACGAGCTTCGTGGCGCCGGTCATCTGCTGGTCAAACGCGGTGGGGTTGGCGAACACGGGCTGCGTCTTTTTCAACGCAATCAGGCTGCGGTACACGTTGAAGAGGGCCCGGCGCTCGGCCACGTTCTCGTAGTCCCAGCGGATGGGCTTATCAGCCGTGCGGCAGTCGTTGGTCACGGTGCCGTCGGGGCAGCGGTTGATAGTGAAGTCGTAGCCCACTTCGCCAAACTGCCACATCAGCTTAGGGCCCGGCACGGTGAAGAAAAACGCCGCCGCCTCGCCGTTGCGGGCCATGGAAGTGGCGAAATTCTTGGCGCTGTACGTACCCGAACCGTTCCCGTAGGCCGCGTTTTTGAAAGCCAGGCGCTCCTCGTCGTGGCTTTCCATGTAAGTTATCAGGTGGGGGTTGTTGAAGCCCCGGGTTTTGTAGTAGCCGCGGCTCAGATCGGAGGTGGGCACGAAGCCCATGGTGGCTTCGTTATAGTTGTAGTTCATGTTGCCCCACAGCATGAAGCCGTAGTCGGCCAGCGCCTTGGCCTCGCTGTCCACGGGGAAGTGCTCCAGGATGGGGTACAGCGTAGCGTCGGTAGCCACCAGCGTCTGGTAGTAGTCCTTCCAGATATCGATGCGCGACTGGTCGTAGTCGGCGTAGGTAGCCGCAGTGGTGGCCTTGTTGGTGAAGCCCCCCGCCAAATCGAAGCGGTAGCCGTCGATGTGATATTCCTGGAGCCAAAACTGCATTACCTTCTTGCTGAAGTACTTGGTATAGGGACTTTCGTGGTTCAGATCGTTGTACACGCTGTAAGGGTGCGGGGCCGTCACGTTAAACCAGGGGTTGTTGGCGGCGGGGTTGTTGCCGTTAGCGTAGAGCTGGAACATCGGGCTCTGGCCGGTGGAATGGTTCAGCACCATGTCGAGCACTACGGCAATGCCGCGGCGGTGGCACTCGTCGATGAATTGCTTGAGGGCCGTTTTGGTGCCGTAGTACTTGTCGGGGGCGAAGTAGAAATCGGGGCTGTAGCCCCAGTTGTCGTTGCCATCAAACTCGTTGATGGGCATCAGCTCGATGGCGTTCACGCCCAGGCGCTGCAAATAGCCCAGCGTATCGCGCAGCGTCTGGTAGTTGTGGGCCCCCACGAAGTCGCGCACTAGCAGCTCATACGTCACCATATTGGTGCGGGCGGGGCGCTGGAAGCTGGGGATTTGCCAGGCGTAGGCCGCCTGGTTGCTTTGCAGCACTGATACGATGCCCGTGGTTTTACCGGTTGGGTAGGCCTTCAGGTTGGGGTAGGTGGCGGCCGGAATGTACTGGTCGTCGTTGGGGTCCAGGATTTTCTCGCTGTACGGGTCGGCCACGCGCAGCTGCCCGTCCACCAAAAACTGGTAGGCGTACTCCTGGCCCGGCGTGAGGCCGTCAATTTGCACCCACCAGCGGCCGGTGGCGGCCACCGTGGCGGGCGTAGTGCTCAGGTTGTCGGGCGTCTGGCTCATGAAGCCCGCCGTGGTTGGCTGCCAGTTGTTGAACTCGCCCAGCACGTACACGAACTGCTTGCCCGGCGCGCTCAGGCTCAGGATGGCCGACGCGCCGCCGTTGATGTACGTGATGCCGTCGGGCCGGGCTCCGGCGGGCAGCGTGGCCGTGGCCGGCGCGGCCGGGCGCACCACCAACGTCTGGGTATCCTCCACGGTTTGGCCGCCGGCGGTGGCCGTCAGGCGCAGCACGTTGGCCCCCGTTTGGGTAATGGCCACGGTGGCGCTGAGGGCCGTGGCGCTGGTCTGCTGGGCTACCTGCGTGCCGTTGAGGTATAGTGTGAGCGTGGCGGCGGCTGAGGCCGTACCGGCCACGGCCACCTGCTGGTTCAGGGCCACAAACTGCGGGTTGCCGGCGGTGGCGGGCACCGGCTGCGTGATGCGCACGGCCAGGGCGGCCACCTGCGCGTCCACAAAAATGTCGGCCCCGCCGGTGGCGCGCCCCGATTTCGTGCCGTCGCCGCTGCGGAAAAGCATGGCCAGCTTCAGCAGCTGGTCGGTAGGCGCCAGGCCGTAGAACGCCCGCGGCGTGAAGGTGATGGTGTACTTGTCGCCGCCCAGCGCCGTCATCAGCGCGGCCGGGTCGGGCTGGTTGAAGCTTACCCGGGGGCCCCCTTTCCAGTCGCCCTGGTTGGTGCTTTTATCGGTCACGGCCCCGGTCCAGATGTACACCGGCCCGGCAAAGCCCGCCAGGCCGGCGTTGCCCTGGGTAGCGTCGAAGGTTAGGGTAACGGGCGTATCGGCAGTGAAGAACGTGGGCTGCACCGTGACGACTTGCGCCCGGGCGGCTAGCACCGTCAAGCTCAGCAGCAGGCCGGTAAAGAGTCGAATTATTTTCATGAACGCTGGATTAAGAAGTACCAAGGCAAGCATATCATCGATGATACCGGTTGCGCAGTCAAGCAAAGGTAAAAGCCCCGCAAGACTGGCCGGCGATTTATTTACCCTATGCCGGGGCCCAGCGGTTCTTTTTTTTGCGTGGTGCCGGCCATAGTTCCTGGCGCTTAGCGGCGGTTTGTGCGTATAGGCACTGGGCCCCGGGGCGGCCCCTGGGGCCCCCGGCTGGCCGGGGGCAACCCATTCGCCCCGTTAGCTACGTATTTTTACCGATCCAACCCTTTGCGGGGCGCGTCCGGACTTTCCCCGGGGCCGCCGCTCCGCTCCCAATTTCTGCCCCGAATATTATGAACGTAGGAGATAGAGTACGCCTGCTCACCGGCACCGAAGAAGGCATCGTGACCCGCCTGCTCGACAACGAACTGGTGGAAGTGGCCATCGACAACGATTTCACCATTCCCGTGCTGCGCCGCGAAGTGGTAGTGGTAGCCGCCGACGAAGGCAAAAACTTCAACCGCGCCGCCCCCACCTACGGCCCCGGCCAGCAGCCCGGCCGCAATGCCAACGCCAGCAAGAAAGACCGCAGCCACATCCCCAAGCCCACGGCGGCCAACGCCGCCAAGGCCACCCCCACCCTGGCCGAGGCCCTGGCCGCTGTGGCCAGCAGCGGCCCTGCCGCGGCCAAGGCCCCCGGCGGCAAGGTGCCGTCGGTCGGCGCGGCCCCGGCCGCTAAAGGCCTGTTCCTGGCCCTGGTCAACCAGTCGCCCGAGCTGCTGGGCGTCACGCTCATCAACAACACCGAGGCCGACGTGCTGTACACCTACGGCGAGGAAACCCCGGCCCGCCCCTACCGGGCCCTGGCCGCTGGCCAGCTGGGCCCTAAGGCCAGCACCAAGCCCCTGGCGTTCCTGCACCTGAAGGACTTCGAAACCTGGCCCGCCGCCGTGATGCAGCTCCTGCCCCACCGCCACAACGGCGACGCGGCCTACGAGCTCATCAACAAGCGCCAGGGCTTCAAGGCCAGCACGTTCTACTCCAGCCGCCGCCCGGCCCCGGTCATCGGTGCCGATGCGTATCTGTTCCAGCTCGACGAAAAAGCCGCCGCCGCCATCGCCCCCGAAAAGCTGGCCCAGGAGGCCCCCGCGACGCCCGCCCCCGAAGCCCTCAAGGCCCCGGCCGGCATCGACGCGGCGGCCCTGCGCGCCCAGCTCACCGGCGACGCGCCCGCCAAGCCGGCCGCCGTGGTAGCCGCGGCGGCTCCCAAGCCCGCCGCGCCCGTAGTGGCCCCGCCCCACGAGTTCGACCTGCACTTCGAGGCCCTGCGCCCCGACAACACCGAGGAGCTGAGTAATACGGCCATCCTGCGCATCCAACTCGATGCCTTTGAGGATGCGCTGGTTAGGGCCCTGGCAACCAACATGCACGAAATCGTGTTCATCCACGGCATGGGCAACGGCACGCTGCGCAAGGAAATCCACCGCCAGCTCAGCCGCAACAAGGACATCAAGTTCTTCGAAGACTCGCGCAAGGAGAAGTTCGGCTACGGCGCCACGCTGGTGCGGCTGAAGTAAAGGAGGCCTGATTCGTCAGCTAAGAAGCTATTTCGGTGAGCCCCAGCGGGGCGGCCCGTCGGTAGCTAAAAGTGCTAATAGCCCAGCAAAGCCCCAGCGGGGCGGCCCAACCGTCAGCGCCGCCCCGCTGGGGCTTTGCTCTTTTCGTTGTCAAACATCTACGGGCGGGCCGCCCCGCTGGGGCTATACTCGTCACGAAGTGGGGAGCGGGGCTTGTCCCCGCCCATCATTGAACGAAAGCCGACCGAACCGTTCAATGACGGGCGGGGGCAAGCCCCGCACCCTACTTCGTTTTCGCATTCCACTTCGTGAGCAGTATAACAGCAACTGGCCGAAGCGGGGGCCCTACCTTTGCCCGCAAGCAGTGCGCCACTCCACCGCGGCGGGGCAACCCGGCGAGGAAAGTCCGGGCAACGCAGGGCACCCTGCTTCCTAACGGGAAGGACCGGCCAATCGGGCCGGGACAGCCAGTGCCACAGAAAATAACCGCCCGCAAGGGTAAGGGTGAAAAGGTGCGGTAAGAGCGCACCAGCGGCTGGGCAACCACGCCGGCTGGGTAAACCTCAGGGGTTGAAAGACCAAATAAGCGGACACGCGCGCTGGCTTCGGCTGGCGGGCAACGGGCGGCCCGCTCGGGTCCGCGGGTAGGTCGATGGAGCCTTTCCGCGAGGACTGGCCTAGATAAATGGTGGAGACGGGGCCCCCGGGCCCCGGACAGAACCCGGCTTACCGGCGCATTGCCTAGTTTTGGCGGCCGCTCCTGCTTCGGCAGGGGCGGCCGTTTTTTATTTAAGCGGAACTTAAGACCCCGCCGTACGCAAAGCGCGTAAGTTCCCGTTCTTACCGCTGACCCTTTCCCTGCCAATCGCCTGCCCATGCCCCGCATCCTCATCATCGACGACGAAAAAGCCATCCGCAACACGCTGAAGGAGATTCTGGAGTTTGAAAGCTACACCGTGGACCAGGCCGAGGACGGCCCCGCGGGCCTCGATTTGCTCATCCAGCACAAGTACGACCTGGTGCTTTGCGACATCAAGATGCCCAAAATGGACGGCTTGGAGGTGCTGAGCCGCGCCCAGACGCTGGCCCCCGACACGGCCTTCATCATGGTATCGGCCCACGGCAACATCGAAACCGCCGTGGAGGCCACCAAAAAGGGCGCCTACGACTTCCTGCCCAAGCCGCCCGACCTCAACCGCCTACTCGTGACGGTGCGCAACGCCCTGGACCGCACCAAGTTGGTGACGGAAACCAAAACCCTGAAAAAGAAGCTCTCCGTCACCAAAGGCTCAGCCATGATTGGCTCGTCGGCGGCGCTGGGAGCCGTGCGCAAGGCCATCGAGAAAGTAGCGCCCACCGACGCCCGCGTGCTCATCACGGGCCCCAACGGCGCGGGCAAGGAGATGGTGGCCCGCCAGCTGCACGAGCTCAGCCCCCGCGCCCAGGGCCCCATGGTGGAAGTAAACTGCGCCGCCATTCCTTCAGAACTAATTGAGAGCGAGCTATTCGGCCACGAGAAAGGCTCGTTCACGTCGGCCGTGAAGCAGCGCATCGGCAAGTTCGAGCAGGCCGACGGCGGCACGCTGTTCCTGGACGAAATCGGCGATATGAGCCTTTCGGCCCAGGCCAAGGTGCTGCGCGCCTTGCAGGAGAGCAAGATTACCCGCGTGGGCGGCGAAAAGGAGATTTCGGTGAACGTGCGCGTGCTGGCCGCCACCAACAAGGACCTGATGCAGGAAATCGCCGACAAAAACTTCCGCGAAGACCTTTACCACCGCCTTTCGGTCATCCTCATCCAGGTGCCGGCCCTGAACGACCGCCGCGAGGACATCCCCGACCTCATCCAGAAATTCCTGGCCGACATCGCCGCCGACTACGGCAACAAGCCCAAGAAAATCGACGCCGGGGCCCTAAAATACCTGCAAGCGCTGGACTGGCGCGGCAACATCCGCGAGCTGCGCAACGTGGTCGAGCGCCTCGTCATCATGAGCGACGACACCGTGACGGAGGCCGACGCCAAGGCCTTCGCCGGCAAGTAGCCCGCGCCGGGGCCCCAGTAGCCCGCTAGCGACCCAAACCGCCCCGGCCCACCCGCCGGGGCTTTTTGCTGGCCGCGGGCGGCGCTTGCGTGGGGCCCCTGGCGCAGGGGTTACGTCGCAAAATATTTTGGCATTGGTGCATTTGGGGGACCCTGAGCCAACCTGAGCCACCAAAAACCGGTTAGGATAGCAGGCAGATACTGTTTCTGTCCATTCCACTCCACCCTTATTTCCCGCTAACCCCATGGGTATTACCCTCGAACAAGCCCAAGCCGCCATCCAGGCAGCCCACCAGAAATCGCTCGAACTGGGCGTCAAAATGAACATTGCCGTGGTTGATGCCGGCGCCAACCTCGTGGCTTTCGCCCGCATGGACGACGCCTGGCTCGGTTCGCTCGACATCTCCATTAAGAAGGCTAAAACGGCCCGGTTTTTCGATATGCCGACCGGCGACCTCGGTAAGGCCTCGCAGCCCGGCGGCTCGCTTTTCAACATCGAAGTATCCAACGGGGGCCTCATTACCTTCCCCGGCGGCCTACCCATCACCGACAGCACGGGCCGCGTCGTGGGCGCCATCGGCGTATCCGGCGACTCGGTGGAGAACGACCATACCGTGGCCGAAGCCGGCCGCGTGGCCGTAGCCGACCGCTAGCCGTGGGCCCCCGCGCCCAGCACTACATCCCACCCAACCCCCCACAACATGGCCAGTAATAGAGGCGTCGTTTATTTGGGCCCCGGCAAAGTCGAGGTGCAAAGCATTGATTTTCCAGAGCTTAAAAACCCGAAGGGCAAGAAAATAACCCACGGAGTCATTCTCAAGGTGGTATCCACCAACATTTGCGGCTCCGACCAGCACATGGTGCGCGGCCGCACCACGGCCACGGCGGGGCTGGTGCTGGGCCACGAAATCACGGGCGAGGTGGTGGAAACCGGCGAAGACGTGGAATTCCTGAAAAAAGGGGATTTGGTGTCGGTGCCCTTCAACGTGGCCTGCGGCCGTTGCCGCACCTGCAAAGAGATGAAAACCGGCATCTGCCTGACCGTGAACGAGGGCCGCGCCGGCGGTGCCTACGGCTACGTGGACATGGGCGGCTGGGTAGGAGGCCAAGCCGAATACGTACTGGTGCCCTACGCCGATTTCAACCTGCTCAAATTTCCAAACAAGGACCAGGCGATGGAGAAAATCCGCGACCTGACCATGCTGAGCGATATTTTCCCGACGGGTTTCCACGGCGCCGTGAAGGCCGGCGTGGGCCCCGGCACTACAGTGTACGTGGCCGGCGCGGGGCCTGTGGGCCTGGCCGCCGCCGCTTCGGCCCAGCTGCTGGGCGCGGCCGTGGTGATTGTGGGCGACATGAACAAAGCCCGCCTGGCGCACGCCCGCTCCTTCGGCTGCGAAACGGTAGACCTGAATGAGGACGCCAACCTGGCCGACCAGATTGCCCACATCCTGGGCGTGCCCGAGATTGACTGCGCCATCGACTGCGTGGGCTTCGAAGCCAGCGGCCACGGCGCGCAAGCCAAAACCGAAGTGCCCGCTGCGGTGCTCAACTCGCTCATGGAAATCACCCGGGCGGGCGGCGCCATCGGCATCCCCGGCCTGTACGTGACCGACGACCCCGGCGCGACGGAAAAAGCCGCCAAAACCGGCAACCTGTCCATCCGCTTCGGCCTGGGCTGGGCCAAGAGCCACTCCTTCTTCACCGGCCAGACGCCGGTAATGAGCTATAACCGCCAGCTCATGCAGGCCATTTTGTACGACAAAGTACAGATTGCCAAGGCCGTGAACGTGGAAATCATCAGCCTCGATGAGGCCCCCAGCGGCTACGCCGAGTTCGACAGTGGTGTGGCAAAGAAGTTCGTCATCAACCCGCACAACCTGATTCCGAACGTGAAAAAGGCCAAGGCCGCTAAGGAAACAGCGGCCGTTTAGCAACACCTGAAACCTAATGCAGCAGCCGGTCTACTCATGAGGTAGGCCGGCTGTTTTTATTTTGAGCTTTTTCAACGGCTTTAGCCATTAGTTCTAACTCTAGTTCACTGTCACTAATTACCCCGTTTGCTATAAGCTGCCGGGGCTAAGGATGGGTTTTCGGAAGCGGCGGCAGCAATTGCCTTGCAACGCTCATTGCGCCAAAGCGCTCTACCAGCCAGCCCCGACGGTGGGGTTCTCTTTCGAATTTTTATGCGTTTTCCAGCCCAATTCTGCTCGATTGGTCTTCTTTGCGGGGCTGCCCTGAGCGGGGCCGCCCAGTCGGGCCCCGGTGTGCGCGTGGTGGACGCCCGCACGCACCGGCCCCTGCCCTACGCTTCGGTGGGGGTGCCCGGCAGGCCCCTGGGCACGGTTGCCGATGCGCAGGGCAGCTTCCAGCCAACTCAAATGGGCGCGGCCCCCACCGATACGCTGGTGGTGTCGTGCGTGGGCTACCAGTCGCGCCGCCTGCCGCTGGCCGCGCTGCGCCAGCTGCCCGAGGTGCTGCTGCTACCCCAGGTGCCGGCGTTGGGCGAGGTGGTCGTGAAAGCCGCCACCTGGAAGCGCCGCCGCGTGGGCCGCGAAGCCACTGGCGGCGGCGTTGTCTGCAATTTTCACACGCGAGCCGACACCCTCCCCTCGGCCAAGCTTGGCCGCGAAGGCGGGGCTATTCTGCGCGTGCGCCCCCACAGCTTCATCGAAGACGTGCACGTGTACATCAGCCAGTCGCGGTTCCAGGGCGTGCGGTTTCGGCTCAATGTGCGGGCCGTGGATGCCAATAACCACCCGGCCGCCAGCCTACTCACGCAGGACGTGCAATTCGCCTTGCCCGACTCTGCGCGGGGCTGGCAACACATCGACCTGCGCCCCTATAACGTGAACGTAGGTGCCGAAGCGCGGGTGGCCGTAACGCTGGAATGGCTGGCCGGCCAGCCCACGCCGGGCAAGCCTACTACCTGGCGCGACTGGCCCAGCGTCCTGGTTCCGGCCGCCTTCTCGGCCACCCACCGCCTGGTGTTTCGCCACAAATCAGAAGACGCCTGGCAGGTGCAGCCGGTAAATTTGAGTTTGTACATAACCACCGCCAGCCCCGACTGAAACCAGGGCCCCGGCCATCCCGCCGGGCTACCCTCGTACCTTTGCTGTGCCCAACTACACCGCCCGCAGCGCAGGAAAACCAGCCGGGCGTGGGGCCCTGCTGACGGGGCAGCGGGGGTATTTGCGGCAGCTGCGGTAGGCCCTTTTGCACTACAACCATGTCGTACACGTACTTCAACCGAAAGCACGGTTTAGAAAGCTTTCGCAAAGACGATTTTGTTGACCAAGTGGTAAGCAAACGCGCATTAGTTGGCTTTTTGAACAACGCGAAATGGGTGAAACTACTTTACGCATTGGTGGCAAATCATACCCTCATCAAAGAATGTCAAGTCAAGCTGATCTGGGAGAAAGAACCTACCGACCGCTTGCTCTGCACAGACGAGCACACTGAGTACCAATTCGATTATTATGACCGGGCAATTGAAGCCATGATTACCGGTAAGCCACGCGGCTGGTATGCCTACCGGGAAATTGAATAGCTGGGATTTCCACGCTACCTCACGGAGCAATCCGAAGAACAAGACTTTGACGCCATTCAGTCAGCCCCTGCCCCAGTTGGCCAGCTTCCGCTCATCCTAACCAATAATTCGTTACGACTTGAAGCTTATCGTGTCGTCGCTGCGTGAGCCTTTTGCACTACCGCTTTTGCCTACACTCAACGCCTCGGCCGACCCCGCCGTACCTTTGTCACCTAAAAAACACGCTGTTTTTGGGGCCCCGGCCAGCTAAGAACGGCGTCATTTCCCGTCTATCCCCTCCTTTATGCACCCCGCTCCCACCGCGCCCTACAAGCCCAAAAACCACGTTCGCATCGTCACTGCCGCCGCTTTGTTCGACGGGCACGACGCAGCTATTAATATCATGCGCCGCATCATTCAGAGTAGCGGCGCGGAAGTTATTCACCTTGGGCACAACCGCTCAGCCCAGGAAGTCGTGGATTGCGCCATTCAGGAAGATGCGCAGGCCATTGCCATTACCAGCTACCAGGGCGGGCACAACGAGTATTTCAAGTACATATTTGACCTACTGAAAGAGCGCGGCGCGGGCCACATCAAAATCTTCGGCGGCGGCGGCGGCGTAATTCTGCCCACTGAGATTGCCGATTTGCAGGACTATGGAATTACCCGCATCTACTCGCCGGATGATGGCCGCGCAATGGGCCTGCAGGGCATGATTAACAACCTGCTGGAGCAGGCCGATTTCCCAACGGGTAAAAACTTGAACGGTGAGGCCGGCCACGTGAAGGAGAAGGACGCCCGCAGCATTGGCCGCTTGATATCGGCGGCGGAGAACTTCCCCGAGGAGTTTGAGCGAGTTAAAGGCGGCTTGGTAACGGAGTTTCAGAAGGGCGAAAACAATCAGAACCAGGCACTAAGCGTTAAGCACCAAGCACCAATCCTGGGTATTACCGGCACCGGCGGCGCGGGCAAGTCGTCGCTGGTGGATGAGCTGGTGCGGCGGTTTCTGATGGACTTCCCGGACAAAACCATTGCCATTATTTCCGTAGACCCCAGCAAGCGCAAGACGGGCGGGGCCCTGCTCGGCGACCGGATTCGGATGAACGCCATCAACTCGCCGCGGGTGTATATGCGCAGCCTGGCCACACGCCAGAGCAACTTGGCCCTGAGCCGCTACGTGCAGGACGCCGTGGACGTGGTAAAGGCCGCCAACTACGACCTTATCATTTTGGAAACCAGCGGTATCGGACAGTCCGACACGGAAATCATCGAGCACTCCGACGCCAGCCTCTACGTGATGACGCCCGAGTACGGCGCGGCCACGCAGCTGGAGAAAATCGACATGCTCGATTTCGCCGACGTAATTGCGCTCAACAAGTTCGACAAACGCGGGGCCCTCGATGCGCTGCGCGACGTGCGCAAGCAGTACCAGCGCAACCACAACCGCTGGGACTCGCCCACCGATACGATGCCCGTGTTTGGCACCATTGCCTCGCAGTTCAACGACCCCGGCATGAACCGCCTGTATCGGGCCGTGCTGAAGATGCTGGAAACCAAGACCGGCGCCACTTTCAACTCGCACCTGGAAACCAGCACGTCGGACTCGGAGAAGATTTACATCATCCCACCGAATCGCACGCGCTACCTCTCCGAAATTGCCGAAACCAACCGCGCCTACGACCAGCGGGTGCGCGAGCAGGCCAATATTGCCGAAGTAGCCGGCGCATTTGCCAAGCTCGAAGAGCACTACCGCGCCGATAAAAAGAGCCCGGAAGGCACCGTAGAGGAATTTGGCAAGAACAAGCAAACCCAGCTCCGCCGGCTCGACGCCGACAGCCAGGCCATTCTGGAAAACTGGGAAAATACGCTCCAAAACTACCGCAACCCAGAGTACGTGTACTCGGTACGCGGCAAGGAAATTCGGGTGAAGACGCACACCAAGTCGCTGTCGGGCAACCAGATACCCAAGATTGCCGTGCCGCGCTACACCGGCTGGGGCGACCGCCTGCGCTGGGCGATGCAGGAGAATTTCCCCGGCGAATTTCCGTACACGGCGGGTGTGTTCCCCTTCAAGCGCGAAGGCGAGGACCCCACTCGCATGTTTGCCGGCGAGGGCGGACCAGAGCGGACGAACAGACGTTTTCACTACGTGAGCATGGGCCTGCCGGCCAAGCGCCTGAGCACGGCCTTCGATTCGGTGACGCTGTATGGCGAGGACCCGGACGTACGGCCTGATATCTATGGCAAGATTGGCAACGCGGGCGTGAGCATCGCCTGCCTCGACGATGCCAAGAAGCTGTACTCGGGCTTCAACCTGGCCAACCCCAGCACCTCGGTGTCGATGACTATTAACGGCCCGGCGGCCACGCTGGCGGCGTTTTTCATGAACGCGGCCATCGATCAGCAGTGCGAGTTCTACATTCAGGAAAACGGCCTGGAAGCGGAAACGGACGCTAAAATCGACGGCATCTACGCGGCGCTGGGCCAGCCCCGTCCCCGCTACCAGGGCGAATTGCCGACCGGCAACGACGGCCTGGGCCTGCGCCTGCTGGGCGTGACCGGCGACCAGGTGCTACCCGCCGACGTGTACGCCACCATTAAAGCCCGCACGCTTACGCAGGTGCGCGGCACCGTGCAGGCCGACATTCTCAAGGAGGACCAGGCCCAGAATACCTGCATTTTCAGCACCGAGTTTGCCCTGCGCCTGATGGGCGATGTGCAGCAGTACTTCATCACAGAGAAGATACGCAACTTCTACTCCGTCTCGATTTCGGGCTATCACATTGCCGAGGCCGGGGCCAACCCCATCACCCAGCTGGCCCTCACGCTCAGCAACGGCTTCACGTTTGTGGAATACTATGTGAGCCGCGGCATGAGTGTCAACGACTTCGCGCCCAACCTAAGCTTCTTCTTCTCCAACGGCATCGACCCCGAGTACGCCGTGATTGGGCGGGTGGCGCGCCGCATCTGGGCCAAGGCCATGAAGCTGAAGTACGGCGCCGATGCCCGCAGCCAGATGCTGAAGTACCATATCCAGACCTCGGGCCGCAGCCTGCACGCCCAGGAAATCGACTTCAACGATATCCGCACTACGTTGCAGGCTCTCTACGCCATCTACGATAACTGCAACAGCTTGCATACCAACGCCTACGATGAAGCCATCACCACGCCCACCGAGGAAAGCGTGCGCCGGGCCATGGCCATTCAGCTCATTATCAACCGCGAGCTGGGCTTGGCCAAAAACGAAAACCCGCTGCAAGGCTCCTTCATCATCGAGGAGCTGACCGACCTGGTGGAAGAGGCCGTGCTGCTCGAATTCGACCGCATCACGGAGCGCGGCGGCGTGCTCGGAGCCATGGAAACCATGTACCAACGCGGCAAAATCCAGGAGGAAAGCATGCACTACGAGATGCTGAAGCACACCGGCGAGTACCCCATCATCGGCGTGAATACCTTCCTCTCGTCCACGGGCTCGCCCACGGTGGTGCCGGCCGAAGTCATCCGCGCCACGGAGGAGGAAAAGCAGTACCAAATCGACATGCTCACCCTGCTGCACCAGCGCAACGCCGCCGAAACCCCAGCGCGCCTCAAGCAGCTCCAGCAAATCGCCGTAGCCAACGGCAACCTGTTCGACGAGCTGATGGAAACCGTGAAATTCTGCTCGCTGGGACAGATTACGAACGCGCTGTTTGAAGTCGGCGGGCAGTACCGGCGGAATATGTAGGTGTTGTATTGAATTCGTGTATGGGGAGGGTCTGTAATAGGCCCTCCCCTTTTTTATTTCGCCTCGCTGAGTTACAAATGAAATCTTTTCATAAATCCATATTCTTTACAAAGGCCCCTTTAGGAGGTTGCTATAAGTACAAGGATATATTTCAAATATATCCAGCCGATTTAGAAGGAATGCCGAAGTCAAGATTACAACGGCATTTTCCGAATGTAATCGAATACTGGACTGTTCCGGAAGAAAAACTTAGCTTTTCTTTCTCGGACGATGATGACGATGATGAATATTTGGCTGACTTACGCTCACTAACGGCTACAACGATAACGAAACAGGAAAGAATATTAAACTTACTTAGCACATTTACAAACAATCTGTTCTTTCGCCAATCTAGTCCCGAAGGAATGTGGGGAATGCCAATTCTTAGCGATGACCCAGGCGTTGATGCTAACTCCTGGGAATCGAAGTGGTGTTGGGAAATGTATTTTTTTCCAGGGATGCCCGACCAATTGAAAATAGAGGGATTCACAAATCAAATAATCAAACCAATAAGTATGATTCACTATCCGGAATATTATTATGAATATCCTCATCTTGATTCAGACCGCACTAAAGAAGTTACTTTACCATCAATTATTAGTGAATTATTTGACACATACTTTTCTCTAGAACCCGCTTTGCAGAAATCTATTGACTCTGCCATTTCTTACACTGTTTCAGCTGTTGAGTTAAGTGACCGAAGGAAAACTCTTTCACTTTTATCATCATTCACATCACTTGAAACAATGATAAACATTGAATATGACGGTGTTAAAATTGAAAAGTGTGAAGCTTGTGGACAACCTAAATTTAGTGTTTCCAGAAAATTTAGAGAGTATTTACTTAAGTACATCGGAAGCTCTGACACGAACAAAAAGAAGTTTAATAGCTTTTATAGCCTACGTTCTAAGCTTGTACATACTGGAAGGCAATTACAGACAGAAACTTTATTTGCGGAAGTTGAAAAAGAAACTAAGTATTCAGAACTAGTAACAAGAATTGAAATCCTGCAACTAGGAAAACTAGGAATTGTGAACTGGCTTTATCATCGCTATTTAAGCGCCAGTTAGGACGAGAATAGCTAATCCAAACTCGTGAATAGTGTTTCTACGCCGCCCTATTTTACCGACCTTAGTAGGTAAGAGTTTCGTTTGCAACCGCCTACGCAACCCAGCCGAGCCTCTCTACGCGACGCGGCAAGCTTCGGCAATAGCTTCTCTCGCCTCTTCAGCCACTGCAAGAGGCGGCGGGGGCGCTGGGGGGCGGGCGGGGCCCATGGCATCACCTACTTGCATTCCGATTAGTATCTGATGATTCAAGCCTAGAAGGTTTGTAGCGTCATCCGCGATAGTGAGCCGATTTGTGTTGCGCTATATTAACGTCAGTTTGGGGCACTAATAAGCAGAGCCTAAAAAGCAAAAGAGCCGGAATAACTATTCCGGCTCTTTATTTAAAAATTAAAACGTATTCACTAGGTAGTTTAGTGGAATTAATTATGCGTAAAGGCGGTCATGCTGAGCTTGTCGAAGCATCCCTATCACTTTGTTAAACGATTGGTTTAATGAGCGGCAGAGATGCTTCGACAAGCTCAGCATGACGTGCTAAAAAGTTAAATCAATTCCACCGGACTACTTACGTGGTTACAGTTTATCGCCGCGGTGATTATATTCTTTGAAAATCTGGCCGACGGCCACGTATACCTTGTCATGGTTTTTATCAAAAGCATCGCCGTTGGTGAGGCCCGAAGCATAGCCTTGCCACACTTCTACGCCTTTTTTCCGATCGATCATCTGCACCAGGATGCTGCCTTTATCGAGTTTCACTTTCCGTTGGCTGTCATAGGCATAAGGCTCATTGGTAGCCCAGTAATCGGTGCCTAGATTTTCATTGCTTGTAATCTCAACCGGCTGGTCGAAGGACCGGAAATTAACCACTAAGTCGCCACCGGTAGGCTGGTAAGTATAGCCCTTGGCGGCCATTTCGTGTTCTACGGCATCACGCACCATGCCCTTAAACACTAAATCGTTAAGAAAATAAACGCCGTTCTGCAGATTAGTAACCTGCGAAGCCCAGGAGTACGTTTTGTACTTGCTGAAGTCTGGGCCGTTGGTGGTGCTGGCGTACATGCCTGCCCCCGCGCTCGAATTAGCACTCCCGCGCTGGTCGCTACCAACAACGACCCCTGAGCGTTGGGCGCAGCCCGCGGCAACCACGGCAAAGAAAGTGAGGAGCAAAGTCGGATGTAATGTTTTCATGGCTGTTTAATGACTATTCAAGTGGGAGAAAAAATTTGGATTAAGCATTAGAAACTTGTACTTGGTTGATTACAGGCGTTTCTGTTTCACTGTACGCCGTTTTTTAAGTGATGGTTTATATTTTTTAAATGAAAGTTTATACGCTTTCAGCTGGTACGGACGTGTCGCACTAAATTCCTCCTGGCCAGCCCTAGCTGAGAATTAAACTTGCCATCCCAAACCAACACCTGGGAATCACCATCACCCCGCATTTCACCCGGCCCCTGCCCGTCTCCCGCCTGGGCCATAGCACTAAGCGCCTCACCGGCCCCAACACCTCGGACGAGCCAGCCAACCGCCCGGAGGCGCCAGTAATTTTCCGGCAGCCGAGATAGCAAAAACCCGCTACAGAGGCTATCAGGCTTACTTTTGCTCGATGGCCAAAAAGCGCGAGTTGTTTTTCTTCAAAAGCTACTTCCGGGACTTCTATGCCAGCTAGAGCGAGAAGGTCAGGAAGAAGATTCTGTGGACGCTCCGCATAGAAGAGGACCCGGACCAGATTCCTGGACTATACTTCAAGCACCTGACCGGCACCGATGGCCTGTATGAAATCAGGATGCAAGTCGGCAGCGACATCTTCCGCATCTTCTGCTTCTTCGATGCCGGCAATTTGGTAGTAGCCGGCCACGGCTTCACCAATAAAACGCAGAAAACCCCGCCCGCCGAGTTAGACAAAGCCCATAAAGTCGAAACTGAATACTACGAAAACCTAACTAGCCTCGACCAGTTCATTGGGCAGCAGTACGGGGCCCTAGGCACGAAACCGCGTGAGGGGTTTGAGGCCGGCTATGAAACCTTTAAGCTGGAGGTGATGCTCCAGCAAGCCCACCGGACCAAAGGGCTGATAAAGGCCCAGTTGGCCGAATTATCCGGCACTAATAAATCCTACATCTCCAAGCTGGAGAACGATTTGAAAGATGTGCGGCTATCCACTTTGCAGCGCATTAGCGCGGGTGGGCTGGGCGGGCATCTGGATTTTCATTAAATACTGATTTCCAGTTCTGTAACTTCCGCCTTTCCCGCCGTGCCAAGAGGCGGCGGGGGCCCTGGGGGGCGGCAGTTTGAGTGGCCAAGAGTAGCATCTTGCAACCGTGTTCGCATCATATAAAATCGAATCACAATTGGCCTGGTTTCGTTACTTGAAGTAGCTTGCCGCCCCAACCAATCTGCTTATTTCCATGAGCCTGACCGACCTTAAAAAAGAACTCCAGAAGCTGGAAAAGCCGCAGCTTATCGCACTGCTCGGCGAGTTGTACAAAAAACAAAAAGCCGTTAAAGAATAAAGCTTATTCGGCGTAGTTAGCGAGTTTCGCGTGGACAGGTGCGCGATAGGCGCGGTGCGGGCTGCGCACGCGCAGGTTGTGCAGCCCACAGGCCACGACCATGACCGTATCGCGCACCCATTCGCCGCGCAAGCGGATAGTGCCCTGCACCATGTGCAGGCGCTTGATACCGCTGTGCGCGTGTTCGATAACGACGCGCAACGGACTCAGCAACTGGTTATACAGCTTTTGGGCAAACGTCAACTCCCGCTTCGGCGGCTTCTTGTGGGGCATCTCCACCACGACCCCGGTCGGGGCGTGGCCCAGCAAGCCCAAATCCTGCCGTAACACGCAGCCCGCCGGTAGGTGCAGCGCGTACTCGTCGGCCAGTTTTTTGTCGTGCGCTCGCCCGCTTTCCGTAGCCGAGAGAAAATGCACGTACTGCGTGGAATCGCATAAGGTCATGTTTTTTACGCGGTGCGCTTTTTTTTGGCGCTGTACTCCTCGGCCTGGGCCTCCCGGTCCGTGTTACGTGGTACGCCCCGCTCGACCCCGTCGTAGGCAAAGACCGGCTCCGGGTGGTTAGCCAGGCGCTGAGCCAACTCGCCGCCGTCGCGCACGGGCAGCAGCCCGCGCCGGGCCAGCACCTGGTTGAGCACGCCCAGCAGGGCGGTAGCCAAGTGGCTGACGCGCGCTTGCGAAATGCCAAAGCTGGCGGCCTGGTGCTCTTGCAAGGCGTTGCTTTTGAGGTAGGTGAGCAGAAAAAAGAGCTTTATATCGCTGCCCGCCAGCACGGCGTTGGCCCGCTCGCGGTGGGCGGGGAACGCCCGTTGGGTTCCTTCCAGGGTGTGGTAGCGGTGGTGGCGCTCCCAGGCCGGGGCAAAGTCGGTCAGCAAGTCGTCAAACTCCGCCGCTCGCAAGCTGGTTAGGGCCAGAAACTGGCGGGGCCGCTCGCGCAAACTCAGGTAATCCATAGCCAAATTTACGCCTCGCCTACGGGCAGTAACTTAACACACACTTCCGAATTAGCTTTAATACCTGGATTTTTATTTTGAACCGAACGAGGTGGCCCTGCTGGCAACTCACCGCGAGCGGGTGTTGCGCGCGTTCTACCCCAAGCGCGGCTACGACTACAACCTGCGCCAGGGCAAGGCGGCCATCAGCGACTTTCGCAAGCTCGGCGTATCGGCCCAGCCGCTGGCCGACCTGATGCTGCATTATGTGGAGTGCGGCGTACGTTTCACCAACGACTACGGTGACATCAACGAAAGTTTTTACTACAGCTTGGAGGGCATGTACGAGCAGGCCCTGGTGCTGATGCGGGAGGCCAAGCTACTGCCCGAGTTTGCGGAGCGCAGCCACCGGGTGGTCACCGACACGCGCAATATCGGTTGGGGTTTTCACGATACACTGGCGGAACTATATGAGCAATATTACGGCTAGCATTGCTCGCAATGGCTGCCAGCCAGCCCTTTACCGGCACCCAAACTGGCACGGGTTACGCTGCGCTTAAGCCCGCGCCAGGACTATTTAAGCCCATGCCCGTTGCTATCCGTGGCACTTCTTGTACTTCTTACCGCTGCCGCAGGGGCACGGGTCGTTGCGGCCGATTTTGGCCTGTACCGGCTGGGGCTGCGGGCGGGCCATGTCGCGCCGGGCCTGGGCGTATCTCGCTTCCTACTGGGCGCGCCGCTGGGCAATGCCAGCCGCGTCGGGGTGGAAAGGCGAGTAGCTATCGGAGTCGTCGCGCAACTCTTGGTAGCGAACGAAGATACCGGGGAATGGTGGCAGCGGAGACACCTTATTGAAGTCAATATCGTTCTCTCCGCCGCTGACGCCCTCATCTACAAAGCCCAGGCGGTGCAGCTCCCGTATCTCAGGCTCCAGCTCGCGCAGGCCGGCATCCTGCACATCGGCCAGCAGTAGTCCCAGGTAATCTTCCAGCCCATAGCTGTAGATACCCACATCGGCTGGGAAAAGCTGCTTTGCCTGGTCGGCGTGCGTAATAATATGGCGCAGGTACCGCTGCAAAAGTGCGCTGATGGCGGGCCACAGCTCGGACTGCTCCTTGGCTAACCGCGCAATAGCGCTGGAGACTACCAGCCGGTGCTGAAGAATCAATTCCTTGTCTTCGAACAGGGCCAGCAGCTCGGGCAGACGTGTTTGGGTGGCGTGGGCCAGCATAGTGGGCACCTCTTCAAACAGGTCGTCGCCAAACCAGAATTCGGTGCTTGATGAATCGAGGCGCAGCACGCGGTGGTACACGTCGAAGGCCTCGGGGGCTTGCAGCTCGTGCAGCAGGTAAAGCGCGTGCTGGAAGTAGTAGGTATCCAGCCATTCGGTGTCCGCTAGCTTGCCGGCCTGGTAATTTTCCAGCGTGGTGCCGGTTATTTTTAGCAGCTCGGGCACGGCCGTTGCCGGACCCAGCGCCAGTATCTCGCGCAGCACCGCATCGTCGATAAAGTAATCGCGCTCATAAAGCCGCTCAAAAACCGGGTGCGTAAAGGTGGGTTAGGTCATCGGAACAATTGATTTGATGAAACAATAGCCAGCGCAGTGGCGCGGCGGCAAATATCTGTTTTTATGGATAAAAGATAAAAAGCAACCGGCCAGCGATGCCTTGGTGGCGAGTTGGGCAGCCCAGGCCGGCCCGAACTGGGCCAGGCCAGTTTCTCGAAGGATTTTGCCGCCCTTCTCCCTATTCAAAGCGGCATGCCCCCTTTGGTAGAGGTGGGCAAAAGCGTCCGGGCGTGCCAGAAAAGCGGCGCGGTGCATAAATAAAGGGGCCCCGGGAAGCAAACCTGCGCCGGAAACGTCTGTTTGAGCCGCACCGCTTTTCCACCCCAGGCCCCTGCCATGACGCTCACCATTGCCCCCCATTCCGCCCACTCCCTCACCGTGAGCCGCCTGGGCTACGGCACCATGCGCCTGACGGGCCCCGGCATTTGGGGCGAGCCGGCCGACCGGCCGCAGGCCCTGGAAATTCTGAAAACCGCCGTGGCCCACGGCGTCAATTTCATTGATACCGCCGATTACTACGGCGAGGACGTTACCAACCGCCTGCTTGTGGAGGCGTTGCACCCTTACCCGCAGGACCTGGTGATTTGCACCAAGGTGGGCGCCACCCGCCGGCCCGACAAAAGCTGGGTGCCCTTCAACACGCCCGCCAACCTGCGCACCAGCATCGAGAACAACCTGCGCACCCTGCGCCAGGCGCAAGTGCAGCTGGTGCACCTGCGCCTGATGGGCCCCGGCCCGGTGCCCCTGGACGAGCAACTAGGCGCCATGTTTGAACTGCAAAAGGAAGGCAAAATCCAACACGTGGGCCTGAGCAACGTGGGCCCCGAGGAGTTGCAAGCCGGCCTGGCGATGGGTGAAATTGCCACCGTGGAGAACATGTACGGCTACGCCCAGCGCACCACCCTGCGCAATGCCCACGGCGAAACCCGCGGCGGCGAAGAAGTGCTGGCCCTGTGCGAACAGCACGGCATTCCGCTGGTGCCGTTTTACTCGCTGGTGCACGGCCTGCCCAACGCCGGCGACAAGCTGGCCACGCTGGCCCGGCAGCGCGGCGTGAGCGAAGCCCAGCTCAACATCGCCTGGCTGCTGCACAAGTCACCCATGCTGCTGCCGATACCGGGCACGTCGTCGCTGGCCCACCTGCGCGAAAACCTAGCCGCCGCTGATATTCAGCTCAGCGCGGAGGACATGGCCTACCTAAGGTAGCGGACGAAGCAGCGGGGCACCGGCCCACGCCGTAGCGGCCACCCACCTGACGCTAAAAATGCCTGGTCTCCAGGTATTTGGCTTCGCCATACCGCAAGGATGCCTCCCGCTGGGCCGGCGCATCGGGGCGTTCACCCCCGAAGCGGGGGATGGCACGGGCGGGTAGAAAATCCGCGCCGGCACGAGCATTGGCACCGAGCGCCTCATCCCACTCGCCGCGCCCGCGGCAGGCCGGCGCAACCTTTCCCAAGTACCGATCTGCCGCACGCTGAGCGAGTATGGCCGCTGCAAGCGCTTAGAAGCTGTTTAGGTTAGTTGATTCAGATGAACTAACTAATTTTCAATACCAAGGCAAATTTTGCCTGTCTTCCAGCCAACCTCTGACACCTGCTTGGCGGAAATTTGGCCCGTTTGCAGCAACATCTGCCCCTGAAGTATCTGATTGGGGTAACAGAAGGCTTTTTTGAAGGCCACTAACTTAAACAGCTTCTTAGAGTAAACTGAGGCGCGCCGGGGCCCTAAGCCGGCTGGTATTTGTTTTAGGCGCATGAAACGTAACTTTTGGTTTGGCCTCTGCGCTTGGCTGCTGGTGGGGCCCCTACGCGCCCAGTCTCTGACCGGCAGCTGGCAGGGCGTCGAAACCGACACCCACCGCCGGGGGGCGCACTGGCCCACGGAGCTGCGGGTGCAGAAAAGCTCGGGCGACGGCCTGTTTGGAGTGCTGTACCAGGAGGAAGGCGGCAACCCCGGGGCCTCGGTCACGTTCCAGATGCGCGGTGCGCGCGCGGCCCACGGGGCCGGCATGCGGCTGGCGCACGGGCGCAAACTCAACCAAACCGGCCGCACGTTTCTCAGCTACTGGTGCTCTGGCACCATCGCATTCACCTACGACGAACGCGAGGAGAAGCTGACCGGCCACGCCACCTACGAGCCCGTCGGCAGCTGCAACACAGGCACCTACACGTTCTACCGCATCAAGCTGAAATCGGCGGCCACCGTGCGCGCCGGGGCCCTGAGCACCGTGCGCGTGTCGGGCCGCAACGTGCAGTGGTTTGCCAGCGCCGACCTGAAGCAGCGCCTAGCCACTGGCAACACGTACCGGGTCAAGCTCAGCAAGCCCACCACCTTTTACCTGAATCAGGATTATTATCCTACCGAGCAGAGCGCCGTGGTGCCCATTACTATTGGCGTGGCCGGGGCCCCGGCGGCCCCCGCACCGCCCAGCCCGGTACCGCTGCCCCCCGCGCCCACCCTGCCGGTCGCCCCGCTACCCACGCCGGCACTGCCCACCCCAGCACCGCCCGATACTCTGCGCCCCGCGCCCGCAGTGCCCGCACCAGCGGCACCCGTGCCGGCGGTGCTGCCCACGGTGCTGTTTCAGGTGGGCAAGGCCAAGCTGCTGCCGGCGGCCCGCCCGGCGCTCGACCAGCTAGCCGCCGAATTGAAAGCACAGCCGGCCCGGCGCGTGCGCGTGCTGGGCTACACCGACCGCGTGGGCGAACCCGACAAAAACCAGGTGCTATCGGAGCAGCGGGCCACCGCCGTGAAGGCCTACCTGGTGCGGGCTGGCGTCGCGGCCGGGCGAGTCGCCACCGCCGGCTACGGCGACACGCGCCCCCTGTACCCATCGCCCGACGCCCGCAACCGGCGCGTGGAAGTGGAAGAAGTACCCTAACGGCGCGCGGAACCGGCCGGCAACCAGTAGTTTGCACTATTTTTACCTCTTCACACCCCCGCAAGAGCCCGTTTGCTTATGAAACTCTTTATGCTGTTCGCGCTGGCCCTTGGCCTGCTGGCCCTCGGCCTGCTAGCCTCCCCGCTCCGGGCCCAACAAGCCCCGGCTGGGGCCCCACCACCTGCTCCCGCGCCCACCGAGCCGGCCAACCTGCCCCGCTACGCCGCCGAAAACCGGCAGCTACCGGCGCCAGTGGCCGGCACGCCGCGCGTAGTGCTGATGGGTAACTCCATCACCGACGCCTGGCCGCGGGCCGACCCCGCGTTCTTCGCTGGCAAGCCCTACGAGTACGTGGGCCGCGGCATCAGCGGGCAAGTATCGGCCGAAATGCTGGACCGCTTTCAGCGGGACGCGCTGGGCCTGCACCCCGCCGCGGTGGCCATCCTGGCCGGCACCAACGACATTGCCGAAAACGCGGGGCCCTACCAGCCCGGGGCCACCCTGCACAACATCACGGCGATGGCCGAAATGGCCCGGGCGGCCGGCGTGCGGGTCATCCTGTGCTCCGTTACGCCCGCGGCCGAGTTTCCCTGGCGGCCCGGGCTGGGCCCGGGCCCCAAAGTGGTGGCCCTCAACACTCAAATTAAGGCTTACGCCCGCCTGCACCGCTTCGTGTACCTGGATTACCACGCCGCCCTGGCCGACGACCGGCAGGGCATGAGGACCGGCCTGGCCAGCGACGGCGTGCACCCCACCCTGGCAGGCTACCGCGTAATGGGGCCCCTGCTGCAA
This sequence comes from Hymenobacter nivis, assembly GCF_003149515.1. Taxonomy (NCBI): domain Bacteria; kingdom Pseudomonadati; phylum Bacteroidota; class Cytophagia; order Cytophagales; family Hymenobacteraceae; genus Hymenobacter; species Hymenobacter nivis. The sequence continues at coordinate 1,307,268 of NZ_CP029145.1, forward strand.
CAAGCCGTGGCCAAGGCCCTGAAAAAGAAGCCGAAGTAACGCCCCGCCGCCGGGTAGCAAGCCCTCAGCCCGGCGCAACGCAACAGGAGGCCCGGCGCAACAACCCAGCCCCACGCCCGGCCCCGTTTTGCGGGGTAATTTCCGTTGAAATGCCCGTGCACCGCGGGCAAGCACTCCCCTTGGTTCGGGCCGTTGGGAGCTTTCTGGTGAACGGAGCTCTGCTCACAGGCTGCACAAAAGCGCGGCCCGGAGCCCCGAGTACTGGGCCAGCCTACCCCCACACGCTCTTCGTGGCGGAGTTCTGGCTCACAGCTGGCCGCCCTGCTACAGCCACTCGTGGTAGTTCATCTTGACCCGCTCCGATGAGCTATACAGCCAAAGCCCGTTCGTGGAGCTGGCCGTGTTCATGCGCTTCCTCCAACCCAACACTTCTTCAGCTCGGCAGGCGCCGGGCACGACTACCGCACCACGTACCGCACCAACCAGGCACGGGGTCGCATCCCCGCAGCATCACGAGGAACGGCGGCCTGAAAGCGCAGTACCTCGCCGAAGCGCACTTCATGCAGGGCCCTGATGTACTGGCCGCCAGGGCCCCGCCCGCGCCCCGAGCGGGGCCCTGGCGGGCTCGGCGCCAGTAGCGCACAGGCCCCGGGAGCAACCTATAGAAAAAAAGCTGTTGTTTTGGGCCCCGCGGCGAACCCGCCGCGACTTCCCACCTTCACGCCCCTTTTCTCATGACCCATTCTCGCCGCCTCGGGGCGGGCAGCCTCGGCAGCTTGCTGCTGCTGGCCGCCTGCAACCCGCAGCCCTCCGCCCAGCAGAGCACTGCCGGGGCCCCCGCCACTGCCACCGGTTCCGTTCGCACCCCTTCCGCCCCCATGCCCACGTCCACTGCTTTTGGCAAAACCACCGACGGTACCGAAGCCCGTCTGTTCACCCTCACCAACGCCCACGGCATGACGGTGGCCATCAGCAACTACGGCGGCACCATTACCGGCATCCAGGTGCCGGACAAAAACGGCAAAACCGGCGACGTGGTGCTGGGCTTCGATGCGGTGAGCGGCTACCAGAGCCCCGCCTTTTTGAAGTCAGGGCCCTATTTCGGGGCCCTGATTGGGCGTTACGGCAACCGCATCAAGGCCGGCAAGTTCACGCTGGAGGGCAAGAGCTATTCCTTGGCCACCAACAACGCCCCGAACTCGCTGCACGGCGGCAAGCAAGGCTTCGACAAGAAAATCTGGACGGCCACCCCCGCCCGCTCGACCGACGGCCAGAGCCTGACGCTCAAGTACCTGAGCAAGGACGGCGAGGAAGGCTACCCCGGGGCCCTCGACGTGACGGTGGTGTACACCCTCACTGACGACAACGGCCTGCGCATTGATTACACCGCCACCACTGACAAAGCCACGGTGCTCAACCTCACCAACCACGCCTACTTCAACCTGAGCCTGGGCCAGAGCAAGGACGTGCTGGCCCACGAGGTGACGCTGCCCGCCGACCGCTACACCGTGGTCGACGCCACCCTAATTCCAACCGGCGAGCTGCGCCCCGTCAAGGGCACGCCATTTGACTTTACTACGCCCCACGCCATTGGCGAGCGGATTGCGCAGGTGCCCGGCGGCTACGACCACAACTGGGTGCTCAACACCACCACCGGCCAGCACAGCGCCGCCACCGTGTACGACCCCGCCTCGGGCCGCACCCTGGAAGTGCGCACGGACCAGCCCGGTGTGCAGTTCTACACTGGCAACTTCCTCGACGGCACCCTGACGGGCCACAACGGCACCGTGTACGGCAAGCACGCCGGCTTCTGCCTCGAAACCCAGCACTTCCCCGACTCGCCCAACCAGCCCAAGTTCCCAACCACCGAGCTAAAGCCGGGCGAAACCTACCACACCGCCACCACCTACACGTTTGGAGTGCGGAAGTAGCTTTTCAAAAAGGCGGCAGGCGGGGAACCGCGCTTCCTAAACAAGGGACCGCCGGGCCCCCCGCCGTTCGGCTTGCCTGTGGAGCAAGCCAAACGGCGGGGGGCCCGCTGCATTTTGTGTTGCAAAAGCTGTGTTTTGTGTAGCCGGGGCCCCGGGCCGGGCCTGCACCTTTGCGGGGCCCCGGCGGCAGCCACCGGGGCCCTCCCCTCACCTTTCACTAACTGCGTCTTATGTCCCTCGCCAACTACCGCACCCTGGGCCGCTCCGGCCTGGTTATCAGCCCGCTCGCCCTGGGCACCATGACGTTTGGCACCCAGCGCTGGGGCTCGGCCGACGACGTATCGCGGGCCATTTTTGATGCTTACGTCGACGGCGGCGGCAATTTTATTGACACCGCCGACGTGTACGCTGGTGGGCGCAGCGAGGAGCTGCTGGGCGACTACGTGGCCGCGCGCGGCCTGCGCGACCAGCTGGTACTAGCCACCAAGTTTGGCTTCAATGCCCAGGCCGGCAACCCCCACGGCGGCGGCAACGGCCGCAAAAACATTTATAGGGCCCTGGAAGGCAGCCTGCGCCGGCTGAAAACCGACTACGTGGACATGTACTACATGCACGCCTGGGACGCGGTGACGCCCGCCGATGAGGTGCTGCAAACCCTGGGCGACTTGGTACGGGCCGGCAAAATCCGCTACTTCGGCCTCTCCGACATGCCCGCCTGGTACGCCACCCAACTGGCCACGCTGGCCACCGCGCACGCCGTGCCGGGCCCCGTGGCCATGCAGCTCGAATACTCGCTCGTGGAGCGCACCATCGAGCGCGAGTACGTGCCCGCCGCCCGCGCCCTGGGCCTGGGCCTTGTGCCGTGGAGCCCGCTGGCGGCCGGTTTCCTAGCCGGCAAGTACCAGCGCGAAGGCGCCGGGGCCACTGGCGAGGGCCGCCTCACCGGCCCCAACCCGTTCGGCAACAGCAAGTTCACTGACCGCAACTGGGCTGTGCTGGACGCGCTGCGGACAGTGGCGGCCGAGGCCGGCCGGCCACTGGCCCAAGTGGCCTTGGCTTGGGCCGCGGCGCAGCCGGGCATCAGCTCGCTCATCATCGGGGCCAGCAAAACAACGCAGCTGGCCGACAACTTGGCCGCGCTCGACCTGCACCTCACGCCCGAGCAGCTGGGGGCCCTAGCCGAGGCTAGCGCGCCCGAGTCCACTTTCCCTTACGCCATTTTCGGGCCGGCCGTGAACCGCGCCATCTTCGGCGGCCACACCGTGGCGGGCTGGCAGTAGGGCCCCGGGGGCAATAACGGGGCCCCCGGCGCGGCGGTTTGTATCCCACAAAACGCGGTTTGTGTAGCCGGGGCCCCGGAGCGGGACCGGACCTTTGCTCAAGAAAGTAACCCACTTTATTGAGCATCCCAACTCACGCATTATGAGCACTATCAAACAAGTAGCCCTGGGCAGCCAGGGCCTGAAAGTTTCGGCCGAGGGCCTGGGCCTGATGGGCATGACGGGCATGGCCTCGGGGCAAATGAGCGTGTACGGCGCGGCCGACGACGCGGAAAGCATCGCCACCATCCACCGCGCCCTGGAGCTGGGCGTAACCCTGCTCGACACGGCCGATATTTACGGCCCGCTCGTGAACGAGCAGCTGGTGGGCAAGGCCATTGCCGGCAAGCGCACCCAGGTCACGCTGGCCACCAAGTTTGGCTTCGAGATTGACGCCGCGGACCGCATGACCAACGGCTTCAACGGCCGGCCCGCCTACGTGCGCCAGGCCATCGAGCGCTCGTTGCGCAACCTGGGCACCGATTACGTGGACCTCTACTACCTGCACCGCCTCGACCCCGCCACCCCCGTCGAGGAGACGGTGGGCGCCATGAGCCGCCTCGTCGAGGAAGGCAAAGTCCGCTACCTGGGCCTGAGCGAAGTACCCGCCGACGTGCTGCGCCGGGCCCACGCCGTGCACCCGCTCACGGCCTTGGAAACCGAATATTCGCTCTTCGACCGCCGGGCCGAGGAGGGCGACATTCTGCGCACGGCCCAGGAGCTGGGCATCGGCTTCGTGGCCTACTCGCCGCTGGGCCGGGGCTTTTTATCGGGCGATATTCAGTCGCCCGACGATTTTGCGGCCGACGACTTCCGCCGCTTTTTCCCGCGCTACCAGGGCGAGAACTTCTACAAAAACCTGGAGTTGGTAAAAAAGCTACAAGCCCTGGCCGCCGCCAAGGGCATCACGTCCGCGCAGCTCGGCCTGGCCTGGGTGCTGGCCCAGGGCGTGGTGCCCATCCCCGGCACCCGCCGCCGCAAAAACCTGGAAGCCAACGTGGCGGCCGCCAGCCTCACGCTCACCCCCGCCGAGCTGGCCGCCATTGAGGCCGTGCTGCCGGTGGGCAGCGTGGCCGGCGCAGCCTACCCCGAAATGTAGGCCGGTTATTTTTGGCCAGCCAACCGGCCTGCGGCACTCGCCGCGGGCCGGCGTTTACCGTAGCCATTTTTCTAATTTTCCACCCACCATGCAGCAGCCCACCAAAGCGTTTCAGGTGCTGGCCACCGTGACGGACTACACCCGGTTTTGCGGGCTGCCCGCGCCCGCGCACCCGCTGCTCACGCTCATCGACCTGGCCGGGGCCCGCCACGCGCCGCCGCCCGCGCCGTTGCCCCCCGTGATGCAGCAACTTTACACGGTCTGGCTCAAGCGCGACTTCAAGGGGCGGCTGCACTACGGCCACCAGGCCTACGACTTCAGCGAGGGCGTGCTGGGGTTTGTGGCCCCCGGCCAGGTGTTTTCGGTGGACGAAACGCTGGATATTTCCGAACTCAGCGGCTGGATGCTGGTCTTCCATCCCGACCTGCTGCGGAAGTATCCGCTGGGCCAGAAAATTACCAGCTACGGTTTTTTCTCCTACCAGGTGCACGAGGCCCTGCACATCTCGGCCCAGGAAGAAGCGCTGCTGGATGGCCTGCTGGCCACCCTCCGGGGCGAATACGAGCGGCCCATCGACGCCTTCAGCCAGGACGTGCTGGTTTCGCAAATCGAGCTGCTGCTGAGCTACGCCAACCGCTTCTACCACCGCCAGTTCCTGACCCGCCGCGCCCCCGCGCACGACCTGCTCAGCCGCTTCGAGGCGCTGCTGGCCGCCTATTTCGCCACGGAGGGCCCCCGGCCGCTGCCCACCGTACAGCACTTCGCCGACGCCCTGCACGTGTCGCCGGCCTACCTCAGCGACCTGCTGCGCTCCCTCACCGGCCAAAATACGCAGCAGCACATCCACCACGTCCTCATCGAGCGGGCCAAGCTGCTGCTGCGCAGCACCTCGCTCACCGTCAACGAAACGGCTTTTCGGCTGGGCTTTGAGTATCCGCAGTATTTCAGCCGCCTGTTCAAAAGCAAAACCGGCCTCACGCCAGCCGCCTACCGGTTCTCAGCGCACTAGCGGCCAAAAAATCGGGTATCGTTTTCTTAATTTCCCCTGCCCGTTTTAACGCTCCGGGCCCCAGCGGCCGATTTTTTTTCTTCATGGTGCGGGACCGAGGCCCACCCGACAACTTTTTATTGGCCATTTGCTGCCAATCGCGCCAACGCAATCGTTTAACTTATGCTACATGCATAACAAATTCCTTAGCCTGCCGTATACTTGTCACCTTACTTCACTGCCTTATCATCTACGCTGTTATGAAAAAATCCACTGCTTTCTCCTCGCTGCTGCTGCTCGGCGGCTTTGGCTCGCTGGGCCTACTAATGGCCCGCCTGCGTTCGCTCGACCTGCGCTTTAGCCTGCACGGCGAAGACGCGGCCCATTACGGCTAGGCGGCAGCCTTTTCGCGCGGCGGCCCGTACTGGGAACAGCCCTGCCCTGCGGCGGGGTTTTTTTGTGGGCCGTTCGCGGCGTAGTGCCGACCTTTGCGGCCAGTTTTTCTCCTATCTCAACCATCTTTTTACATGACGCTTGACACCAACCAGCAGCAGGTAAGCTACATCATCGGCCGCGACCTGGCCCGTAATTTTGCCCAGCAGGGCCTGGAGCTGGACCTTGATACCCTGGCTGCCGCCCTCAAGGAAGGGATGCAGGGCCTCCCCAGCCAGCTTACCCCCGAGCAAATGCAAGCTGCCATGCAGCAGCTGCAAGAGCAACTCGGCGATGCCTCCGGCGAAAACAATGACGACAACGATTTAGACCCCACCACCATGGCCAACAACAAAGCAGAAGGCGAAGCCTTCCTCACCGAAAACGCCCAGAAAGCCGGCGTCACCACGCTGCCCAGCGGCTTGCAGTACGAAATCATCACCGAGGGCAGCGGCAAGAAGCCGACGCTGAAATCGTCGGTGACGACCCACTACCACGGCACGTTGCCCAACGGCACCGTATTCGACAGCAGCTACCAGCGCGGCCAGCCCGCTACCTTCCCCGTGAACGGCGTGATTGCCGGCTGGACAGAAGCCCTGCAACTGATGCCCGAGGGCTCGAAGTGGCGCCTGTACATCCCCTCCGACCTGGCCTACGGCAAGCGCGGCGCCGGGCGCGACATCGGCCCCGACGCGGCCCTGGTGTTCGACGTGGAGCTGCTGAAAGTGAACAACTGAGGTCCAATCGACGGCCCTCACCCCGAAGCCGCTGCGGAGCCCTCCGTAGCGGCTTTTGCGGCCCCACCCCTGCCGCCCGACCCCACCGCTGGGGCCTCCACGCTGCGCAGCGCCGATGGCCACTTCGTGCTGACGGCCACCGCCGTTACCGTGCGGGGCCAAGCCTACGCGCTGCGTGAGCTGGAGCGGGCCGACGTGCTGCGCGTACGCTGGCTGCTATGGTATTTGCTGGGGGCCCTGGGGCTGGCCGGCGTTATGATTGTGTACTTGCAAAACGGGCTGCGTACCGTACCCGCCATGGCCGGTATGGCCGGAGCGGCGCTGCTGCTGGCCTATGGGCAGCGCGGCACCAACCGCCTGCGGCTGTTCCGCCTGGGCCGCGAGGCCGCCCACTTTGCCATGCCGGGCGAAACGCAACCCTGGCAGCGTCTCACGGCCGAGCTGAACCGTCGCATTGGCCACGCCCACGACCGGGCAGCGGCCGAAGCCGCGGCGGCCCTGGCGGCAGTTGCCGCCGCCGAAACTACTGCTACTGCTACTGCTACTACCGAAGCTACTGCCGCTGAAGCATCTGCTGGCCCCCCGGCCGAGCCCGGGGCCCCGGGGCCGGGAGGCTTGCCCGGGTGGGGCCTGCCGGCGTCCAACTTATACTTGCGAATGTAATACCGCGGGTAGGGCCCCAGACCGGGCCCGCGGCTGTCGCTTTTCCTCCCCCCGCATTCCGAAATACCTACCCGTTTTTATGGACTCCAAACACTCGCACACCGCCATTTCCGGGGCGGGGCTGCTCATTGCACTGGGCATCATCTACGGCGACATCGGCACTTCGCCGCTGTACGTGATGAAAGCCATTGTGCCGGCCCTGATCGAGCCGCGCTTGGTGCTGGGCGGCATTTCGTGCGTTATCTGGACGCTCACCCTCCAAACCACCATCAAGTACGTGCTCATCACGCTGAACGCGGACAATAACGGTGAGGGCGGCATTTTCTCGCTCTACGCGCTGGTGCGCCGGCGCGGGGCGTGGCTCTCGGCGGTGGCCATCATCGGGGGCTCGGCCCTGCTGGCCGATGGCGTGATTACGCCGCCCATTTCGGTGGCTTCGGCCATCGAGGGCCTCAAGCAAGTGTACCCCGGCCTGACGCAGAGCGTGATTGTGTACATCGTCATCGGCATCATCGCGGGGCTGTTTTTAATGCAAAGCTTTGGCACTCAGATTGTGGGCAAGGCCTTTGGGCCCATCATGATTCTGTGGTTCACGATGTTGGGCGTACTCGGCGCCAGCTGGGTTGTGCAGGACCCGACCATCCTGAAGGCCATCAACCCCTACTATGCCTACGACCTGCTGGTGAATTACCCCGGCGGGTTCTGGCTGCTGGGGGCCGTGTTTTTGTGCACCACCGGGGCCGAGGCGCTGTACTCGGACCTGGGGCATTGCGGCAAGGGCAACATCCGCATCAGCTGGACGTTTGTGAAAACCACCTTGCTGCTCAACTACTTGGGCCAGGGATCCTGGCTGCTTTCGCACCAGGGCCAGCACCTGAACGGCCGCAACCCGTTCTACGAGTTGATGCCGTCGTGGTTCTTGCTCATCGGCATCGGCATTGCCACAGTGGCGGCCATCATCGCCTCGCAGGCCCTCATCACGGGCTCGTTCACGCTCGTGGCCGAGGCCATCCGCCTCAACATGTGGCCCAAGGTGAAGCTCAACTACCCCACCGACGTGAAGGGCCAGCTCTTCGTGCCCAGCATGAACCGGCTATTACTTATTGGCTGCATCGGAGTGGTACTCTTCTTCCGCGAAAGCTCGAACATGGAAGCCGCCTATGGCCTGGCCATCACGCTCACCATGCTGATGACTTCGATACTGCTGATTACGTGGCTGCGGGCGAAGCGTGTGGCCAAGCCCCTGATCATCCTGTTCGCCCTGGTGTACGGCCCCATCGAGGGCTCGTTTTTGATAGCCAACCTGGTGAAATTTCCGCACGGCGGCTGGGTATCGCTGGCCATCGGAGCCTCGCTTATGGGCGTGATGTACGTGTGGCTCAAGGCCTACTACATCAAGCGCCGCCTCACCGACTTCGTGAAGCTGGAGCCCTACGTGGACGGCCTCAAGCGCCTGAGCGACGACGAGAGCATCCCGAAATACTCCACCCACCTGGTGTTTCTCACCGGGGCCGAGCGCAGTTCAGAAATCGAGCAGAAGATTATCTACTCCATCTTCCAGAAGCGCCCCAAGCGGGCCGATATCTATTGGTTCGTGCACGTGGAGACCACCGACGAGCCCTACACGATGGAGTATAAGGTAACCGAAGTAGCGCCCGACGACGTGTTCCGCATCACCTTCCGCCTGGGCTTCCGGGTGCAGCAGCGCATCAATCTCTACTTCCGCAAGGTGGTGGAAGACCTCGTGCGCAACAAGGAGGTGGACATCACCTCCCGCTACGAGTCGCTGAGCCAGCGCCATATCACCGGCGACTTCCGCTTCGTAGTGCTGGAGAAATTCCTGAGCGTGGAAAACGACTTCCCCACCCAGGAAAAACTCGTCATGCAGGCCTACTTCTACATTAAGCAGTTCATCGCCTCCGAAGACCAGTATTTCGGCCTCGACACCTCCTCGGTGAAGGTCGAAAAGGTACCGCTCGTCATCGCCCCGCCCCGCGAAGTGGCGTTGATAAGAATTCGCTGAGGATCACAGATTATGCAGATTAACCGTGATTTCGCAGATTATTTAGGCCGCTAAATTCAGGAAAAATTTAATTCAAAAAGCCCCGTACTGGTTGCATGGGGCTTTTTAAATCAAGTGGAATTATATCTGCTAACTGTTATCTGCTAACTGTTAATTAACTTTTAGCCACTTGGCTAGCACTTTTTGCTGGGCGGCGGTGGAGTTAGGCAGCGGCTGAATTTTGAAGCGCTGGTCGGGGTCGGCGCGGTAAGTCAGGGTGAGCTCGCGCGAGAGGCCGTCGCGGCGCACTTGCAGCTTGAGGGGAGCCCCCACGGCCCCGCCTTGCAGGGCCTTAATAGATTCATCACCGGGCGCGGCGCCGTTGATGAGCAATATTTCGTCGTTCACGTTCAGGCCGTCAATCCAGGCCGCGCCGTCGCGCTCGGTGCCCACGACGAGCAGGCGGCCGGTGCGGTTCGAGAACGTTGCGCCCGCCGAGCCGTTGGGGTTGGCCGGCGTGCTGCTGAAGGCCAGGCCCGCGTAGCCGAAGGCCGTGGCGTAGTCCACGGTTTTGGTGCCGTACACGCTCTGCTTAAAGAAATCGTCGAAGCGCCGGCCCGCCACCGTGGCCACCGCGTCCTGGTACTCCTGGTCGGTGAAGCCGCGGCCCAGCTTCTTGTAATACGTGTCGTAGAGCAGCCGAAACACGTCGTCGAGGTGCTTCTGGCCCTGGGTGGCGTTGATGATCATCAGGTCGAGCACCAGGCCGATGGTTTCCCCCTTGTCGTAGTAGCTGATGCCGGTGTTGGACGAGTTTTCGTTGGGCCGGTAGTACTTAATCCAGGCGTCGAAGCTGGCCTCGGCGGCCGACTGAATCTTATTACCGGGCGTGTTTTCGACCGTACCGATGGTGCTGGCCAGGTGGTCGAGGTAGCCCTGCTGGTCGTAGTAGCCGGTGCGCTCGTTGATGAGGTTGGCGAAGTACTCGGTCATGCCCTCGCTCACCCAGAGCATGTGGGTGTAGTTTTCCTTGTCGTAATCGAAGGGCCCCAGGGCCACCGGCCGGATGCGCTTCACATTCCAGAGGTGGAAGTATTCGTGGGCCGCCAGCCGCAGGAAGCTCTTGTAGCCGGCCTCCGTGTTGTACGTGGTGCGGCCTACCTCCAACGTGGTGGAGTACAGGTGCTCCAGCCCCCCACCGCCGCGCTCCAGGTTGTGCACGATGAAGAGGTAATGGTCCAGGGGGTTCTGGCCCACCACAGCCTGCGCGCCCTCGCAAATCTTCTGCATGTCGCCCAGCAGGCGGTTCTCGTCCACCTGGTAAGTGCCGTACATGGCCACCTGGTGCACCGTGCCGTTGGCCGTGAATTGCAGCACTTTTTGGTTGCCAATTTCAATCGGCGAGTCAGCCAACTCGTCGTAGTTAGCAGCTTTATAGGTGAATTTGGCGCCGCCCGCAACCGGGCGCAAGGCCGTGCTCACCTGGGCCCAGCCGGCGGCCGGCTGCACCGTCACGGTGCTCGCCAAGCCCTTGTTCAGGGCCGGGTACACGAACACGCTGCTGCCGTTGAGGTAGCCGTGGTCGGCGTCGAGGAAGCTCGTGCGCACGCTTATCTCGAAGGCGTACACGCGGTAGGCAACCTTGAAATCGGCCTGCTTGGAGTGGCGCACGCGCCAGGTATTCTTGTCGATTTTCTCGACTGCCAGGGCCTGCCCGCCCGCGCCGGTGGCCCGGAAGCCCTCCACGTTTTTGGCGTATTCGCGCACCAGGTACGAGCCCGGGGCCCACACCGGCATTTTCACGTCGGTATAGTCCTGGGCGAAGCCGCTCAGGGCTACGCCTACTTCAAAGTAGTGGGTTTGGGGCGCGGGCATGGCCAGCGTGTAGCGCAGCGTGGGCGCAGCGGCCAGCGGGCGGGCCCCGGCGGGCGCGGCCAGCAGGGCCCCGGCGGCCAGGCCACCCAGCAGGCGGAAGGAATTGGGCATCATCAAAGGAAAAAGGGGTAAAAAGCCAAGCCGCAAAGTAAGCCCCCCGGCGCGCCACCAACCTAGCGGCCCGCAGCTGCGTTTAGCCCGCCAGGGCCCCCTGCTACTCTATTTTTTTACCCATGCGCGTTATCCAGTTGATTTTCATTGAGCTAGCTGCGGCCATTGTCGGGCGGTTCGCCCGGCCCGAACCCGGAACCCCGGCGCGGCCCACTCCGGCCGTACTGGCGCTTGCCGGGTCCCCCGTAGCCCAAGCGGGCCGCGCCGACAGCGTAGCGGCCTTCGCCCTGCGGCAGCTGGGGGCCCCGTACCGCTACGCCGGCACCAGCCCCACCGCGGGCTTCGACTGCTCGGGCTTCGTGCAGTACGTGTATGGGCACTTCGGCGTGGCCGTGCCCCACGCCACGGCTTTGCTCATCAGCGCAGGCCGGGCGGTGCCGCGGGCCGATGCGCGGCCCGGCGACCTGGTGGTATTTGCCGGCACAGCGCCGGGCAGCACCACGGCCGGCCACGCGGGCATTGTGGTGTCGGCGGCGGGCGCAGTACCAGTACGCTTCGTGCACGCGTCCTCGGCGCGGCGCGAGTCGGGCGTGAAAGTCAGCACCATTGAGGGCACGGGCTATGAAACCCGGTTTTTGCAGGTGCGGCGGGTGCTGGATTAACGCTCCCGCGGCCTCTTGCTGGGGCCCTAAAAAAGCGATGCCCGGTTCGCCAACGAGTGGCAAACCGGGCATCTAATCCTTCAAATCTTACCAAACGGCGCAACTGGGGTACAGCTCCGGCGTCTCTAACAGTAAGACCTGGGCCAACGTAGGTCCGCGCTAAAGATTAGGGCGGCCCCGCATAGCTGTTATCTAAGCGCGCACGGCGGTGATGCGTACGACATTGGACAGGCTTGGCAGGATTTGGTTGGGACTACTAGACATTTTGTACCTCCTTTCTTTACGTTCCACATAGCCCCGCCTGCGCGGCCCAGCACATTAGGGTTGCTTGGGCGGGGTCGTAGCACTCGCTACTGGGTGTCAAAGTTAGAAGCCTTTGGTAAGGTTCAAAATTATTGGAGGCTTTTTATTGAAAAAGGGCGAAATTTGGGCGTGGCAGGCTGATTTTCAGGCTTGTTAATTTCACCCGGGCGGGGCAAATTTTTAGGCCAAACCCCGGCGGCTCACTTTGGACACAAACTTGCGCTGGCCGGCCCTGGAGCCAGCATTCGGTGGGCCCAAGTATTTGCCTTACCTTTTCCCCGGCGTCTTGCGCTTCACTACTACTTCATTCAATTCCCCTTTCCCCCACCCATGAAAAAACTGCTTTTCCTATTAGTTGTGCTGGCGCTAGCCGGAAGCCGCTTGGCCTCGGCCCAAACCCTGACCCCGCTGGGCGTATGGACGGACGCTGAGAAAAAGGCCACGTTTGAGATTTACAAGTGCGGCGACAAGCTGTGCGGCAAAATTGTGGGCCTAACCGTACCCAACGACCCGGCCACGGGTAAGCCCAAAACCGACACTCCCAACCCCAACCCCAAACTACGCAACCGCCCACGCCTGGGCCTGGTGTTCATGGAGGGCTTCAAATACGACGACGACGACAAGTGGGACGACGGCAAGATTTACGACCCGGAAACCGGTAAAACCTACTCGTGCTATATGAAAATGAAGACCGTCAATACGATGGAAGTTAAAGGCTACATCGGCTTTTCGCTCATTGGCCAATCCAGAACCTGGACACGCGTAAAGTAGCCTATACCCCAAAAAAAGCCGGCTTCTGCGCGGAAGCCGGCTTTTTTATGCCCGCCACGGCGCCCGAAAGCCAGAAAAATAAAAACTATTTGAAAACGCTGGGGGTTGCACTCAGTACTTACTTCTCACCTTCCACCCGGCCGTGCGGTCTTTCTTGCGCTCCCTGTTTTCGTCTGCCCCGTCCGCCGCCACTGGCGAGTGGCAGCCGTTTGCCCTCACGGCGGCGCAGGCTACGCAGCACGCGCAGTGGGTGGCCGGGCGCATCCACCGCAACTGGCTGGGGCCCTACTTTAAAGCCTACCACTTGCACCGCGGCGGCGCGGGCCGGCGGCATGGCCTGCGGGCCGAGCCGCTGCGCGAGGACGGCCGCCAGGGTGCCATGTTATTTTACGACGACGAAGACTTTGGAGGGCCCGGCAACTTCCGCCACTTCTATGAGTACGTGGGCGAGCAGATGGTGGCCCTGGGTTACCACCGTGCCTGCGCCGACGAATGCACCCGCCGCCACGAAAGCCTGCGCGAGCATACCCTCAAGCAACTGTTCAAGCCGCCACCCATCGACTGCCCTGACAGCGGCTACTGCGACCAGCGCTACGGCTTGGTCACGCTGGACTTGGTGAGCCTCAACGGCCAGCCCTTATTCATCCGCGTGGCCGCTAACCCCGTGCTGGAGCATGGCTTCACACCCGCCATCCCGTTTGAGGACTTGCTACGCACAGTGTTCGACGTGCCTCTACCCACCCCCGAGGAACAAGAAAACCGGTTGGCGTACACGAGCTTATAATCCAACGAGCCCCCGGGCGTGATTACTCGCGGGCGAAGCGGGCCTGACCCAGCGCCGTACCCGTGGCCCCGGTCAGGCGCAGCAGGTACAGGCCCGGGGCCAAGGCTAGCGTGGCCACTTGGGCCCCGGTGGCCGGCACGGTTTGCACCGTCACGCAGCGGCCGGTAGCGTCGAACACCTCGGCCGTGGCGGGGCCTGGCAGGGCGGGCAAGTATAGCGTCTCGCGGCACGGGTTGGGGAAAGCGCCGAGCACGGGCCCGACGGGGGCCCTGGCGCTCAGCGCCAGCGAAGCATCGGTACCACTGGAATTAGCCAGCAGCAGTAGGGCCCCGTCGGGGTTGGCAGCGATGCTCACCACTTGGCGGGTGCCCACGGGCACGTCGAAGGCGTCGAGGGCCTGGCTCTGGCGGCGGCGCACGCGCAGCGAGGTGCCGTCGAGGAACGTGAGCAGGTAGTCCACGTCGAGGTCAAAAAAGGACGTTACAGCTGGCTGCGAGGCGGTTTCGCGGGTGCGCACGGTGGCGGCGCTACCCACCTGGTTCCAGGCCACGGCCAGCGATGGGTAGCCCTGCCCCCGCACCCACTGCTGAAAAAAGTAGCCCAGCGGCCGCCCCGCCTCGGCCTCGAACACCGCCTGCAAATCGGCGGTGCGGGCCGTACCGCCGCCGAAGCGCCGCTGGTAGGTTTGCAGGGCCCGGAAGAATTTGGCGTCGTCGTTCAGCAGGCTGCGCAGCATGTGGATGACCAGGGCCGCCTTCTTGTAGCTCAGGTCGTAGCTGAAGATACGGGCCACGCTGGTGGTGTCGGGTACGAACACGGCGCCGGGGTTGCGCAGGGCGTAGCCCCGGGCCTGGTTGAGCCAGTTGGCGGGGTCGGCGGGCTGGCCAAAGGCTTGATAGGAAAGGTATTCGCCATAGGACGCAAAGCCTTCGTTGAGCCAGATATCGGCCCAACTGGCGCAGGTCACGTTATCGCCAAACCACTGGTGAAACAGCTCGTGGGCCGTCAACACAAAGTCGAATCCGTCCTGGGTGGTCATCGTTTGGTGCTCCATGCCGCCGCCGAGGGGCGCCATGCTGTGCCCGTACTTCTCGCCGCCGAATGGGTAGGGCCCCACCAGCCGGGCGTAGTTTTCGATAAAGCCCGGCGTGCGGTCGATTTCAGTGCGGTAAAAGTTGAGGGCCGCCTGGTCGTACACGTAGTTCACGATGGGCACGCGGGGGCCCCCGGCGGGGCTGGCGTAGTTTACGTACTCGAGGTACGGGGCCACGGCCACCGAGATGAGGTAGTAAGCAATGGATTGGCGCGACTTCCACTCGTAGCGCACCCGGTTGCCGGGTAGCGGCACGGTGCGGGCCAGCACGCCGTTCGAGCCCACTTTGTTGGGCAGCGTCGTCGTCACCCATACGTCCGACGAGTCGGCCTTGTCCGTCAGCACCGGCTTGCACGGAAACCATTCGGGGGCCGCAAACGGCTCCGAGAGCGACCACAGCACCTGGTAGGGGTGCCAAGCGCCGGCGTAGCGCACCGAGTCGCTGCGATCAAGGCCGTTGCCGATGGCGGCCGAGCCCCCGCCGGCGTCGTGCGGGGCCGTGCCGTGGTAGTAGATGCGGGCGTCGGCCAGGGCCCCGGCCGGGGCGGGCGCGGCCAGGGCAGCGGTGGCTTCCGGGCCGGCGCGGCGCACGACGGGGGCCCGGCGGCCATTCACCACCACCGAATCGATGCGCAGCGTGGCGGCACTGGCGGGGGCCCCGGCCGGCGCCTGGTACAGGTCGAAGGCCAGCGAATCGAGGGCCCGGGGCCCTGTGCGCACGCGCAACCAAGCTACGCCAGCCACGTCGAGCGAGGTGGGTTCCAGGGCCAGGTCGAGCTTGTAGTACGTCACGTCGTAGCGGGCCAGCTGGGCGCGGTGGCCGGCCGTGGCCGTGGTAGCCAGCATACCCAGGCCCGTGCGTAGGCGCGCCGCGGCGCAGGCCCGCCCGCCATCGGCCGGGCTGGTGCTAGGCTGCGCCCAGGCAGCCGGGGCCCCCAGCCAACCAGCTAAAACGAGTAACCAGCACCAGGGCAGCATTTTCATGGTCCTAAAATGGATGTGGGGCAGGCAATTCGGCCCGCATGGGTGGTGCTGGAAAGATACGACTGAGGGCCCAGCAAATGACCACCGGCAAGGGCGAGCTGAAACCCGCATGGCGGCGCTAGCCCTGCCACAAAATAATCCTTTTTAAAGCTCTTGTTTTCTAATTATTTAGCCAGCCGTAAAGCTGGGGTTGGGGCCACGGCGGGGCAACGCCGCGCGCGGCGGGCCGTTGACACGAAACATTCGCCTATTTCATCCCGCTTCCCATGCCTCTTTCGCTTACCCGCGCCGCGCTGCTGGCGGCTTGCCTGTCCGCTTCCGCAGCCTTTGCCCAACAGGAAGTCCCCCTCGCCCGCACCCGGCCCCTCGGCGCCATCGAAACCACCCGCCAAGGTATTAAGCCGGTGCAGGTGGCGGCGTTTCCCGACCAGCGCGTGACCGGCGTAACGGTGTCGCGCCAGGGCCGCATCTTCGTCAATTTCCCGCTTTGGGAAGACGGGCACCGCGAATCGGTGGCCGAAATTGTGCCCGGCCAGGCCCCACGCCCCTACCCCAACGCCACCTGGAACGCCGCCGTAACCGACCCCAAGGCCCCCGCCTCGCCCGCTGAGCGCTTCGTATGCGTGCAGAGCGTGGTGGTGGACGACCAGGACCGGCTGTGGGTGCTCGACGCGGCCTCGCCCAAGTTCATGGGCGTGGTACCCGGCGGGGCTAAGCTCGTGCAGTTCGCCCTGGCTACCAACAAGGCCGTGCGCACCATCCTGTTCCCGGACAACGTGGCGCCGTCGAAGAGCTACCTCAACGACGTGCGTTTTGATACCAAGCGCAGCTTCGCGTACCTCACCGACTCCGGCACCGGGGCCCTGGTGGTGCTCGATTTGAAGACCGGTAAGGCCCGCCGCGTACTCGAAAACCATCCCTCGGTGCACCCCGAGCCGGGCTTCGACCTGGCAGTGAACGGCTACGTGCTGCGCGAGCCCGACGGCAAAAAGCCCAACTTCCAGGCCGATGGCATTGAGCTGAGTGCCGACGGCAACACGCTGTACTACCAGGCGTTGAGAGGCCGCACAATGTACCGCATCGGCACCGAGTTCCTCCGCAACGCTGCGCTAAGCCCGGCCCAGCTGGCCACGCACGTCGAGAAATTTGCCGTGCCCGGCGCCTCCGATGGCTACGGCCGCGACGCCGCCGGCAACCTCTACACCTCGGGCATCGAGAATAACAGCATCCACCGCGTGACACCGGCCGGCCTAGTTTCCACCATTGCCCAGGGCCCCGAAATCTCGTGGCCCGATACGTTCGGCTACGGCCCCAACAACACGCTGTACTTCACCACCTCGCAAATCCAGACCCTGGGTAAGTACCACGGCGGTAAAAGCACCCGCACCCAGCCCTACGCCCTGTGGAAGCTGGATCTGAACCAGGCAAAATAAAGGACCGTTGGTTGTTATTTGATGCTGGTAATCCCCGCCGGTTCGCCCGGTGGGGATTTTTTTAAGCCGGGGCGGCAACGGTAGTCCGCGAGTACTTTCCCCGCTCGCTGGCCGCGCCCGGCCACGCGGCCTGTCGCACTAACAGCCCGGCAGGTGCGCTTCGCCCAATATTTAATGGTATTTTACGGCTCCCATTCATTGGGGATCAACCATGAAAAAAAACCTTGTTACAGTTGTCATCCCCATCCACCTGGAGGAGCCGTCGGCGCTGGAAAAGATTTCGTTGGCCCAAACCTTGGCCGTGTTGCACCGGCACCCCATCGCCTTCATGACGCCCATTGGGCTGGATACCACTTGGTATGAGGAATTTTGCCGGGGCAAAGCGGCCGTACGCTTCGAGCGTTTCGACTGGCGCGGCCACGAAGCCCACGGCGAGCTGCAAACTAACCCGGCTTTCTACGCGCGCTTTTTGCCCTACGAGTACATGCTCGTCGTGCACATGGACGCTTTTGTGTTCCGCGACGAGCTGGAAAAGTGGTGCCGCGCCGGGTACGATTACGCCGGCGCGGTCATCTACAACCCCGTGTGGCAGAACCCGGGCTCCGCACTACGGCGGCTGACGGGCTTCAACTACCCGGAATACTTTGGTAACGGCGGCTTTTCGCTGAAAAAGACCGGTACGTTTCACCGCCTCACCACCCGGTTTCGGTTCTACATAAACGCTTACCATTGGGTGCGACGGCGGCGAAAATTAGGGTTTTTGGACGATTTATTCCTGGCCCAGCACTTTCCCAAGCTGTCGGCCAGTTTCCGGATTATGCCCAAGGCCTTAGCCCAGCAGTTCGGCGCAGCCTACGAATTTGGAAATGCCGAGGACCTGCCCTTCACCAACCAAGACAACGACACCCTACCCTTCGGCATTCACGGCTGGATTCAGTACCAGCCCGAATACTGGAAGCCCGTCATCCGCCGCTACGGGCACCTCATATGAAGCCAAAAGGGGCCCCGGACGTACGTCTGGGGCCCCTTTTGGCCGGATTACCGATAGACAACGCTTGGAACAATTGTCCGGCAGTGGGCGAGCCACCGCTTCAACGACCGCTGTTGCGCAGCCAGGTCGGCTAATAAAACAGCAAAAAGATGACAAACAGTGCCACCCACAGCACATCGATGAAGTGCCAATAGGTGCACAGGGCCCGCAGCTGGCGGCGGTAGTAGGGGTTGCGAATGAATACGAGGTGGCGCACGGCGTCGCGGTCGGCGTGCAACACGCGCAGCGCCAACGACAGCAGGTACAGCATACCCCCGAGCAAGTGGGCCACGTGCAGGGCCGAGATGAAGTAGATAAACGTGCCGCTGGCCTGGCCTTGGAAAGACACAAACGGCAGCAGCTCGCGCCAGCCCAGCACCTGCAAGCCGGTGAAGATACTGCCCAGCAGCAGTGTGGCCAGCAGGCACCGGCTCAGGGCAGCCAAATCGTCGCGGGCGTAAAGGCGCGGGGCCTGCGCCACCACGTAGCTGCTCACCAGCAGCACAATGGTGCTCAGCGAAAAAAAGCGCGGGAACGGATGCGTACTCGTGGGAACCCCGTTGGCAAGGCGGGCGCTGATGTAAAGCGCCGCCAGGACGGTAAACATTACGGTGATGGCCGCCAGCCCCAGGTACAGGACCATGAGTAGCGGTGGCAGCCGCTCGATGCGGGCAAACGTTGAAACGGAAGCCCCTGCCCGCACTTGCTTATTGGAAGTATTATCGGAATTCCTCATGAACGAAGACGAGCGAAACGGCACAGCGTCAGCAGTCAAACCAATTCGGGGCCCTTTGGTTTCGGCCTGCCTGGCTGGAATTAGCGAAAAAACGAGCCCAACTTCCCTAGCACTGCGCTGAGCGCGATTTTGGGGCCGTTGCGGTCGGGCAGGCCGAAGGTGACGTAGGTTTTGCCGCCCACCCGCAGGTCGAGCACCAAACCCAGGCGCCGGCCCAGGTCGTGGAGCTGCTGCAAGGGGTCGGGGCCCTTGGGCGGCTTGGGGGCCCCGGGCGGGCGCGGGGGCCCGGCCGTCAGCGCGTCGAGCACCTGCTGGCTGGGCACGTTCAAAATCAGGTACGAGCCGGAGCCGGCCAGCTGCAGGAGCTGGCCGTTCCAGGTGAGGACCAGCTGGGCCTCTACTTCGAGGCCGCTAGCCAAGGGGCTGGGGCTGCCCGCTGGGCGCGGGCGGGTCGATGCGCAAGGCGGCGGCCGGCTGGGCGGCGGACGCGGCCTCGCCCTTGGTACGGATGCGCAGCGAACCGTTGAGGCGGTAAGTGCCAGCCGTGCCGTTGGGGTTGGGCACTTGCAGCTCCACCTGGTCGAAGGCCAGGTTCAGCTCGACGCCGCCGGAAAGTTTGGACAGCAGCGACGCGGCGGTGTCGGCCCAGGAAGGGGAATCAGCCATGGTTTTTCAGTTATCAGTGAGCAGTTGTCAGTGAACAGGCGCAAAGTAGGGCCCCGGCGGTTAAACGCAAGCCATTGCTAGCGGGGTTGCCCCTCCAGGACCTACCAAGCCACTGAGTAGCTAATTTTTACTACTGTCTTTTGAATTTTCAACCCTAAATCCGGGCCCAGCCCAGGGCCCCGGCAGGGCCCCGCAGCAGGCTGAAGCCGTTGGCTTCGCCCAGCACGGCTACCGGGGTGCGGGCCGGCCAGGCGGCTACGGGGGCAGCGGCGGGCAGCGCGGCTACTTCTGTGGCGGCGGGCAGCAGCAGGCGGCGCAGCGGCGCGGCTTCGGCCGGGCGCACGGCGGCGGCGGCCACGTAGCCCCGGCGGCCGGCGGCGGTGCGCACCCGCAGCAGGGGCCCCTGCTGGCCCAGTACCAGTAGCGGCGTTTGGGCGGCCAGGCGCGGGCCACTGGCTTGGGTACCAGCCTTAGATTCCAGGGGACCGGCGGCGCGCAGGCGCACCCAGGCGCCGCGCAAATCGGGGCCGGTGGGTGGGGCGGCGGCGGGGCTGGCGCGGCGCACGAAGGGCAGTGGGTCGACGGCGCCTTGCCCGGCGCGGTAGATGCCGAAGTGCAAGTGCGGGGCCGTGGTGCGGGCGTTGCCGGTATTGCCCACCAGGCCCAGGGTATCGCCGGGGCGCACGCGCTGGCCGGGCGTCACTAGCTGGCGGTCGAGGTGGGCGTAGTAGAGGTGCTCGCCGGTGCCGTCGGCGCTCAGCCACACCACGTTGCCGCCCAGGGGCGTGGTGCCCAGGCGCGTGACGGTACCGGCCGCGGCGGCCACGGCGGGCGTGCCGCGGGGCGCAAAAATATCGATGCCCTCGTGGCGGCGGGCCCCGCCGTCGCGGCCCGCACCCCAGAAGCTGCCGATGTCCGCGTCGGCCCGGCCCTGCACCGGGAAGGTGCCCAGGCCGGGCTCGCGGGTGAGGCGCAGGGTGTAGCGGCCGGCGGCCAGCAGCTCGGGCTGCACGCGCAGCAAATGCTGGCCGCTGGCCGTGGCGCGGTAGCGGAAGTCGAGGGCGGCGGTGTCGGCGCTGGCTAGCGGCGCGGGGGCCCCGCCGGGCCCCACCTCAAAGGCATCGACGAACACGCGGGCCGTGCTGCCGGGGGCCAATTCCAGGCGCACGCGCACCTGCTCGCCGGCCTGCACGGCGAAGCGGTAGCCGGCCGCCGTGGGCTGGCCGGGCAGGAAATACCCGGTTTCGGTGAAGGGCAGCGCCACTACCAGCGAGTCGCGCAGGGCCTGGGCGGCGGCGGCCAGCCAGGCGCGGCCGGCGGGACCCCGGTCGAGGCCAGCCTGGCGCAGGCGGTGGGCGTAGGCCTCGTGCGGGGTGCGCGGCTGAAACAGGGCCTGCAAGGTTTGCTGCTTGCCGCACGCGCCCAGTAGCAGCACGGGCAGCCAAAGAAGAAGGGAAAGTGGGCGGAAAAACAACCGGCGGCGCGGCCGGGCAACGGGGTGGTTCGTCCAAAAAAGCATTCCCCGTAACGCCGCCCGCGCGGGGCAAGTTCGCTGGGGCCCCGGCCGCGCGCAAGGCCGGCGGCCGGCTCTTCAGCAGCTACGGGAAACGCGCTTGGCAACGGAGAGCCGTATTATTACCCCCGTTTCCATCGTTATAATTGCCGCGCATGTTTTCCGCCGCCCGCATTCTCGCCATCCGCAAAAGCAAGGGCTTCTCGCAGGAATTGCTGGCCGAGCACTCGGGCGTGAGCTTGCGCACCATTCAGCGGGTCGAGCGGGGCGAAACCGTGCCCCGCGGCCACACGCTGCACGCGCTGGCCGCCGCCCTGAGCGTGTCGCTGGAGGATTTTCGCGCGGAGCCCGCACCCGAAACCGCGCCGGTTTCATCCGTTTCGACGGCCGCCGGCCCCCCCCCGTCGGCGTTGCGCCCACTGCGGCCCGACCCCGAGTTTCTGCAACTGCTCAACCTGAGTACGCTGAGCTTGCTGGTGCTACCCTTGCTCAACGTCGTAGCGCCGTTGGTGCTCTGGCGTCGGCGGCGCCACACCGTCCTGCACGCAGCCGAAGTGGGCCGCCGGGTGGTGGGCTTCCAGATTCTGTGGCAGCTTGGGTGCTTCCTGGCGTACGGGCTGCTGCTGGGGGCCTATCAAGTGGCCAACGCCCTGGACCTGCGGCCGTGGCGGGGCGGCTTTTTGGCGGTTTTCATCCTGTCCTATTTGCTCAATATACTCGCCGTGGTGTACTACGCCGGGCGGCTGCGGCGCGGTGATTTGGCCATTTACCCCATCAGGCTCTGATGGTAAGTTTTTGATAAAAAGCGCTTTGCAGTCAATGACGGGGAAACGACGGCAAAATGACGCAAGGGCCAGCCGTGCGGGCGGCTAGGTTTGCCTTCGTACCGCAACCCGCTCTTTGCCTTGCCATGAAAACCCGCTTTAAGGTTCTGCTTTCCCTGGTGCTCGTGCTCGTGCTGAGCGGCGTTGGCGGCTACTTCTACATGAAGCGGAAGTTTGCGCCCCCCGCCAACCAGCTCACCGTGGTGGGCCTGCCGGCAACGGGCCCGCTACGCTGGTGGGCCGACACGGTGGCCAAGCCCGCCGTGCCGCACGCCGCCCTGCTCGTACCCGTCCGGCTCCGCAGCTGCCCCCGCACCTGCTACTTTCAGCTCGACACCGGGGCCCCCAACACCGTGCTTTACGCACGCCAGCTGGCGGCCCTGCACCGGCGCTACCCCACGCTGGGCACCAGCTTGCGGCCCCGGGGAAATGTGGCGCCCGAATTCCGCTTTGCCTTGGGCGGCGCCCAAGTGGCCGTTGGCAACGCGAAAGTGCTCCTCCACGGCACCGGCGAAATACCCGCTGACAGACTGGCCCCTTTCATTATTGGCTCGCTGGGCACCGATGCGTTGAAAGGCCGCGTGCTGGTGCTGGACTACGCCGCCGGGCGCTTCACGCTGGGCGCCGACGTGCCGGCGGGCCTGGCCGCCCGCGCTACCTTCGCCCCGCTCGCTTTCCCCGAGCGCCGCGTGCTGCTCGCCGCGGCCCTGAACGGCGCGCCGCGCCAGCTCCTGTTCGACTCCGGCACCAGCGCTTACACCCTGCTCACCAGCCGGGAGAGCTGTCAGCAAATGGCCACCCCCGGGGCCCCCGCCCGCACCGACACTACCAATTCCTGGGGCAAAAAGCTGGTGCTGCACACGGTGCCAACCCCCGCCCGGCTGCGCTTCGGGGCCGTTGAAATTCCGCTGGGTACCGTCACCTACCTGGAGGGCATGGGCCTGGTGCAGCAGACGCTGATGCGCTTTTCGGGCCTGGATGGCCTACTGGGCAACGCACCTTTCGCGGGCGGCGTACTCATTCTGGACGTGAGAAGCGGCCGCTACGGAGTAGTAGGCAGGTAACTACCCGGCCGGGACCCTGGCCGCGGGCCGCTACCTTTGGGCCCCCACCTACCCGCCCTTCCTTGCCGTTTATGAAGCTCATCGACTGCCCCCGCGATGCCATGCAGGGCCTCCCCGCGTTCATCCCCACCGCCACCAAAACGGCCTACCTCAACACCCTGCTGCGCGTAGGCTTTGACACGCTCGACTTCGGCTCGTTCGTGTCGCCTAAAGCCATTCCGCAGCTGCGCGACACGGCTGAGGTGCTGGCCGGCCTCGATTTAAGTACCACCCAAACCAAGCTCCTGGCCATCGTGGCCAACCGCCGCGGGGCCGAAACTGCCGCCCAGCACCCCGAAATCCACTACCTGGGCTTCCCGCTCTCGGTATCTGAAACCTTCCAGCAGCGCAATACCAACCAGACCCGCGCCGGGGCCCTGGCCGACGTGGCCGCCATACAGGAGCTGTGCACGCAGGCCGGCAAAACGCTGGTTGTGTACCTGTCCATGGGCTTCGGCAACCCCTATGGCGACGCGTGGAGCCCGGCGCTGGTGGTAGATTTCACGGCGCAGCTGGCGGCGCTGGGCGTGCGCATCGTGGCACCGTCCGACACGGTGGGCGTGGGCACGGCGGGCACTGTGGGGGCCCTATTTGCGGAGTTGATTCCGGCCTTCCCGGGCATCGAGTTTGGGGCCCACCTGCACACCTTGCCCACCGCCTGGCGCGCCAACGTGGCCGCCGCCTACCACGCAGGCTGCCGCCGCTTCGATGGGGCCCTGGGCGGCTTCGGCGGCTGCCCGATGGCTGCCGACGACCTGACGGGCAACGTGGCCACGGAGAATTTGATTAATTATTTGGGCGAGCAGGGCGAAGACCTGGGGTTGAATTTGGGGCCCCTGGCGGAGGCGCAAAAAATGGTTACACAGGTGATGCATTAGTGCCCGTATTAAATAGAACTTACGCAGTCTTAGGTAGTAAAAAAAGAATAGATGAATTTTACAATTTTTTCCGCAGCCATTCGGCCCACGTAGGCAGGCGGCCTGATAAATGGTGCGGCCGATGGCGCGGGCATATTACCGCAACGACACCCAGGCTAAATAACAACAAGTTAAGTGATTGCGCTGTGCCTGGGCCTTGCGGCATTGGCATTTCCCGGAACCCGTTAATTGCTTGAAGCTCCGGTGAAACCCCTCCACCTGCCAGCGTACCTGTACGGCATCGATAACCATCTCCCGATTGAGACGGGCCGCCAGGTGATGGGTTATCACCCATTAAATGCGGCCGTCTGTGGCAACCAGCTTGAAGAGTTTTATCCTAAACGGTACTTGTTGCAGGCGTACTTCCACGCCCCGGCTCCAGCCCCCGGCCGGCGGTTCGAGTATGTCCAGGGCCTGGTAGCCCGTTGCCTTGCTTATACGTCCTAACCGATTGCTTTTCAGGGTAGTAAAAAAACATCCAGCCGGCCCGCTCAATCACTTTCAGGTTTTCGCTACTGGCATACCAACGGGCAAAGAGCAGGGGGCGGGCCTAGATTTTTCCCTCTTCCACCACGTGCTTAAACATGGCTTGGAAAGGGTGCAACCCAAATTGTCGCTGCGTATTCGTGACTTGGGTCATGACTACAGCACCTCCACCGGCATGAGCAAGGCCGAATACCTGGCGTTGGCCGAGCAAAAATACAACGACTTACAGGCCCTTGCTACCCAGCCGACGTTCTACGATTACGAGAAGTCCTTTGAAGCCATCTGGATGGAATTGGGTCGTCAAATGTTGGACCGTAACGTTGGCCCCGTGCCGGCCGACCGGCGTAAAAAAAAGATGACGACGCGCTTTGGTCAAATACAAATAGCCAACAATCAGGATTTTAGATATCACCCGAACGGGTTTGGCACTAGTCCCTACCTACAGGAGCAACTAGTTTTTTTAGGGCAATCCGAGGTCTATCAACAGGCCGCCGCGTTGGCCGAAACGCTGCTGGGCCTGCCCGTGGGGGCCAGCCAGCTTGACCGTCTGACGCGCTTTTACGGCGGGGCCATCACCGACGAGGCAGACCAGGCGCCCACCCCCGAGGCGCCGGAGGTGGCCCCCGTGGGGGGCGTCTACGCGCAGGCCGACGGGGCGATGCTGATAACCGACGAGGGCTACAAAAAAGCGAAACCGGGGCGCATTTTTGCGACCTCGACCTTGCAAACCAGCATCGTGGAGGAGCGGGGCGGGCACATTGCCTCGTCGGTTTTTGTGGGCCATCTGGGGAATGCGGCGGCGTTTGGCGTCAAATTAGCGGTGCAGCTCGACTCCTGCAAGGGCCGGGGGCGCGATCTGGTCTTTATGCGACGGGGCGCTTTGGCTGCGTCAGTTGATGGAAAACGCGGCCGACTCAACGCAGACCCGGGCGTTTACGGAGCCTGCCGCAATTCCAGCCACCGACACCGAAACCGCCGTGCCCAACGAGGCTCCCGCCCCCCGCGAGGTAGCCAGGGAAGCCCCGGCCGCACCCGATTCGGTATTGGACGCGCCAGCAGCGGTGCCGGGGGCCGATTCGCTAGGGCCCCGGTAAAGGCACAGTCGCCAGTGGCCGCTGGCTTAAATACTTTTTTAGCGGTGGTCTAAAACGGAGTGGTCCAGTGAATTGCCCGAAGGGCTTCTTCGGGCCACTCTTACTAAAAAAAAGCGGCTCCAGGGCATCGCCAGAGTGGTCCGACGACGAAAAAAGTCGCCGGACCATCCCGTTTTAGACCACTACTTTTTTTAATGCCTGGGCTTGCAACGAAACAGGCAATTAGTAGCTCCTCAGTTCAAATATTCTTTCCCTTCTACTCGACCATTAGTTATGAAAGCTCTCCTACTCGCCGGGGTCCTCAGATGCGCCGCCCAACTCACCACCGGGTGCAAGCACGATGCCGCACGCTGCCCATTACCTACAACGTTCTAGCCGAAGCCACTGGCCATTGGGAATGGGAAAGCACGGGCTACCAGTCTGGCCTGCGCACGCCGGCCACCCAAGGCTTCACCCGCCAAGTAGTGTTTGCAACCGAAGGCCAGTTGACGGTGCGGCGCAACGGACAGCCCTATTACCAGACCACTTTTCAACTCTCGCAGGGCCCAGCGGGGCCGTGTGTCGGCCCAAACGACCCGCTAATAACGTTCACGAGCGAGGCCGACTTAAGCAACAGCGATGCGAAGATTTACCGCCTCAGCCAGCAAAACGGACAGCGGCAGCTGCAGCTCGTCGGGGCGGGTGCTTGCTTCGACGCTGGGGCCTCCGAAACCTACCACTGGATAGCTGAGTAAACCGGGGCGAACCATTGGCTACGGCCACTCCCCTTTCAACATGGCAAAACTTGCATTCCTGGGCCTGGGCAACATGGGCCTGGCCATGGCCGCCAACCTGCTCAAGGCCGGCCACACCCTCACCGTCTACAACCGCACCGCCGCCAAGGCCGCGCCCCTCCAAGCGCAGGGCGCCACCGTGGCCGCAACCCCCGCCGAAGCCGCCCGCGGCGCCGAAGCCGTGTTCACGATGGTAAGCGACGACGCCGTCCTGACCGAGCTGGTGACGGGCCCCGAGGGCCTGCTGCACGGCCTGGCGCCCAACGCGGTGCACATCTCGTGCAGCACCGTGGCGCCCACCACCACCACCCGACTGGCCGAAGCCCACGCCGCCCACGGCTCGGAATTCGTAGCCGCGCCAGTGTTTGGCAAACCCGATGCCGCGGCGTCAGCTAAGCTGTGGCTGGGCCTGGCGGGGCCCCCGGCCGCCCGCGCGAAGGTGCAGCCCTGGCTGGCGCCGCTGGGCCAGGGCGTGCACGAGTTCGGCGACGACCCGGCCGCGGCCAGCGTGGTCAAGCTCTGCGGCAACTTCATGCTCGGCGCAGCCATCGAGGCTATGGCGGAGGCCTTCACGCTGGCCGAAAAAAGCGGCGTGGGCCGCCAGCCCATCTATGATTTCCTGGTTAACACCATCTTCGATTGCCCTGTGTACCACGGCTACGGGCGCATGATTGCCTCCAAGAACTACACGCCCGTGGGGGCCCTACCGCCCATCATCCGCAAAGATTTCCGCCTCGTGCTCGATCACGCCCAGCAGCTGGCCACGCCCATGCCCCTGGCCCAACTCGTACACAACCGCATGAGCACCACCGTGGCCCGCGGCGAAGACGACGTGGACTGGACCGCCTTCGCCCGCCGCGTCTCGGAAGACGCCGGCCTGGAAGCGTAGGTTTTAGTTGTCAGGTATTGGTTGTCAGCTATTAGTCGCCAAAGTGCACACAATTAAATCCCTTACCTTGGTCGACACGACGATTTAATTATTTCTAAATACAGAAAAAGCCTCCAGCAATATGCTGGAGGCTTTTTCTGTAGCTATGGCCGTCATGCTAACAACCGACAACTAGCAACTAATAATCTACTTCTTCTCCAACGGCAGCAACACGCCGTCGATGACGTGGGTGACGCCGTTTTTTGAAATAATATCGGCGATTTGCACGGTGGCGGGGGCGTCTTTGCCATTGCCCACCATCACTTTGCCGTCTTTCACCATTACTTTCAGCTTCTCACCGTTCACAGTGGTCAGTTCCTGGCCGTCTTTCAGGTCGGCGGCCAGCAGGCGGCCGGCGATGACGTGGTACGTCAGCACGCCCTTGAGCTTGGCGACGTTGGCGGGGGCGGTAAGGGCGGCCACGGCGGCCTTGGGTAGCTTGTCGAAAGCGGCGTTGGTAGGGGCAAACACGGTGAAGGGGCCCGTGCCTTTCAGGGTTTCCACCAGGCCGGCCTGCTTCAAGAGCGACACCAGGGTGCTCACGCTCTTGGCGCTCGCGGCGTTGTCCACGATGTCTTTGTCAGGCGTCATGGCCACGCCGTCCACCATCACGCCGCCGGGCTTGGCCATGCGGGCCGAATCGCCGGCCATAGCGGCCACCGAATCAGCAGGATTCTTAGTCGTTGCATCGGCAGCAGCGGTGGTGGTTTCGGCGGGCTTGTCTTTGCCGCAGCTGGCCAGGGCCAAGGTCAGGGCGAAAGCACTAACGAGGGAAAACAGTTGCTTTTTCATGAAAAAACTGAACAGAGAGAGAATAAAGGGTTTGGATACTATACGAATCAATCGGGGGCCCCGGATTGTTTAGCTGCCGTTGCCCGGGGCGGGCGCTTATTTTTGCAGCGCCCGCCCCGGGCGTTTTCCCATCCATATCCTTTTTTCGATGAAAACCGCCGAAATCCACACCCCCAAGGGGGTCATGAAAGTCGAGTTCTACGAGCAAGACGCCCCCAACACAGTCAAAAACTTTACCGATTTAGCTCAGAAAGGCTTCTACGACGGCACCACCTTCCACCGCGTTATCCCGAATTTCGTGATTCAGGGCGGTGACCCCAACACTAAGCCCGGCGCCAAAGGCGCGCCCGGCACCGGGGGCCCCGGCTACAAAATCGACTGCGAAACCAGCGGCGACCACCAATACCACGAGCGCGGCGTGCTGAGCATGGCCCACGCCGGCAAAAACACCGGCGGCTCGCAGTTCTTCGTGGTGCATTCGCGCGACAACACTGCCCACCTCGACCGCGTGCACACTGTATTCGGCAAAGTGGTGGAGGGCCTCGAAGTCATCGACCAAATCAAGCCCAACGACACAATTGAGAAAATCGTGGTGACGGACGACGCCGCCGCGTAGACTACCAGCTGCTCAGTAAAAAGCCCCGCGCACCTTTCGGTACGCGGGGCTTTTTGCTTGCCTGGAAACCCTGGGGCCCTAGAGCCCTAGCGGCGGCGGCGGGGCTTTTCTTCCTCCTCGTCCTCATCGTCGCCCTCCTCGAAGGTGGGCATGGTGAACATCGACGAGAGCAGGTCCTTGAACTGGGCCCCGGCGGTGAGGCGGTTGCGCGAAATGAGGCTGTGCTCGCTCAGGCCGTGCAGCAGGAACTCCATCAGGAAGTAGGTCGTGTTGGCATCCTCGTTAGGGTGCAGTTCCTTCACGATGTCGCGCAGGCCGGGCACTTTGTCCAGCGCGGCGTGGTAGTCAGCATCCGAGGCGTCGTGCATCAAGTCGAGGGTGTTGCCGCTGCCAAACCACTCCTGCACCGTTTTGTAGGGCGAAACGCGGTTTTTCAGTTTCTTCGACTTGTCGGGGTCAGGGAAGTAGTTCAGGAACAGGGTGCGGATGGCCTTGCCCATGAGCTTCTCGGCCACGATGCCCGCGCCCTCCTGCTCGCCTTCGTACACCAGCTCCACCTTGCCCGTGATGGCAGGCACGGCCGAGATGAAGTCGCCCACGCGCACGTAAGTTTTCGCCTCGCCGTTAATGAGAGCCCGGCGTTCGGCGCCGGCCACTACCTGCTCGTAGGCCGAGATGGTGAGGCGGGCCGATACGCCGCTCTTGGCGTCAACGAACTCGGAGCCGCGGGCCTCTACGGCCACCTGCTCCACGAGGTCGTGGGTAATTTCGTTGGTCGTCACCATGCCTTTCTGGTCCTCCTTGATGCGGGCTTCCTGCTTGGTGATGCGCTTGCCGATTTCGATGGATTTCGGGTAGTGGGTAATGATTTGGGCGTCAATCCGGTCCTTGAGCGGCGTCACGATGCTGCCGCGGTTGGTGTAGTCCTCGGGGTTGGCCGTAAATACGAACTGGATATCGAGCGGCAGGCGCACCTTGAAGCCACGAATCTGGATATCGCCTTCCTGCAAAATGTTGAACAGCGACACCTGGATGCGGGCCTGCAGGTCGGGCAGCTCATTAATCACGAAAATACCGCGATGGGCCCTGGGAATCAGGCCAAAGTGAATCACCCGCTCGTCAGAGTACGGCAGTTTGAGCGTCGCGGCCTTGATGGGGTCGGCGTCGCCGATGAGGTCGGCCACGGTCACGTCGGGCGTGGCCAGCTTCTCGGTGTAGCGCTCGTCGCGGTGCACCCAGGCCACGGGCGTGTTGTCGCCGTGCTCGGCAATCAGGTTTTTGGCAAACACCGACAGCGGCTGCAAGGGGTCGTCGTTCAGCTCCGAGCCTTCCACCACGGGCATGTACTCGTCGAGCAGGTTGATGAGCAGGCGCGCGATGCGGGTTTTGGCCTGGCCGCGCAGGCCCAGCAGGTTGATGTGGTGCCCGGCCAGAATGGCGCGCTGCAACTCGGGAATCACGGTTTCGTCGTAGCCGAAAATGCCTGGGAATACGTCCTCTTTATTCTTGAGTTTCTGAATCAGGTTCTCCCGGAGCTCGGCTTTCACGCTGCGGGATTTGTAGCCACTGGCGCGGAGCTGGCCCAGGGTGCGGATGGTTTCGTGCTTCATAAAAGACGTTGGCGGGAAACTGGCTTCCCAAGGTGTTTAACCACGAAAGGCAAGCTGAGGTTCAGCCCGCAACTGGCAGCGGATAACAGCCTGGCTACCCGACCGGTTTTTCTGATTTTCGAAACCCTCCGAACTACCCTGGCAAGGCAGCACGAAAGCATCCTGGCCACGCAGCCGCCAAAGGAGCAGCCCGGCTAGTACTTTTGTAGCCAAAACAAAGCAGCGTCTCCGCCGCCTTTCCCCCAACCATGCGAACCCGATTGCACCGGCACGCCCGCCGAATTAAAGTTATTGTCTACCAAGAAACGCTTTTCAATTTCAAAGAACATTTCTGGACTTTTTTGGGAGCTTTTGCGGGCATCGGCCTCATTGGCTGGCTGAATAGTTTCCGGCTGCCCACCGATACGCCGCTGCTCATCGCCTCGTTTGGGGCTTCTTCGGTACTGGTTTACGGGGCCATCAATAGCCCGCTGGCGCAGCCGCGCAACCTACTGGGCGGGCACGTCCTCAGTGCTTTTATTGGCGTTACCGTTCAGCATTGGGTGCCCCAGGAACTGTGGCTGGCGTCGGCGCTGGCCGTGTCGCTCTCCATTGTGGGCATGCAAATAACCAAGACCCTGCACCCCCCCGGCGGAGCTACGGCCCTCATCGCCGTCATCGGTTCGCCCCAGCTAAAGGCCCTGGGCTACGGCTATGTGTTCCTGCCCGTGCTGACGGGGGCCGCTATGCTGCTCGTCGTCGCACTGATCTTCAACAATACGACCGCCTCGCGCCACTACCCCACTAATAAGCGCTGGTACCGGTTCTGGCAGCGCGTTTACCACGAGTAGGGAGCCGGTTCCCTGTGAGAGCTGACCAGGCTACCACAGGCTAAAAGCAAGGAGAGCGGCCGCCGGATTATCCGGCGGCCGCTCTCCTTGCTTTTGGTCCGCATTGGCTGCTTACAGCGACTTGCGCCGGTTCTTTTTGTAGTCTTCGAACACCAGGTGGCCCAGGCCTTTCAGGCCCGAGTAGTAGGCCTTGCCCTGGTTCACCTCCGTGAATTCCTCCACGAACTGCTGGAGGTAAGGATCGGAGGTAATCATGAACGTAGTGATGGGGATTTTAACGCGGCGGGCGGCGGCGGCAATGTTCAGCGTCTTGTTCACCACCTTGCGGTCGAGGCCGAAGCTGTTTTTGTAGTAGCCGTTGCCTTCTTTGAGGCAAGTAGGCTTGCCGTCGGTGATCATGAAAATCTGCTTGTTCGGCGTTTTGCGCTTGCGCAGCAGGTCCATCGCCAGCTCCAGGCCGGCCACGGTGTTGGTGTGGTAGGGCCCCACTTGCAGGTAGGGCAGGTCCTTCACCTCAATCTGCCAGGCGTCGTTGCCGAACACAATTACGTCGAGCGTATCCTTGGGGTACTTCTGCTTGACGAGCTCGGCCAAGGCCATGGCTACCTTTTTGGCGGGCGTGATGCGGTCTTCGCCATACAGGATCATTGAGTGGGAGATGTCAATCATCAGCACCGTGCTGGTCTGCGATTTATGCTCATTTTCGCGTACTTCGAGGTCGCCCTCGGTCAGCATGAAGCCGTTGTCCACGCCGTGGTTGAGCTGGGCGTTGCGGATGGATTCGGTCATCTGAATCTGCTCCAGCGAGTCGCCGAAGCGGAACTCGCGCAGGTCGGTACTCTGCTCGTCGCCCTGGCCGGTTTGGGGCGTGCGGTGGTTGCCGGTGCTGCTCTTTTTGAGCTTGCCGAAGATTTCCTCCAGCGCCGACTTGCGCAGCTGCTGCTCCGACTTGGCGGTGATGTGGAATTCGCCCTTTTTCTGCTCGTCTTCGTCGATGTAGCCCTTTTTCTTCAGGTCATCGATGAAGTTGCCCATGCCGTAGCCGTCGTCGGTGAGGCTGTATTGCTTGTCGAGTTCGTTGAGCCACGAGAGGGCCTCACCCACGTCGCCAGAGGTAATGGTAACCAGCTGCATAAACAGCTTAAAGAGCGACTCGAAGCCTTTTTCGGGCTGCTCATCGGGCACAAAATCGCGGAATCGGAAGCCAGTGGCCATAATTTCAAGAGAAAGGAGGATAGGCCGCCAAAACAACGCCCGCGGCGGCAATGTTCACTCGGCATACTTTCCCGCTACTGCACTAAATACCCCGCCCCATGAAAGCCGTTTGGAACAACACAGTCGTGGCTGAAAGCGACAACACCGTGGTAGTCGAAAACAACCACTATTTCCCAGCTGAATCTCTTAAAAAGGAGTTTTTCGAGGATAGCATCGCCCACACATCCTGCCCCTGGAAAGGCCAGGCCAGCTACTACTCGCTGAGCGTGAACGGCGAGCAAAACAAGGACGCCGCCTGGTACTACCCGGCGCCCAAAGACGCCGCCCAAAATATCAAAGGCTACGTAGCCTTCTGGAAAGGCGTGAAAGTCAGCGAATAGAGAAAACTATGCTCGCAAAAAAGCCCGCCGCGCTGAGATGCGCGGCGGGCTTTTTTGTGCGGCCGGGGCCCTACGGCACGATGACTACCTTGCCAGTGGTGTGCTTGGTTTCAATCTGCTCGAAGGCTTTTTTGACGCCGGCCAGCGAGAACGTGGCCGATACGGGCACTTGCAATTTGCCGTCGCCGGCCGGCGCATGCAAGTAGTTGATATCGAGTACGCTGGACGGTGCCATCACGTGGGCGAAGCGCGAGCCGGGGCCCTGCTTTATATTTTATTGACGCCGCCAAACTCAGTGTAGCAGGCGGCTCGCGTTTGCCAAGGCATGGGAGGTTACATTGGTGAGGAACTGGGGCCTGGGCTACCGGAGCGGGTTAGCAGCGGCAGGGCCCCGAGCGGGCTTACTACGTAAAAAGCCGCCTCCCGACCAGGGAAGCGGCTTTTTACGTAGTAAGCACGCTCGGGGCCCTACGAAATCCACTTGAACTTGTACTCCAGCTTGGGCACCGGCATGCGGTCGCTCACGCGGCGCAGGCGGGCAGGCAGGGCCATTACGTAGTCGCGGGCCTTCTCGGCGGGGCCGGTGAGGCCCCCGATGCTGGCAATTTTCCAGTCGGTGAGCAACGTATCGAGGATATCGGTGTAGTCGGCGCTGGTGTACACGCCCAGACGCTGGGCGGCGTCGGTAAAGTGGCCGTAGGTTTTGCCCATGTCGATGCCCAACTCACGCATGTAGTGGGCGGGCATCACGATTTTCTTGCGCATCATATCCTCGAAGGCCAGCATCATTTCCGAAGGGTCCACTTCGAAAATTTTCTCCACGAAGGTTTTGTAGGCGCGGGCGTGGCGGTTTTCGTCGCCAGCAATCATGCCGCAGATTTTGGAGAGGCCATCGTCGCCGGCGGTGCGGGCGAGCTGGCCCACGCGGCGGTGCGAGATATTGGTGGCCATTTCCTGGTAGCTCGTGTACACGAAGGCGCGGTACGGGTCATGGGCGGTGCCCAGGTCGAAGCCATCGTTGATGAGGTACTGGGTGCTCATCTCAAATTCGCGCATGTTCACGCGGCCCGAAAGGTAGAGGTAGCGGTTGAGCAGGTCGCCGTGGCGGTTTTCCTCGGCCGTCCAGCCCCGGATCCACTGGGCCCAGCCGTTGTTGTCGTCGCGGTTCAAATCGTCGAGCTCGTGGAACCAGGCCTCGTAGTTGGGCAGGGCCTCCTCGGTGATGGTATCGCCGATGAGCACGGCCAGCAGGTCGTAGCTCAGGCCCGAGGCTTTGTCTCGCAGGTCTTTTACTTCGTCAAAGAAGGTATCGCGGCGCGAGTCAGGCAGGTAATCAGCAGGTTGCCAGCTATCCTCCACCTTCTTGAGGAAGCTGTAAATGTTTTCCTTAAGAAAACCTTCGAGGTGTTGCAAGACCTCGCTGCGCGAAATCATCGTGGAACTGAGCATGGCGCGGAGAATCGAAAACGTGTAATTGTAGTGAAGCAACGATTTTCGAACCGCAAAGGTCCAATACCGAGGTGTTGGGTGGGGTACAAGAT
Source organism: Hymenobacter nivis (assembly GCF_003149515.1). Classification (NCBI taxonomy): domain Bacteria; kingdom Pseudomonadati; phylum Bacteroidota; class Cytophagia; order Cytophagales; family Hymenobacteraceae; genus Hymenobacter; species Hymenobacter nivis. The sequence goes on from NZ_CP029145.1 coordinate 1,341,509, forward strand.
TATGTTCTACGGCGCAGCCTATCGCGCGGATGTGGGCCGGGCCAACGGTTTGCCCGGGGCCCCAGGGGAATAAAAGTGCAGGCTGGAATCGGCGGCCAGGGCGGGGCCCCGGCGCAGGGCCCACCGCTGGGCGGGCGGGCCGCGCAGGGCCGCCGCGTTCAGCCAGGCTGCTTCGGGGGCGGCCAGCACCCAGGCCACCCGGCCGGCGGGAGCCCTGGCCAGGCGGCGCAAGGCGTCGGCCTGCCCGGGGGCCCCGGTGAGGGCGCGGCACAGGGCCCGCTGCGAGGCGTCGTGCGCCGCCCATCCGCTGAGGTTCAGCACCGGCCCGGGGCCCAAATTATAGGCTCGGAATGGCGAGAGGCTTTTAAGCAAATCGGTGGTACCGGCCAGCACCCGCACGCGGCCCGCGGTGCGGCCGGCCAGCTCGGCCAGGGCGCGCTCGTGGCGGGCGCGCTCCTGCCCCAGCACCAGGCAGCGGTGCCCGGTTTTGGCCGCATACAGGGCCCCCACGGCCAGCGCCGCCACAGCGCCCCAACGCCGCAGCGCCGGGGGAAGCGGCATGGGCCCCGCTCCCACGTGGCCCATGCCGGGCACCTCCAGCCAAAACGCTAGGTTGGCCAGTAGCCAAAAGTCGAGCAGCGGCAGCGCCAGGCGGGGCGGCAGCTTGAAGCCGCCCGCCAGCACCACCAGGGCCCCGGCGAAGCCCAGCTGCACCAACCAGAAGCCCCGCGCGCCGCGCCGATGTTGGGGGCCCTGGCGGCGGGCCACGCCCCCGGCCAGGACCCCCAGCGCCAGCAGCACCGGGAAGTAGTCGCGCACCAGCAGCCCAGCCCGCAGCACGAGCTTGGCAGGTACTGTGCGGCCAAAAAATTCCCGCGCATCGAAATGGTAGGCGCGGCGGGCCAGCGCATCGTTCACAGCCGTCGAGTCGCCCAGCAGCCACAGGCCCACGGCGGTGGTGCCCAGGCTATCGGCCGAATTGCGGGGCTGCGGGCGTAGCTGCTCGAAGTCAAGCACCCGGGCAAAAAAGGCGTCGTGCGCCTGAGTTTGGGCTTCGGCGGGCGTTTGACGCAGAGCGGCCGCGCCGGTGGCCCCGGCCAGTAACAGCGCCGCGCCCGCCAGCGCCGGCGCGGCGCGGCGCCAGCCGCCTGCCAGCAGCACAGCGGCCGGCACGGCGGCGGCGGCCCCCACCACGGCCAGGCCGGGGCGCACCAGCCAAGCGGCCACCAGCGCCACCAGCGCCACCAGCAGGGGGCCCCAGCGCCCCGGCCGCTGGGCGGCGTACAGCACGGCCCCGCCCGCCAGCAGCAGTGGCACCCGCGCGTGGCTGAACCACAGCCAATGCTCGAGCCACGCCACTCCGAAAAACGCCACCAGCGCCAGCACCAAGGGCTGCGGCCGCAAGTACGGCCGCAGCAGCTTGTCCAGCACCGCAAACCACAGCCCGGTAGCCGCGCCCAGCAGCACGGCCAGCAGCAGCCCCAGCCAAGGCACCCCGGGCAGGGCCCCGTAGGCCGCCGCCAGCACATGCCCATAGCCGTGCAGATACAGCGGCAGCGAGGGCACTGGTCCCGGCGCGAGCACGCCCGCAAACAGCCAGGCCAGCACGGTTTCGTCGTTGGCCTCGCAGTAGCTGCCCAGGCCCGCCACCGTGCCCAGCACCAGGGCCCCGGGCAGCAACCCAGCGCGGGCAAAAACAGCGAAACGAAAGGCGTACGGCACGGTGGGAGGGGAAGCCGCCAAAACTACGCCCGCCGCCCCACTACCGCCACCAAGCGGCCAGCGCACGGCTCCAGGCGGCCAGCGCACGGCTCCAGGCGGCCAGGGCCCTGTCGAGGGGCGCGGGGCGGACCACCTGACGCAGCAGCGCAAACAGGGCCCCCACCTCGGCAGGGCGGTGGCGGCGGGCGGCGTGGCGCAGCTCCCAGCGCAGGCGTACGGCCAGGGCAGCGCGCTCGGCCGGGGTGCGCACCAGGGCCAGGGCCTTTGCACAGACGCGGATGGTGGAAGTCAGGTACGGGTCATCGGCGCGGTAGGCGCGGGCCGACATAGCGCGCGGGTGTTTGCGTTTGCGGGTCGTCACGGCGTCGAGGTAATCAAACTGCCAGTCGCGGGCGGCGCGCACCCAGAAGTCGAAGTCCTCGTAGGCCAGCGCCTCGTCGTAGCCACCCAGCGCGGCCAGGCAGGCGCGCCGCATCAGCATGGTGGGCGTGCTGATGAAGAAACGGGCCAGCACGTCGGCAAATACCCAGCCGCTGGCCGGGCGCAGGTGCGCTGGGGCACCGGGGTAGTAGTGGCGGCCCAGCAAATTACCCTGTTCGTCAATGAGTTCGGCGTTGGAATAGACCACGCCATAACTCACGTCCAGGGCCCCAAACTGAGCCACTTGCCGGGCCAGGCGGTCGGGCAGCAGCACATCATCGGTGGCGAAGTCAACCACAAACTCGCCCGTACTCTGCCGAAAGGCGTGGTTGAAAGCGCGGCAGTTGCCCACGTTTTCGGGCAGCAGCAGCAGGTGCCAGGCCGGGTGCGCGGCGGCGTACTGGCGCAAAATAGCCGGGCTCTCGTCGGTGCTGGCGTCGTCCACGAGCCACACTTCCAGGTGCGGGTAGGCTTGGGCCAGCACCGAATCCAGGGCCTCGCGCAGGAAGGGCGCGTGGTTGTGGCACAGGGCTACCACCGTCACGACGGGGCCCGGCGGGGGTGGGAAAGTGGGAAGCGGGGAACGGGAAGTGGGCAACAGGGGGCGAGAAAGTCAGCCCAAAAATACGTGCGGCGCTACCCTTGGCCCAACTCGTCGCGCCCGCTGCGCAGCCAGAAAAACCCGCAGCCCAGCAGCAGGGCCCCGTAGCGCAGGGCGTGGGCCCACACCGCACCCGCCAGGCCCAGGGCCGGCACCAGCCCCGCCAGCAGCCCGGCGTAGAGCACCGCCGAGGCCGCCTGCACGGCCACGTAGCGCCCCGTACGGGCCTGAGCCGTGAGCTGAAAAATGAACACCCAGCTCAGAAACTTGGCCCAGTCGCCCAGCATCTGAGGGGCCAGCAGGGCCCGCGCCGCCAGCAGGCGCGGCGCAAAAAACAGTGGCAGCAGCCAGTCGCGGGCCAGAAATACGGCCCCCAGCGCCGCGGCCAGCGCCGGGGCCAGCACTACCAGCACCCCGCTCAGGTAGGCGCGGGCCGCGGCGGGCCGCCCCACCAGCGCCGCCAGCTGCGGGTAAAACACGCTGCTGAGCACGGCGGCCACCACCATGGTATAGTTATCCGAGAGCTTAGCAGCGGCCTGCCACACGTCGGTGCGGGCCGGGCCGAAGCGGGCCAGCAGCGCGGCCCGCACGGCCACGTCCACGGCCCGCCCAAACACGACGTTACCCACGGCCATCAGCCCGAACTGCGCCAGGCCCCGCAGCGCCGCCCGGCTAGGGGCCACCCACCGGCCCAGGCCCCGCAGCACCCCGGCCCGACCAGCCATTACCAAAGCGGGCACCACGGCCAGGCCCTGGCCCACAGCGTAGGCCAGCAGCACGGTGGGCAACGGCCAGCTGCGCCCGGGCCCCAGGCCGGCGGCTACGGCCGCGGTGCCCAGCGCAGCCGTGGCTACGGCCAGCCCTACGTAGGCCCGCAGCCGGCCGGCCGCCAGCAAGGCGGTGCCCAGGAAGGCTTGCGCCGTGTTCAGAGCCACACCGGCCACCAATATGGCACGCTGCCCCGGGCTGGCCGCCAGCCCCGGCCACAGGAACAGCACCGCCGCGCCCAGCGCCAGCGCGGCCGCGTTCAGGGCCCCTGCCGCGCCCAGCCACGCCCGATAGCGGCGGCCACCGGGCCGCAGCGGAGCCAGGTACTTTACCAGGCCCACATGGGTGCCGTCAATGGGCAGCGTGGTGAGCAGGGCCATCACGGCCTGCACCTGCGCCAGCAGCGTGAGGCCCCCCGCCGGGGCATGGGTAGCCACCAGCTTACCCACGGCAATAGCGCCCGCCGCCCGCGCCACCAGTCCCACGCCAGTGCCCAGCGCGCCCCGCACAAAGCTGCGCCACGCGGGCACAGCGCGGGCAGGTGGAACGGGTAGGGGCATTCGGTTGGTGTACTAGTTGTTGGTTGTCAAAAAATTAGCTTTGAAGCTGTGTAGGAAGCCTATTGAACGCCCTGCCCATCTGGTGTCCGCGCAGCCGATGCATCTCTTCTGTTTTGATGAACAGGTCATGCGAAGCGGTAGAGACGCTTTACTTGGTTCAGAGGCTATTTAACTTGATTCTTTGTCTCTTAGAATGGAATGTAGACGCTAATTTAAACAGCCCCAACCACCATTGCCGGGGAGCAATTATCAAAACCAACAAGCACTTGGTTTTCAAAGCGCCCCCTGGGGTGGCACGTGGTCACAGGTCTTTTTTCCAACTCAGGCGCAGGCCGGCGGTCGCCCCCAGGTGGCGCTTGAAGCGCAGCAGCGACGCGTTGGGGCCCGCGGGCAGCGTGGAGGTACCTAGGTCGAGCACGGCCATGCCGCTGGCCCGTGCAAAGGCGTGCAGGCCCTCGTTGAGGAGCACCACCGGGCTCAGGGCGTTCTGGCTTAAAGGGCTGGCAGGGCAGAAGTTGTAAAGCACCGCTTCGCTCACGCGCACGGCCACCGTGAGGGCGGCCCACTCGCCGCTGGGGACCCGCACCGAAAACAGAAAGTAGTCGTTGGGAAAGGCCTCGAACAACGCCTCCAGCCGCGCCAGGGGCAGCGGCGGCGCCTGCCCCCGTTCCTGCCGGCACGCGCTGAGAAAGGCGTGGGCGCGCGGCAGAAACCAGCGGTGCTCCTGCTCTACCACCAGGCCGTGGCGGGCGCACTTGTGCAGGCGGCGGCGCTCGGAGGGGTGCAGGCCAGCGGCGTAGTCACGGGCCAGGTCGAGGTGGTAGTTCTGCTCGGCCAGGGCCACGCGGTAGCCGCGCTGGTGCAGGGCCCCGGCCAGGGCAGCGGCTCCGGCGGGGTCGTAGCAAAACGGGTAGCCGCGCACCGCCAGCTGCTGCTGGCCCAGCCCGCGCAGCGCCGCTTCGGCCGCCCCAAACAGCGCGTGCACGGCCCCCATGCCCAGGCCCGGGGCCAGCTGCGCCCCGCCGAACGGAGCTTGCCCGGGGCTGCGGGCCTGGCCGGTGGCGGGGTCGGCCACGGCGTGCAACTGGGCCACGGTTTGGCCGCCATCCTCCAGGTAAAAGCTGAGCACAGGGCCCGCTGGGGGTTGCAAGGCCTGGTGCGCGAGCTGCAAAAACAGCAGCGACTCGAAGGCTAGCGGGCGGCGCGGGGCGGCGGGGCGGGGCCCAGGGCCTGGGGCCCACACCGCCGGGGCCGCCCCAGAGGCCCCGGCTTCAAAAATGGAATAAGGCTCGGAAACGGACACAGTGCGCAGAAAAAGCCCGGCAAAGTACGGCCCGGCCGGGGCCCCGGCCCAACCCCGGGGCCCCGGCGGCGTATTTTGCCCCGAATTTCCCGCCCGCTCGCCGCCCCTTCGCATGGCTCCCCCCGATTCTTCCCCCCCCGCACCGGCCACCGACGCCGACCGCGCCGCCCTCCGCGAAACCCGCGCCCAGCGCGTGGGCCAGCGGCCGGGCACCCTCACCGTGCGCCCCGGGGCCCCCACGCCGCGCCTGTTTTTGATGGCCTACGACGAGGACAACTGCGACGAGGCCGAATACACGGGCCGCTACGACGAGCTGCTCGAAACCCTGCGCACGGGCCCCGGGCGCAAATACTGGCTCGACGTGCGCGGCTACGGCGACCTGCCGCTGCTGGAGCAGCTCATGGAAAACTTCAACCTGCACCCGCTGCAAATGGAGGACGTGCTCGGCGACTACCAGCGGGCCAAGGTGGAGGTGTTCGACGACAACCGCCTGTTCCTGGTTTCGCGCATGACGGAGTTCACCACCAACCTGGAAATCGACGACGACCAGCTCTCCATCTTCACGGGGCCCAACTACGTGCTCACGTTTCAGGACGACTACGAGGACTGCCTGGAGGTGCTGCGCAACCGCCTGCGGGGCCCCAGCAGCCAGCTCCGCCGCCGCCCCATCGCCTACCTCGCCTACGCCCTCACCGACGTTGTGCTCGACCACTACTACCCTACGATGGCGGCCATCGGCGACTACATTGAGGAGCTGGAGGACAGCATTTTCGTGGCCCGGCGCGAGCGGCGGCTGCTCAGCCGCATCCTGCAAGTGAAGAAAAGCGTGGTGCGCTTCCGCCGCCTGGTATACCCCGAGCGCGACAAAATTGCGGAAATCCTGCGCCTGCCCGACGAGGTGGTGCCCGAGGACATCAAAACCTACTACCGCGACTGCTACGACCACGCCATCCAGGCCCTGGACCTGGCCGAGAGCTACCGCGACAACATCAGCAGCCTGGCCGACCTGTACCTCTCCGACCAGAGCAACCGCATGAACGAAGTGATGAAGGTGCTGACCATCATCAGCTCCATCTTCATCCCGCTGAGCTTCGTGGTGGGCCTCTACGGCATGAACTTCCAGCGCGACGACGGCCACGGCCACGCCCTGCCCCTCAACATGCCCGAGCTGTACCAGCCCTGGGGCTACCCCGTGCTGCTGGCCATCCTGGCCTTCATCGTGGCCGGCCAGCTGTATTATTTCTGGCGCAAAGGCTGGCTGTCGAGCGGCGATTAGGGCCCTGGGAAAACAGGACACTAGGAAAAACATAAAACGGTCATGCTGAGCGCAGCCGAAGCATCTCTCCCTCTGAGTAATTAATTACTGCTGCGGGAGAGATGCTTCGGCTGCGCTCAGCATGACCGTTTTATGTTTTTGAATAGAAACCTACTCTTTGAAAGCCAACTGGCTTTCTGCCTCGGGCTGGGTGACGCCGCGCAGGGCCCCGGCCAGGATTTCGTAGGAATGGATGCGGGCCGCGTGGCTGAAGATGTTGGAGACGGCCATGATTTCGTTGACCTGCGTCTGGTCGATGAAGTCCTGCAAATCGGCTTGCAGCGTGGCCGGGCCGCCGATGAAGGAGTAGGCCAGCATTTGCTGCACGGCCTGCTGCTGGGCAGGGCCCCAGAGCGGGGCCATCGACTCGACGGGCGGGGCCAGCGGGGCGGGCCGGCCGGAGATAACGCTTAGCATGAACTGCTGCAACGACGTGGACAGCCATTGCGCCTCGGCATCGGTGTCGGCGGCCACTACGTTCACGCAGGCAATGGCGTAGGGCTGGGCCAGGGCCGCCGAGGGCCGGAAGTTTTGGCGGTAAATGTCGAAGGCGGCCATGAGCTGGGCCGGCGCGAAGTGGCTGGCGAAGGCATAGGGCAGGCCCAGGGCCGCCGCCAGGTAGGCGCTGTCGGTGCTGGAGCCCAGGATGTAAATCGGCACATCCAGGCCTTCGCCGGGAATGGCCCGCACCGCGGCGGTGCTGTTGGCGGCCGAAAAATAGGTTTGCAGCTGCTGCACGTCGCGCGGGAAATCCTGCACCCCGCCGAAGCGGCCGCCCCGGATGGCCTGCGCCGTGGCCTGGTCGGAGCCCGGGGCCCGGCCCAGGCCCAAGTCGATGCGGCCGGGGTAGAGCGTGGCCAGCGTACCCAGCTGCTCGGCCACTACCAGCGGGGCGTGGTTGGGCAGCATGATGCCACCCGAGCCCAGGCGCAGCGTGGTGGTGCCGCCGGCGAGGTAGCCCATCAGCACCACCGGGGCCGAACTGGCCACGCTGGCCATGTTGTGGTGCTCGGAGAGCCAGTAGCGGGTATAGCCCTGTTTTTCAACCTGCTGGGCCAGGTCCAGGCTGTGGCGAAAGGTATCGGCGGGCGTGGTGCCGGCCGCAATGGGGGCCAGATCGAGCACCGAGAAAACGACGGAAGCAGCGGTGTTTGTTAACATATAGATGCAGAATGAAGAGTAACAGCGGTTGTTACACTTAACCTATTTCTGCGCAAAATGATTGCTCGCACCCCACCCAGACCCCAAGGCACTAAGAAGCTACACGGATGGAGGTTTATCATTCCGACACTCCCGCCCCAGGGCCCCGGCACAATTAGCCCAGGAGGGTACGCACCTGGCGCACGCGCTCGGCTACTGAGCCATCGACGCAGGTGTAGGGGATGCCGAGCAGATCGAGCTGCATCAGCGTGGTGCCCTGCTGCACGTTGCGCAGCGCCTCGGGGCCCCGCCAGCCGTCGGCCTCGAACGGGATGGACGGCTGGCATACCACGGTGTGGGCATAGCGCGTGCGGCAGTCGCGGGCCAGTTGGAGCAGGGCCGGGTCGCAGCGCTGGTAATAGTAGTACGAGTAAAGGGAGGTAGTGATGGCGTTGGTATCGACGAACAAAAACCGGCGCGCCTGGGCCAACTCCTCGTCTTCGATTTGGAGGTGCTGCTGGGCGATGTGCAGGTGGTCAGCGAAGGTGAGGGCCCCCATTTTTTCCTCGGTAAGCTGGCGACCGTACTCGGGCACCCACACGGTGCTGTAGGCCGCGGCCAAGGCCCGGCACAGGGTGGTTTTGCCGGTGCTTTCGGCCCCCAGCAGCACCACGCGCACCGGGGCAGGCGGCGCAGGATCAGACAAATTTGTAACGGGCATCACATCCATAATCGCGGGCAATAATCGGCACAATATTACGCCGCACCGGGTGCGCTACCCATGCGCCGGGCCCCAACGGCCCCTTCTCCGGCAACGCAGCAGGTGGCAACCGCCGCCGGCCCAACCCCTCCCCATTTCCCCGGCTGGCCCCACTGGGCCGCCGGCCGCTTTGCGCGCGCCGGTGGCTCCACTCGTGCGTTTCGCGCTGGGCCGGGGCATGCCGCCGCCACTCCTGCCCATTGGGCCGGGGCTGCCACACCGCAGGGTTTCCGAGAAGTAGTTAGACCTAAACCCACAGCAACGGATGTCCCACCGGCTGATTTATTTTTCAGCGGTGGTCTAAAACGGGGTGGTCCAGCGACTTCTTCCGTCGCCGGACCACCCCGTTTTAGACCACCGCTATCCGCTTCTCGCTGGGCAACGACTCGGTGAGCCGCGAGCGCACGGCCCACGTTTACCTCATCAGCAGAACCATCAGTCCCGGGTGCATCGTACGCGTGCGCCCCCACCTCAACCGCGAAGATGAGCTGCTGCTGCCGGGCACCTTTGCACGGGCCGTTATCGAAACCAACCGCGTGGCCGTACCCACCCTGCCCGAGAAAGCCGTGGTGTAGTACTGGGCGCAGGCCTACGTTTTTGTCGCCGCCGATTCGGCCGCCCAGGCCGGTACCTCCGTTTACCGCCCGGTGCCCGTGACGCGGGGTGTGAGCGAGGACGGCTACCCCAAAATCCACCTGCCCGCCGCCGAAACGGGCCGGCCGTTGCGCTTCGTCACCGAAGGCGCGTATTCCCTGCTCGGCAAGCTCAAGAATGCCAAGGAGGAGGAATACCCGCCGGTACGGCCCGCCGCCTCATTTCCTGCCTTTCCGCTGATTTTCACTAGTATATGCCCGACCCTTCATCCGACAACCTCAACGAGGAGCTAAATACCGCCAAGCAGGTGCGGCCCGAAAACGTGGGGGCCCTCACCCGCGCCCAGCTCACGCCCGAAGCCGCCGCCGCGCCCCAGGGCCACGACGTGCCCGGCCACGACCACGGCGACGCGGAGCCCAACGACGCGGACCACACCGGCCACGAACATACGGACCACGACCATGCTAGCCACGGCCACGACGGCCACGACCACGGCCCGGCCGGCGATAACCCGTACCTCGCGCCGGGCATCAGCCTGGGGCTGATGCTTGCCGGCATTGCCCTGGACTATTATAAAGTCGGATTTTTCACCGGTTACGTGCGCCCCGTCTGGTATGGTGTGGCCTATGTGCTGGTGGGCTGGAAAGTGCTGCGCTCGGCCATCCAGAGCATCCCCAGCGGCAACATTTTCAACGAGTTTCTGCTGATGGGCATTGCCACCATCGGCGCGTTTGCCCTGGGCGAATATGCCGAGGGCGTGGCCGTGATGCTGTTTTACACCGTGGGCGAGCTGTTTCAGGACGCCGCCGTGAACCGGGCCAAGCGCAGCATCAAGGCCCTACTCGAAATTCAGGCCACCGAAGTGGGCGTGCTGCGCGACGGCCAGCGCCTGGTACTCGACCCGAAAGCCGTGGTGGTGGGCGACGTGATTGAAGTGCGCCCCGGCGAGAAAGTGGCCCTCGACGGCACCCTGCAATCCGAGCGCGGCACCTTCAACACGGCCGCCCTCACCGGCGAATCGGTGCCCCAAACCAAGCTGAAGGGCGACACCGTGCTGGCCGGCATGATTAACCAGGATACGCTGAGTGAAATCACCGTCACGGCCGCGTTCAAAGACACCAAGCTGAGCAAGATTCTGGCGATGGTGCAGGACGCGGTGGGCCGCAAGGCCAAAACCCAGCAGTTCATCACCAGGTTTGCCCGCGTCTACACGCCCATTGTGGTGGCGTTAGCGCTGCTGCTCACCTTGTTGCCCTACTTTTTTGTGGATGACTACGTGTTCCGCGACTGGCTCTACCGGGCGCTGGTGTTCCTGGTTATTTCCTGCCCGTGCGCGCTGGTTATCAGCATTCCACTCGGCTATTTCGGCGGTATTGGGGCGGCTTCCAAGGCGGGCGTGCTCTTCAAGGGCTCCAACTTTCTCGATGTCATGCGCGAGATTGATACCGTGGTGCTGGACAAAACCGGCACTCTCACCAAGGGCGTGTTTGCCGTGCAGCAGGTGGTGGCCGCGCCCGGCCAGACCGAGGCCCGGTTTATGGCCCTGGCCGCCGCGCTCGAAGCCAAATCTACCCACCCCATTGCCCGGGCGCTGGTGCAGCACGTGGGGCCCACCGGTCCGCCGCTGGCCGTCGAAAACGCGGAGGAGATTGCCGGCCACGGCCTGCGCGGCCGCGTCGACGGCCAGGACGTGCTGGCCGGCAACACTAAGCTGCTCAGCAAGTTCAATGTCGCTTACCCCACCGAAATCGACCAGCTCGTCGACAGCATCGTGGTGGTGGCCGTGGGCGGCGCGTACGCTGGCTACCTCACCGTGGCCGACGAAATCAAGGAGGATGCCGCCCAGGCCGTGCGCGAACTCAAAGCACTGGGCATCAGCACCATCGTCATGCTTTCCGGTGATAAAGATGCCATTGTGCAGCGCGTGGCCAAAACGCTGGGCATCACTGAGGCCCACGGCGGCCTGCTGCCCGAAGACAAAGCTGCCCATGTCGAGCGTCTGAAAGCCGCCGGCCACCGCCTGGCCTTCGTGGGCGACGGTGTGAATGACGCCCCCGTAGTGGCCCTGGCCGACGTGGGCATCGCCATGGGCGGCCTCGGCTCCGACGCCACCATCGAAACCGCCGACGTGGTAATTCAGACCGACCACCCCAGCAAGATTGCCACTGCCCGCCGCATCGCCGTGGCCACGCACACCGTGGTCTGGCAAAATATCTGGTTGGCTTTCGCCGTAAAAGCCGTGGTGCTGGTTCTCGGAGCCGGCGGCCTGGCCACCATGTGGGAAGCCGTGTTTGCCGATGTGGGCGTGGCCCTGCTGGCCATCCTCAACGCCGTCCGCATCCAGCGCATGGATTTCACCAGCAAGCCCTAGCGCCCTGCCGTGGCTCGCTCCTTGTGCACGAGTACGTCAACAGGCTGAGCCACTACAATTTTACCCTACCTGGGCGTGTTGCGGATGGAAAGCTACACGCTGTGCGCAATCCGGCCAGCCGGGAAGAACGGCTCGCTTAAATTCCTTAGAATCTGTTTGACTTAATTTTTTGACCCCTGGAACGGGGTAAAGACGCATCCTTGCGTCTTCGGTTTGAACGGTATCCGGACAAGTCGTTCCATTCGGAAACGCAAGGGTGCGTTTTTACCCCGCGCTGACGCTAATGCAAATAGGTTCTTGGCGTTGCTTTCTGTTCTGGCTCCCGTGCGACCCCCGTTAAGGCCGCAGCTCGGTGCGGCGCAGCTCGCGGCCCACCAGGCGCACCAGCTGGTAGGTGCCCGTGGCGGCGTGGTAGGCCAAGCCTACGCCGGCGCCGGTGCTGGCCAACGGCTGGCCGCCCAGCAGCCGGCCCTGGGCATCGAACACGTAGGCCAGGGCGGGGCCCGGCTCGCCCACGGCCACCACCCGGCCGCCGCTTCCAAAGTCGAAGAACTGCGTGGGCTTGGGCCCCGACGTGACGAAGCGGTGCGACACCACGGGCGCGGCCCACGGCGGCAGGTAGAAATCGTAGCGGCCACCTTCATCGTCGCGCGCCACGCCGTAGCTGGTCCCACCGCCAGTGGCCGGCACCAGCCGGAAAGTGGCCGTGCGGCTCCAGGTGGCCACCCGGCGGCGGGCCAGCACGTCGCCCACCAGCGTGAAGGTGACCAGCTCGCCGTGCTGGTTGACGACGGTGAGGCGGGTGCGGCCCAGCGTAGTGGCGGCCTGCACGGCCACGCCGCTCATCAGCCGGGCCCCCACACTCAGGGGGAAGCCCGGCAGCAGGCCGCCGCGCTGGTCGTAGGCGTACACGTAGCCATTTTGCAGCGGGCACACCACCACGTCGCGCCCGCCCACGCTCAGCAGCGAGGCGGCCCCGGCCAGCGGGAAATCGAGCACCTTGGGGCCCCAGCCGGGGTATTGCCGCCCCGCGGCATCAAGTAGGAACAGGGCCTGCGCGCCGGCCGCCACCAGCAGGCGCGGCGCGACCCCGGCCGGGGCACTGGTTTGCAGCGCGGTGGCGCGCACGGTGTCGGGCAGGTTGAGGGGGAAGGGCGGGGCCTCGTGGCCATCGGCCGGGGCCAGGAGGTGCACGCGGCGGCCGGCGGCCAGCGCCAGGCCCCCGGCCGTGCCCGGCCCCGCCGGCAGGGGCCCCGCCCCCACCAGCGCCCCCACCAGCGAATCGGCCCACACTACGCCATTGTCGGGGCTCACGAAGTAGGCCACGCCGGCCGAATCCTGCACCAGGGCCGCAGGCACGCGCGTACCAGCGGCGGCCACCAGCAGCGGCGTGCCCACCAGCGGCGACCGAAACACCCGCCCGCGGACCTCGCCCGCCCCGGCCAGCACCGCCCCCATGCCCGCGCTGGGCCGGTGCAGCAGCAGCCGCCCGAAATACTGCGCGCCCGGCGCCGCCTCGTCGGGGGCCGGCACCAGCTGCCAGGCCATTTGCGGGAAGCGCTTGAACAGGGCCTCGTTGCGCAGCAGCCCGGCGCGGCGATCCTCGGTGAGGGCCCTGAGCAGACCGTTCCAGGCGTTGCGCGTGTCGAGGTACAGGCCCAGCCGGGCACGGGGCAGCGTGCGGGCCAAAAACGCGGCGTAGGCCGGCGTGCGGGCCCAGGTGAGGCCCGCCCCCACATCGTCCAGGGCTCCGGCGAGGGTGGCGGCGTCGGCCATTACGAGGTAGCCGTCCACGAGGGCCCCGGCAGACGCGGGCACGGGCTCGCCGGGGGCGGCGGGGCCCAAAAGCGGGCGCAGCAGCGCATCGACGGCCACGCCCAGTGGGTGAATTTTGTAGCCTCCCACCCGCGTGAAGGCCGGCGGCTGACCCGTGCGGCGGCGTACTTCACCCAGCCAGCGGGCGGTACGCGCCGGGGCTGGGCAGCGCAGGTAGGCCAGCCGCCCGGGGGCCACGCCGGGCGCCGCCGCGGCCAGGTAGGCCACCGCCATTTCGGGCCCGAAGGTGGCCGCCAGGCTGTCCAGGGCCACGCGCAGGCCCGCCGAATCGGCCCCGGCCGAGCCCGACGGGGCCAGCGGGCGCATGGCCAGCTGCACCACCAGCGCCGTGCGGGTGGGCAGCACGGCGGCCAGCCCAAAGGGCTGGGCCGGCTGCCCTAGCGCCTGCGCTTGCAGGGCCCCATGGGCGGTTTCGGGGTTAGCAAAGCCGGCCAGCTCGGCCACGGGGCCCGTCAGCCGCAGGCCCAGCAGGCCGTCGGCGGCCAGGGTGGCGAGGTGGTCGTAGCGGGCGTGGGCGGCGGGGCGAAAAAGCACGTCGAGCAGCTGGGGCAGGCGCCGGAAGTTCAACCACAGCGCGGCGTCGATTTCGGGCAGGCGCAGCACGTCGGTATCGGCAAAGCGGGCCAGCACGGTGGGGGCCCCGGGGTGGCGCAGGCGCTGCAGCACGGCTTCTACCAATGCCGCGTTAGTACTTATAATCAAGTGGTTGCGGTAATTGAATACCGTCAGGCTGGTTTCGGTGCGCACCTCCGTCAGCACGCTCAGCTCCTGCCCGTCAAGCAAACGTTGGCGGAGGCGGTAGCGACGGTCGCGGCCCAGGGTTTCGAGCAGGCCCCGCACCTGCCGGTATTCGCGCACCGAAGCCAGCGGCACTTGATAGAGCACGTCGAACACGCCGGGGCCCGTCACGTGCACCGAGGTCACGACCTGCTTGCGGCCCAGCAGGGCCAGCAGGCTGCCATTGCGGCCAGTACCGCCGGCCAGGCTGTCGGCCACGGCCAGGTGGTCGGCGGCCTGCTGCGCGTAGCGCACGGCCGTGAGGTTGTCCCAGAGCTGAATTTCCTGCAAGTGGCGCACCAGGGCGGGGTGGTCGCGGGTGGTGAGCACGAGCACCGCGTCGTCGGGTACCAGGGCGTAAGCATCCACCGGCTGGGCGGCCACGGTGCGGCGGTAATACACGTAGGTGGCCAGCGCCAGCAGTAGCGCAAGGGCCACGAGCAGCGCCCAAAGCTTGCGGGACATATTCAGGAAGCGGAAACGGGAAGTGGAGGCGAAAGTACGGCGCCCGTTTCCGACCCCGGCCGGGGCCCCGGGATGGTGGCCAAGCCAACGGGGCCGGGCGCGGGGCCCGGCGGGCGCTGCTACGGCGGGCCCCGCGGGGCTTTACTTATTTATAGCCCGGTCCGCCGGCCTTTCCAGCCGGCCGACTGGTTGACTGTCATTTATTTGCTCTCCCTGACGACAATCGGCCGGCCGGCTGAAAAAGCCGGCGGCCCGGCAGCGGCCAGCCTGTACACTGACCTGAAAATGCGCTGGTTAAAAGTGAAAATTAAAGAAATAAAAGTCAGTCCTACAGTATTTTAACTCTTTACTTTTAACTCTCTCAGAACACGTACCCTGACGTGGAAACCGCTTTAGCGGTAAGCGCGTGGTTAGCGCCGGCCGGCCCGGCGAACCAGCCCACGCGCACGGCCCGCCGGGTGGTTAATTGGCCCATAATCATACTCTTCTTGCCTGTTTGGATAGCCGCTACAGCGGTTTTCAAGTCAGGGTACGGCCCGTACGGACGGCGTGGCACGCCGTTTTACAGCACTGGGCATACCGAATTGGAAACGGGGCTAAGCCCTACTTGGGGCCCCAGCGGGCTTGCCGCCAGGCAGCTTGCTGGGCGGGCGTGAGGAACGTCCAGGCCACGAAGCGGCTTTTTTTCTGGCCCTGGGCCATGGCGATGGTTTGCACTTCCCGGGCCCCGGCCTGGTGCAGGGCGCGGTGCAGGCCGGGCAGGGTTTCCTTTTTCGAGACGAGCGTAGTGTACCAGAAGCAGGCGGCGGGCCACTGCTGACTTTCCAGCACCAGGCGGCGCACGAAGGCCGCCTCGCCGCCCGGGGCCCACAGCTCGGTGTTCTGCCCCCCGAAGTTCAGGGCCGGCTGGGCGCCCCGGGCGGTACCCAGGTTGGCCGCTTTGCGCTGGGTGCCGGCCGCCGCTTCGGCCGCCGAGGCGTGGAACGGCGGGTTGCACAGCGTGGCGTCGAACACCTCGCCGGGCCGGATGATGCCGTCGAATACGCGGCGGGCGTCGGGTTGCTGCCGAAGCGCGATGGCGTCCGCCAGGACCCCGTTGGCAGCCACAATTTGCTGGGCAGCGCGCAGGGCCCCGGCGTCCACGTCTGAGCCCACGAAGCGCCAGCCGTACTCGTAGTGGCCAATAAGGGGGTAAATGCAGTTGGCCCCCACGCCCACGTCGAGCACCCGCACGCCGGGGCCCCGGGGCACCACGCCGCCGTTGCGCGCGGCCAGCAAATCGGCTACATAGTGCACGTAATCGGCTCGGCCGGGGATGGGCGGGCACAGGTAGCCGGCCGGAATATCCCAGCAATCCACGCCGTAGAAGTGCCGCAGCAGCGCCTGGTTCAGGGCCTTTACCGCGGCGGGGTTGGCAAAATCAACCGACTGGTCGCCAAACGGATTGATCCGCACGAAGGCCGCCAGCGCCGGGCTGCTCTTCATTAATTGCGGGAAATCGTAGCGGCCCCGGTGCCGGTTGCGCGGGTGCAACGGGTCTTTGCTGGCGGGGCGTTCGGACGGTAGTGGGGGCATGGGGTGGGGCTGGGCTACCTACGCGGGCAAGCTGCAAGGTAACGCCCCGGCCCTGGGGCTGCCGCCCGCTTCCCAGCCCGGGGCCCGCCTTTGGGGGCCCAGCGCCGGGGCCCTGGGAAGCTGTTTAAGCAATGTTGGAACGATGTAGAGACGCATTTTTGCATCTCGGGATTGAACAATTTGCTTGGATGCTGTTCAACAGCCCCTTCCAATCCTGAGACGCAAGGGTGCATCTCTACATCGTTCCAACGGCCAGAAAATCAAGCCAAACGTCTTCTAAACGGTGGCTTCGGCCAGCTGCCGCAGCACCTGCGCCGCGGCCCATTGGCCCGATTCCACGGCCCCGTCCAGCCGGCCCCACTCGCTGAGGGATGTTTCGGCCCCGGCCCAGTGCAGGGCCCCGGCCCAGTGCGGCTGGCGCAGCAGCGCGGGGCCCCGGAGCGGCACCGCGTTCGGGGCTTGCGCATCGCCGGGGGCGCTGGTCAGGGGCTCCTGGGTCCAGTCCAGCTCGTGGTAGGCCAGCGGGTTTATGGCCCCGGGGCCGAACACGCGGGCCAGCTGGGCCAGCACCGCGGCTTGCCGCTCGGCCACCGGGGCCGCCCGCAGCGGGTCTTCAGCAGCGAAAAAGCCGAACAGCGCGCCCAGCGGGCCCGTGGCCGGCGAGGCGTCGTGGATTTCGCCCAGGGGCCCCACCTGGCTCACCGCAAACCCCGACCAGCCCTGCGCCCGCCAAAACGGCGTAGCGTACACCACCACGCTTTTCATGGCGTGGCTCATCCAAGTGGGCATATCGAGTAAAGCTTGGTGCAGCGGTGCGGGCAGCGCGGGCGCAAACCCGATGCTGTGGGCCACCAGGCGCGGCGGCAGCGCCAGCACCACGGCCGGGGCCCGGTGCAGCTCGGTGCGGCCGGCCTGCTCTACCGTCACCTCCACCCCATCGGGGCCGGGCAGCTGGCGCAGCTGCGCCACGCGGGCTCCCAGTTGCAGGCACCCGGCCGGTAGCTGCTGCGCCAGGATGCGGCAGAGCGCAGCCGCCCCGCCCGCCACGCGCAGGTACCCCGCCGAGCCCGACGGGTTGGGCACCCGGTGTACGCCCTGGGCAGTTTCGTAGGCCGTGGCCCCGGCGCTGGGCTGCACGAAGGGCTGGGTGCCCAGCTCCGCCAGCAGCCGCATCAGGTATGGGTGGTGCGACCAGCCCCAGGTGGCGCCCAGGTCCAGGTGCTCGTCGGCGGGGGCCCCGGGCAGCGCTGGCACAGCGAGGGTGCGGCCGCCCACCCGGTCGCGGGCTTCGAGCACCAGCACGGGCTGCCCCGCCGCCGTGAGGGCGCGGGCCGCCGTGAGGCCGGCTAGGCCCGCACCGATGATTATAATTGGCGCGGATGCCGCCGAATCAGAAGTAGAAGCCAATGGGAAATCTATCGGAGTTGATGACATGTTTCCGGGCAACCATGATTGGGCGGCTTTTGATTAGGAGTAGGGCCCCGAGGCTGGTTGCGTGAGCTATTCGGGGGCAGGTTTATTGAGCGGTGTGGGCATAGAATTAAACGGTTTTATTAAACCTAACTAAAATACATAAATTAAGCATTAAGATGATTATTGTAAAACCACCTATATATTCAACTTCCAAATAGACTAAACTATCCACCCAAATGAAATTACTAGCAACAGTCCTCTTTGTATTTCTGACTAGCTCGTGTAGTACTGAACAAGGTGATTATCGATGCAAAAAACTCATTTCCAGTAAACGCGAAGCGTTTTATGTAAAGTCTTATAACTGGGGACTAACTGGTGACAACCAACTTTCCACGGTATCCAGTGATAGCATCATCATAGGTTTTGAAGACAGAAATAAACCCCATATTGTCAAAGGATTAGAGCCATTTATTTATCAATTTGAACATGACACGCTTACCATTTATTCCCATGTTTCGTCTAGTCCCTTCTTAATAAATTGTTCATTTATAACAGTTCAATATAAAGTTGTCGATTATCCACAATATATGTCATTACACATATTAGCCAGGCACAAACCTT
Source organism: Hymenobacter nivis (assembly GCF_003149515.1). Classification (NCBI taxonomy): domain Bacteria; kingdom Pseudomonadati; phylum Bacteroidota; class Cytophagia; order Cytophagales; family Hymenobacteraceae; genus Hymenobacter; species Hymenobacter nivis. The sequence goes on from NZ_CP029145.1 coordinate 1,359,750, forward strand.
ACTATAACGTGCCTGAAGCGCAGCCAGGAGACTACAACTACAAACCCAAACTTTAAACAAACAGTAATTATTAAACCTACCTATTCCCCTCACTCCCCCGTAATCTCCGCTACGTAGGCGGTGCCGCCCAGGCGGCGCATGTTGCGCAGCACCCGCAGCTGCTTGGCGCGGGCCACGGGGCCGGGGTCGGAGGCGCGGAAGCGGAGCGGGTTGGGCAGCACGCCGGCCAGCAGGGCGGCTTCGGGGGCGGTGAGGCGGTCGGCCGATTTGTGGAAGTACCGCTCGCTGGCGGCTTCCACGCCGAAGGTGCAGTCGCCCATTTCGGCCACGCTCAGGTACATTTCCATGATGCGGCGCTTGCTCCACAGCGTTTCGATGAGCACCGTGAAGTAGGCCTCGGCGGCCTTGCGCACGTAGCTGCGGCCCTGCCAGAGGAACACGTTTTTGGCCACCTGCTGCGAGATGGTGCTGCCGCCCACGATGTGCTTGCCGTCGCCGTTCCAGTTGCGCTTGGCGGCGTGCACCAGAGCGTCTACGTCGAAGCCGTGGTGGATGAGAAAGCGCTGGTCCTCCGCCGCTACCAGGGCCAGGGGCACCGTGGGGGCCACCTCATCCAAGGTGCGGAAGCGGTAGCGAATTTGGCGCGCGCCCTCCGCCTGGATGCCGTAGTAGCCCAGGCCCACCGGCGCGTGGGCCCGGCGGTCGAGCATGAGCCAGGTAGCAGGCGGGGCCACCCAGCGGTACACCAGCACCCACGCCACCGACGCCAGAAACAGCGCCGCCCCCACCTGCAAAGCCATCCGCGTGGCTTGGCGGAGGTAATAAACGGACTTTTGGCGGGCGGAGGAAACGGGCGGCATACGGGCAAAAGTAATCTATGAGGGCGCGGTCTGCCGGCTTTTCGCCGACGTCCCGCTAAGCGTTGCGGCGGGCCAGGGGCATTGGGGGCCCCGGGCAGCGGTTGCCAACCGGTGCAGCGATTACCGGGCCGCCGGCAAAAAGGCCGGGGCAGCCCAGGCCGACCCCACCCCTACGGAACCGGCCGCTTGGCTGGATGCACTTTTTGCTGCGAGCTTTGCTGCATGACGTTCTTCCGCTACTTATCGTTTTTACTTCTCCCCCTGGGGGCCCTGGCCCAGGGGCCCGCCGCGCCGGCCACGCCCGTGCAAACCGGCGTGTCGGCGGCGCTGGCGAGGCAGCGGGCGCAGGCGTTGCGGCGCGTGGCCTACGAGTTGCACTTCACGTTACCCGGCCCCCCCACGCTGCCCGTGGCGGCCACCGAAACCGTGCGCTTCGAGCTGCGCGCGGCCCCTGCCGATTCGTTGGTGCTCGACTTCAAGGCGCCCGCCGGGGCCGTGCAGCGCCTGGCGGTAAACGGCCAGTTGGTGCCGCCGGTGCAGCGGCGCGAGCACGTGCTTATCGCGCCGCGCTACCTGCGCCGGGGCCCCAACGCGTTGGAAATCACCTTCATGGCCGGCAGCCGGTCACTGAACCGCAACCCCGAATTTGCCTACACGCTGCTGGTGCCCGACCGCGCCCGCACCGTGTTTCCGTGCTTCGACCAGCCCGATCTGAAGGCCACGTTTGCCCTCACGCTCACGCTGCCCGCGGCCTGGCGGGCGGTGGCGAATGGGCCATTGGCCGACTCGGCCCGGGCCCCCGGCGGCCTCAAAACCTACCGCTTCGCCCCTTCCGATACCCTCAGCACCTACCTGTTTGCCTTCGCGGCGGGCAAGTTTCGCACCCTGGCCAGGGAAATGGACGGGCGGCCGATGCACTTCTATTACCGCGAAACCGACACTGCCAAGCTTGGCCGCAGCATGGGGCCCATCTTTGATATTCAGGCCGGGGCCCTAAAATTTTTACAAGACTACACGCAGCGACCGTACCCGTTTCAGAAGTTCGATTTTGTGGGCATCCCCGACTTCCAGTACGGCGGCATGGAGCACCCAGGCGTGATTGATTACAAGGCGTCGGCGCTGTTTCTGGACGGTGGGGCCACCCGCGAGCAGCTCAACGGCCGCGCCAACCTGCTGGCCCACGAAACGTCCCACATGTGGTTCGGCGACCTCGTGACCATGCGGTGGTTCGACGATGTGTGGACCAAGGAGGTGTTCGCCAACTTCATGGCCGACAAAATCAGCACGGTTACGCAGCCCGACGGCAACTTCGACCTCAAGTTCCTCACCGACCACTACCCCGCCGCCTACGCCGTGGACCGCACCGCCGGGGCCAATCCCATCCGCCAACCCCTTGATAACCTGCAAGCCGCGGGCTCGCTCTACGGCAACATTATCTACCACAAAGCGCCCATCATGATGCGCCAGCTGGAGCACCTGATGGGCCCCGACGCCTTCCGCGACGGCCTGCGCGAATACCTGAAACGCTACGCCTACGGCAACGCCACCTGGCCCGACCTCATCGCCATCCTCGACGCCCGCACGCCCGCCGACCTCCAGGCCTGGAACAAAGTGTGGGTGAACGAGCCCGGCCGGCCCGTGTTCGCGTACCAGCTGCGCACGGCGCGGGGTAAAATCAAGTCTTTCATTATCAGCCAAAAAGGCGAAGACGGCAGCCGCCGCGCCTGGCCCCAGGCCTTCACCGTGGCGCTGGTGTACGCCGACCGCGTAGACGAGCTGCCCGCGAACATGCTGGGGGCCCAGCTGCGCCTGCGCGCCGCCGAGGGTCGCCCCGCCCCGCAGTACGTGCTGCTCAACGCGTTTGGCGAGGGCTACGGCCTCTTCCCGCTGGATGCGCAAGCACTGCCGCACCTGGGCGAACTCAAAAACCCGGTGATGCGCGCCGCCGCTTACATCAACCTGAACGAGAACCTGTTGGCGGGCCAGGCTGGGGCCCCGGCGCAGGTGCTGGCCCTGCTGCGCCCGCTGCTGGCCCACGAGCCCGAGGAGCTGAACCTGGGCCTGCTGCTCGACCAGGTGGCCAACGTTTTCTGGCGCTTCACCCCGCCCGCCGAGCGCCCCGCCCTGGCCGCGTCGCTGGAGCCCGAGCTATGGGCCGCCGTGCAGCAAGTGGGGCCCCCGAACCTCAAGAAGCTGCTGCTCAAAGCCTACGCAGGCCTGGCCCTCAGCCGCGAAGCCCAGGACCGCCTCCACGAAATCTGGCAGACCAAGCAGCCGCCCGCCGGCGTCGTCCTCACCGAGGACGACTATACCGACCTGGCCGCAACCCTGGCTGTGCGCGCCTACCCGGGTTACGCGCAGATTTTGCAAACCCAGCTGGCCCGCATCCAAAACCCCGACCGCCGCCAGCGCCTGCAATACCTGCTGCCTTCTTTGTCAAATGATGTGGCGGTGCGCGACGAGTTTTTCGCCAGCTTATCCGACGCCAAAAATCGCGAAAAAGAAGCCTGGGTGGCCTCCGCCCTCGCCTACCTGCACCACCCGCTGCGGGTGGCCGATTCGGAAAAATACCTTCCCCAAAGCCTGGCTCTAGTAGAAGAATTGCAGCGCACAGGCGATATTTTCTTCCCCCAAACCTGGCTGGCGGCCACGCTGCGTTGGTACCGCACGCCCACAGCGGCGGCTACGGTGCGGCAGTTTTTGCAGGAACGCCCAAATTACCCCGCACCGCTGCGGGCCAAGATTGAGCAGTCGGCCGACAACTTGTATCGGGCCGCCAAGCTGTAGCCTGGACTCTGCGAGTCCAGGCTACACCAGTGCCACCAGGGCTTGCAGCAGGGGCCCCGGGCGGGCCGCCAGGTAGGCCACGCATTGCGTGAGCACCACTTCGGCCGTGCCGGCGGGCACGCGCAGCGGCCGCGCCACCACGCCCGGCACCCGCTCCAAATCGAAAAACGAGGGCACGAAGGCGATGCCGATGCCTAGGCTGACGAGGTTGCTGAGCAACTCCAGCGACGATACTTCCTGCACGATGGCCCCGCGCCGGCTGAAGCCCGCCTGCTGGCAGAGGTGCTCAATCTCGTCATATACCGGATGCAGCGGGCGGCTGATTTCCACCCATTTCTCGTGCGCCAGGGCCCCCAGCGGCACTTCGGGCAACCCCGCCAGCGGGTGGGCGGCGGGCAGGGCCACGGCCAGCCCGCCCTGGCCGAAAGGCCGGGCCGCCAGCTCGGTGTGCAGCAGCGGCAACAGGGTAAGGCCCAGGTCGATGGTTTCGACCAGCAGCGCCTCCTGCACGGCACGGAAGGTGGGCAGCTCGTGGAGGTGAAACTGCACGTCGGGAAAGTGCTGGGCGAAGCGCTGTACGATGCCCACCAGGCGGTCGGGGCGCAGCAGCTGGTAGTAGCCCAGCTCCACGGTTTTGTGGGGGGCCCCCACACGACGCACCGTTTCGATGGCCTCGCGGCTGAGGCGTAGCAGGCGCTGGGCATCGGCCAGAAACGCGGTGCCGGCCGCGGTGAGCACGACTTTGCGCTGGCGGGTGCGCTGCTGGTGGTCGAACAGCTCGACGCCCAGCTCGCGCTCCAGCAGCTGAATTTGCTGGCTCAGGGCCGGCTGCGACACGCACAGCCGCTCGGCCGCCCGACCGTAGTGCAGCGCGGTGGCGACCTCGGCGAAATAACGCAGCTGGCGAAGTTCCATACCCGCAAATCTCCATAAGAAATTCTTATTGGCGTCATAAGGAACCGATATTGGACTTGGGGCCCTAACGGACGTTAGTATTGCGTAATATCAACTGGTCGGTTTCTGATTCGTACTGGCCGAAAGGCGGTCGTGATCATCTGGCGTCCGCGCAGTCGAAGCATCTCTACTACGGTAGTAGTCAATTGGTTTATTGAGCGGTAGAGATGCTTCGACAAGCTCAGCGTAACATCAGTAATTAATACCAGTCAGCCCGACTAATACCTACTAATCCGCCCCTTCATCCCACCCAAAAGCCATGGAACCCCAAGTAGCCCAAGCCCTTCAGCAGCGCGCCGCCGCCGATTTCCTGCCCCTGCTCGGCACCGACCACCTCGAATTTTACGTGGGCAATGCCAAGCAAGCAGCCTACTACTATAAGGCCGCCTTTGGGTTCCAGACGGTGGCTTATGCGGGCCCCGAAACCGGCGTGCGCGACCGCGCCAGCTACGTAGTGCAGCAGGGCAAAATCCGGCTGGTGCTGACGACGGCTATGCACTCCGACCACGAAATTTCGGCCCACGTGCGCCAGCACGGCGACGGTGTTAAAATCCTGGCCCTGTGGGTGGACGACGCCTACGCGAGCTACGCGGAAACCATGAGCCGCGGGGCCCGCAGCTACCAGGAGCCCCGCACCCTCACCGACGAGCACGGCGAGGTGCGCACGGCCGGCATCTACACCTACGGCGAAACGGTACACCTTTTCGTGGAGCGCCGCAACTACCGGGGCCCCTTCATGCCGGGCTACGTGGCCCAGGAATCCAGCTTCAACCCCGCCCCCGCCGGCCTGCTGCACGTGGACCACTGCGTGGGCAACGTGGGCTGGAACCGCATGAACCCAACCGTGAAATGGTACGAGGACGTGATGGGCTTCGCCAACATCCTAAGCTTTGACGACAAGCAGATTACGACCGAGTACTCGGCCCTGATGAGCAAGGTGATGAGCACCGGCAACGGCTTCGTGAAATTCCCCATCAACGAGCCAGCCGAGGGCAAAAAGAAGTCGCAGATTGAGGAGTACCTGAATTTCTTCGAGGGCGAAGGTGTACAGCACATTGCTGTGGCCACCGACGACATCATCGGCACGGTACGCGAGCTGAAAAGCCGGGGCGTAGAATTCCTGAACACGCCCGACAGCTACTACGACAATCTGCGCGCCCACGTCGGCCACATCGACGAGGACGTGGAGGCCCTGCGCGCCCTGCGCATCATGGCCGACCGCGACGAGGAAGGCTACCTGCTCCAGATTTTCACCAAGCCGGTGGAAGACCGCCCCACGGTATTCTTCGAAATCATCCAGCGCAAAGGTGCCAAAAGCTTCGGCGCCGGCAACTTCAAAGCCCTGTTCGAGAGCCTGGAGCGCGAGCAGGACCGCCGGGGGAATCTGTAGGTGTTGGCGGTTTTACCAGCAAAAAAAGGCCGTCATGCTGAGCGCAGCCGAAGCATCTCTACCGCAGCAGTAACCCATGATTTAGTGAGCGGTAGAGATGCTTCGGCTGCGCTCAGCATGACCGCCCAAGGGCCCCAATAGCCCATCCTTCCCAACCCAAAATCCCCATCCAAATGCCTATTTACCACAAGCTTGGCCAGCTGCCGCACACGCGCCACACGGTATTTGAGAAGCCTGCAGGTGGGCTCTATTATGAGCAGCTGTTCGGCACCATTGGCTTCGAGGGCACCTCGTCGTTGATGTACCACCTGCGCCGGCCCACGATGGTGAAGGAGGTGCTGGGCGCGACGGACGTAACCCCGAAGATTGCGGTCGAGAAGAACATCAAAGCGCGCTTGCTAAAAGGGTTTCAGGTAGCGCCGCAGGACGACTACCTGGCGGCCCGGACGCCGGTGCTGGTGAACGGCGACGTGCACGTTTCGCTGGCCGCGCCGCGCCAGTCGCTGACGAGCTACTTCTACAAAAACGCCGACGCCGACGAGCTATTATTTATCCACCGGGGCCCCGGCACGCTGCGCACGCAACTGGGCAACATCCGCTTCGAGCCGGGCGACTACCTACTGATTCCACGCGGGGTTATTCACCAGATTGACTTCGATACCGCCGATAACCGGCTGCTCATCACCGAATCATTCCACCCCATTTACACGCCCAAGCGCTACCGCAACCATTTCGGCCAGCTGCTGGAACACGCGCCCTACTCGGAGCGCGACTACAAGCTGCCCGGGGCCCTGGAAACGCACGACGAGCTGGGTGACTTTGTCATTAAAATAAAAAAGCAGGGTGTGCTGCACGAACTGCTGTACCCTTCGCACCCGTTCGATGTGGTGGGCTGGGACGGGTACAACTACCCGTACGGGATGAACATCCGGGACTTCCAGCCCATAACCGGCAAGGTGCACCAGCCGCCGCCCGTGCACCAGCAGTTTGAGACCAAGGCGTTTGTGGTGTGCTCATTCGTGCCGCGGCTCTTCGACTACCACCCGCAGGCCATTCCCGCACCCTACCACCACTCCAACATCGACTCCGACGAGCTGATTTATTACGTCGACGGCGACTTCATGTCGCGCAATAATATCGCGCCGGGCCACCTCACGCTGCACCCCGGCGGCATTCCGCACGGGCCCGCGCCGGGGGCCTACGAGCGCAGCATTGGCAAAACCGGCACCGACGAATGGGCCGTGATGATTGACACCTTCCGGCCCCTGATGCTGACCGAAGCCGCCATGGCCCTGGACGACGGCGCATACTACAAATCGTGGCTGGAACCGCTCATTTAATCTAAAAAACGTCATGCTCATCTAGCGTCCGCGCAGCCGAAGCATCTCTACTGCGTAACTAAGTACTCACGCATAAGTAAGCGTATTGAATTGAACGTCATGCTGAGCGCAGTCGAAGTATCTCTACCTCGTAAGTAAATAATTACTATTGCGGTAGAGATGCTTCGACTGCGCTCAGCATGACCGCCTTTTTTGCTACGGTTACTTTTGCGCGACTACTTAATCATGATTCCTGCCGCGGGAAAATTGCTTCGGCTGCGCGGACGCTGGATGAGCATGACGGGCATGAAAATCCTTATGAAAGAACTACTCGCTCAGTTTGAGCAGAAGCGCCCCGAAATCGTTTTTGAATGGCAGGACCCCGAAACCGAAGCCGAAGGCTGGGTGGTGATTAACTCGCTCCGGGGCGGGGCGGCCGGCGGCGGCACCCGCATGCGCAAGGGCCTGGACCAGCGCGAAGTAGAGAGCCTGGCCAAGACGATGGAAGTGAAATTCACCGTGTCGGGGCCCGCCATCGGCGGGGCCAAGTCGGGCATCAACTTCGACCCCCAGGACCCCCGCAAGCGCGGCGTGCTGGAGCGCTGGTACAAGGCCGTAATTCCCTTGCTGAAAGCTTACTACGGCACCGGTGGCGACCTGAACGTGGACGAAATCCACGAGGTCATTCCCCTCACCGAAGAATACGGCCTCTGGCACCCGCAGGAAGGCGTGGTGAACGGCCACTACCACGCCACCGAGCCCCAGAAAATTCAGAAGCTCGGCCAGCTCCGCCAGGGCGTCGTGAAGGTGCTCGAAGACGCGGCCTACTCGCCCAGCCTGGCCCGCAAGTACACCGTGGCCGACCTCATCACCGGCTATGGCGTGGCCGAAGCCGTGCGCCACTACTACGCTTTGTGGCCCGGCGCGGCGGTGGCCGGCAAGCGCGTCATCGTTCAGGGCTGGGGCAACGTGGGCGCGGCGGCGGCTTACTACCTGGCCAGCCAGGGGGCCCTCATCGTGGGCATTATCGACCGGGCCGGGGGCCTGCTGCGGCCCGCCGGGCTGCCGTTGGAGGAAGTCAGGGCCCTGTTTCTGGGCCGCGACGGCAACGCGCTGCACGCGCCCGATTTGCTCTCGTTTGCGGAAGTGAACCAACAAATATGGACGGCCGGGGCCGAAATTTTCGTGCCCGCCGCCGCCTCGCGGCTCGTAACGCAAGCGCAGGTAGAAACTCTGGTAGCCAGCGGCCTGGAGGTTATTTCGTGCGGGGCCAACGTGCCGTTTGCCGACCCGGCCATCTTCTTCGGGCCCACCGGCGAATGGGCCGACGCGCACTGCGCCGTCATTCCCGACTTCATCGCCAACTGCGGCATGGCCCGCGTGTTTGCCTACCTGATGGAAACCGGCGCCGAAATCACCGACCAGGCTATTTTCCAGGACGTGTCGCGCATCATTGAGGCGGCGTTGGCCCGCACCCACCGGCAGAGCGACGCACCCACCGGCCTGGCCCAGCGCTCATTCGAAATGGCGCTGCGACAGCTGGTGTAGCCGGAGGCGGGGCCAAACAAAGCGCGGCGGTACGGCGTTGTGGCCGGGCTGGCGTATTATTGGGGACCGCCCCCGCCGCCCCAGCTCACTTTCGTTTTATGCGCTCCATCCCACTCTTTCCGCTCAACCTCATCGTGTTTCCGGGCGAAAAGCTCAACCTGCACATCTTCGAGCCCCGCTACCGCCAGCTGGTGCGCGACTGCCTGGAAGGCGATATTTCGTTCGGCATCCCGCCTTTTCTCGACAACCAACTGAGCGAGCTGGGCACCGAAATGCGCCTGGTAAACGTAGAAAAATCGTACGCCAACGGCGAGCTGGACATCCGCAGCCGTGCCGTGGGCGTGTTCCGGCTGCGCAAGTTCGAGCGGCAGGCCCCGGGCAAGCTCTACGCCGCCGGCCAAATCGAGGAGGTCGTGCAGGACGAAGAATCCGACCCGCTGCTGCGCCAGGTCATTACGGCCCAGGTGCGCCAGCTCTACGAAGCCCTGGGCCTCAAAAAGCTGCTTCTAGAGCTGGCCCCCGACTACCAAATCTTCGATATTGCCCACCACGTGGGCTTCAGCACCGAGCAGGAATACCAGCTCCTGGCTACCACCAGCGAGCTGGAGCGCCAGCACCTGGTGCGCGAGCACCTCGACCGCACCCTGCCCGTAGTGCTGGAAACCGAGCGCCTAAAAGAGCGAGTACGCCTGAACGGCCACTTCAAAGAGCTGATTCCCCCTAATTTCTAGACCGTAGATTAAGTGGATTTAACGAATAAGAACGGATTCCGACTGCCTTTAAATATCCGATAAGTAGTGGGTCCAGGGCCCCGGCTTCAACCAGCGCATCGTTAAAACCCAAGCAAAAATGCCACTCAATGAGTGGCATTTTTGCTTACAATTAGAAACCCTTTGAAATCCGTTCTTATCCGTTGAATCTGCTTAATCTGCGGTTCAGAAACTATTGCTTTAGTCCCGCCGGCACGCCCTGGGGAAATTCCTGGCTAATTTCCTGCTGCAAGCGGCCAATGCGGTTGCTGGGGTTGGGGTGGGTACTGAGGAACTCGGGCTGGCCGCCGCTGCCGCCTTTGCTGTCGAGCATCTGCATCACTTTGATCATGGCGCGGGGATCATAGCCGGCCTTGGGGGTGAGCTGCACGGCCAGATCGTCGGCCTGCAGCTCGTCTTCACGGCTGAAATTCAGGCCTACTACTTTCACGATGGCGGCGGCTACGGCGGCGCTGGCCACCGAGCGGCCGGGATTGTTGGGGTCGTAGCTGGCGATGGTGGCGGCCCCGGCCAGGCCCTGGGTGAGGTTGGACTTGGCCACTTGCTGGGCCGAGTGGCGGGCAATGACGTGCCCGATTTCATGCGCCAGCACGCCGGCCAGCTGGCCTTCCGAGGTTAGGTTTTTCAGCAGGCCCTGGGTAATGAATACTTGCCCGCCGGGTAGCGCAAAGGCGTTGATGGTCTGGTCGTCGGCTAGCAGGTGGAACTGGAATTTGTAGGGCGACTGGCCGGCCTTGGTTTGGCTGATGAGGCGCTGGCCTACCTGCTGCACGGCCTGCGTGGCCTGGGCGTTGGTGCTTTCGCCGCCGTACTGCTGCTCCATGCTGGGGGCGGCTTGCAGGCCCAGGGCAATTTCCTGGTCGGGCGTCATGCCGCCCACGTGCTGGGTTTCGCCGGTTACTTCATTTTTTGAGGTGTTGAAAAAGTAGCCCAGCAGCGTGACGGCCGCCACGATGAGGCCGATAATAAAGCGTAAGTTGAGGCGCATGGCCAAACAAGAAAAAAGGGGTGAGCAAACCGGTGGCAAATTTTGCCGCCGGGCCTTTTAACGCGCAGCCGGCTCCGGGGTTATATAGGGCCCCGGCGATACTGCCGCAGGTTCGCGGCGGCGGGGCCACCTTTGCGGCGGTTTCCCGTGTTCCTCCGCCATGCACCCTTCGCCGCCCGTTTCCGTTTTTTTTCGCCTGGCCCGCCTGGCCCGCTGGGTGGGCCCCGTGGCTGTGGGGCTGGCCCTGGCCGGCTGCGGCCACGCCCTACCCCCGCTGCCCGGCTTCGACCCCGTGGCTTGGCGCGCCGATAAGTACGGCTGCCAGGGCCACCGGCTGGCGCTGCTGCCCACCCTGCTCAAAGCGCGCGAAAAGCTATACCTCACCCGGGCCGACGACATCAATGCTATGCTCGGCCAGCCCGACGAAGAGGAGTTGCGCGAGGGCACCGAAAAAGCGTACATCTACTACCTCGTACCGGGGCCCCAATGCGCACCCGGCCACCGCCGCTCAGCGGCCCCGTGCCTGCGCCTGCGCTTCGGCCCGCTGGGCACCGTCACCGAAATCCTGGTCGACCCCACGGCGAAAGTCGGCCAATAGGTTTTGGCAGCAGCTTTTTCCGGGCCAATGATCGGTATATTTTTACAAGGCCGGTTCCGCAGCAACGCCTCAGGGGCCACTAGCCGCGGGGGCCCCAACGCACAAAAAAGGGTCCCGCCGGATAACCGGCGGGGCCCTCTTATATTCTTACTACCGGTGGTTTAGCCGCGGCCGTTGCCCGTGTCGGCGGGCATAACGGGGGCCCCCTTCTCTTGGTGCAGCTGGGCGAGCTGCGAGGGCGAAAGGATGCGGCTACACTCCTGGTCGTACTGGGCGTCGAGCTCGGACAAACGCGTAGCGCGGCCGGGCTCATCGGGTTTGAAGTAGGTGTTGATTTCCCCAAGCTGGGCCACGCGGGTGCGGTTCACATTAAACAGCTTCGCGTACTGGCCTTCGTTGAGGTGCAAGCTATTAGCCATCTGCCGGGTGAGAGCCGTGGCTTCGGCATTGAACACAGAGATGTTCGGTACGGCGCGCTCGATGGATGTGCGGTCAACGAACTGGGCGCGAGCCGGCACGTAGGCCAGGGCGAACAACACGAGCAGTACGGAAATCTTAGCTTTCATAAAGTAATTATTAAAAGAAATAAAGAGAGGATTAGGGAGCTTCGTGGGAAAGAAAAAATAAATATTCGGATTGTTAAAAAGTCCAATGCTAAATCCGGGGCCCCACGGGTGGGAAGCCGGCCGCAATACGCTTAGCTGGCCCTTTTGTGTTCCATTTATTAGTCGTTTTCTACAAGTTTGTTCAATAATACAAAAAAAAACCAGTTCCGTACAGAACTGGCTATGAATCACTGAAAAGTGCAACGCCAACGCGCCGTTAATCCTTGCTTTTCATGGGGTCAGGCATGTCTTGCTTGAAGTATTGCATGGCAGTGAGGGAAGTGATGACGCCCGTCATGGTGCCCATGAGGATAATGGCCAGAAACGCCAGCACCACCGACAAGTCGAAGCCAAATATGTCGCGGACGCGGGTCAAGTCCATGGCGTGGGGCACCGCCAGGGTGAGCACAATGAAACCGAGGCCCAGCACCACCGACGCAACCAGCGCCGTAACTATGCCCGTGCTGAATCCGTCGAAGTAGCTTAATTGGCCGTTGGTGTCTTTGGAGCGGCGGGCAATGGCCAGCGTGGTGCCGCCCGCCAGCATTAGCAGGTCGAGGCTGCCCGCTTCGATGCGGCCAAAGAAACCGAGCCGCGCTGCCACAGCGGTGTACGCAACGAGCACGACCCCGGTGAATATGCCCATGCTGAAAGTACTTTTTGGGGAGGTAGAAGGAGCCGTGGCCATAAGGAAGAGCAGGTAAGGTGAGAAAAAGTACCTAGCTATACTGCCTTTGCGGGCCGGAAGTTGGGCCCTGGGCCGGGCGGGCACCATTTAGGCGGCGGAGCGGTTCTGAGACGGCCCCGGGCGGCGCGGTTTCAGACCGGGCCCGCCGTGCGTAAATTTGGGGCCCCGGGGCCCCGGCCGCCCCTTCCGTTTGTCATTCTCAACTTTCTGTTTTCATGATTTCAACCTCCAACGTGAGCCTGCGCTACGGCAAGCGCGTGCTGTTCGAAGACGTTACCGTTAAATTCCTGCCCGGCAACTGCTACGGCCTCATCGGGGCCAACGGCGCGGGCAAGTCCACGTTTCTCAAGATCCTCTCCGGCGAGCTGGAGCCCAACACCGGCGCCGTGGAAATGCCCGCCGGCCAGCGCCTGGCCGTGCTGAAGCAGAACCAATTTGCCTACGACGACCAGCAGGTGCTGCACACCGTTATTCAGGGCCACCAGCGCCTGTTTGCGGTGATGAGCGAGAAGGACGCGCTCTACGCCAAGGCCGACTTTTCGGACGCCGACGGCGAGCGGGCCGCCGTGCTCGAAGGTGAATTTGCCGACCTCGAAGGCTGGAACGCCGACTATGAAGCCGCCGAGCTGCTCAGCGGCCTGGGCATTACCGAAGACAAGCACTACTCGCTGATGTCGGACCTCGGCGCGAGCGAAAAAGTACGCGTGCTGCTGGCCCAAGCTTTATTTGGCAACCCCGACGTGCTGCTGCTCGACGAGCCGACCAACAACCTGGACACCGAGAGCGTGCTGTGGCTGGAAAACTTCCTCGACGGCTTCCAGAACACGGTGATTGTGGTGAGCCACGACCGCCACTTCCTCGACGCCGTGTGCAATTACATGGCCGACCTGGACTTCTCGAAGATTACCATGTACCCCGGCAACTACTCGTTCTGGTACGAGAGCAGCCAGCTGGCTCTGCGCCAGCGCCAGGACGTGAACAAAAAAACCGAGGACAAGCGCAAAGAGCTCGAAGAGTTTGTGCGCCGCTTCTCGGCCAACGCCTCGAAGAGCAAGCAAGCCACCTCGCGCCAGAAGCTGCTGCAAAAGCTGACGCTGGAGGAGATTAAACCCTCGTCGCGCCGCTACCCGTACATCGCCTTCAAATCGGAGCGCGAGCCCGGCAACCAGCTGCTGACGGCCGAAAACCTGAGCGCCAAGGTGGACGGCAAAACGGTATTCAAGAACGTGAGCTTCTCGCTGGACAAGAGCGACAAGGTGGCCATTGTGGGCCGCGACGACCGCGCTGCCTCCCTCCTGTTCGACATTTTATTTGGCGAAACCACGCCGGCCACCGGCGAGTACAAGTGGGGCACCACCATTACGCCCAGCTACTTCCCCAAGGAAAACAACAGCTTCTTCCAGTCGGGCGAGATGAACCTAGTGGACTGGCTGCGGCAGTATTCCATCGAGAAGGACGAGAGCTTCGTGCGCGGCTGGCTGGGCCGGATGCTGTTCTCGGGCGAAGAGTCGCAGAAGAAGAGCAACGTGCTGAGCGGCGGCGAGAAAGTGCGCTGCATGCTGAGCAAGATGATGCTGGAAAGCGGCAACGTGCTGGTGCTCGATGACCCGACGAACCACCTGGACCTGGAGTCCATCCAGGCCCTGAACAACGCCCTGCGCGACTACCCGGGCGCCATGCTCTTTGCCTCGCACGACTTGCAGTTCATCGACACGGTGGCCAACCGCATCATTGAGCTGACGCCCGACGGCATAATTGACCGGCGCATGAACTACGAAGAATACCTGGCCGACGAAACGCTGAAAACCCAGCGCCAGAAAATGTACCACCTGGCGTAATCTTTGCCGCGGTGGGTGGGCACGAAACGCGCCCACCCGCCGTTTAGAGCCCTGGCTGCCAACGATTTTCTGCGCTTTACCCCTCACGCACCATTCATGAAATATTCGCTGCTTGCGCTGCTCGCGCTCGGGCTCACCATCGGGCGCGCCCACGCCCAGGAACGCCCCGTGCTGGGGGCCCCGCCGGTGGTGCTGCCCGCGCCGACGGCGCCCGCACCCGCCCCGGCCCGGCCGGTGGATGCTGCCCCCACAGCCCCCGAAATTCCCGTGTACACGGCCCCCGGCACCCGGCCCACCCAGCCTGCGGTGCAGCCCCAAACGCAGCCGCCCGTCATCATCGAGCCCAGCAACAGCAGCCCCTCGGGCCTGGAGCTGCCCGGCCGCGAGCAGGCCCGCAAGGCGGCCCAGCAGCACGCCGAGCAGTACACCCGCTTCTTCATCTACAGCGGCTTTGGGCTGGGCTACAGCTCGTTCAGCGGCATCAGCCAGTTCAGCGGCAGCCTCTCGCCGGCGCTGGGCATCCGCCTGACGGACCGCATCTCGGTGGGCCCCGGCATTAGCTACGCCTACAACAACTACGGCTTCGGCAACTACTACGGTGGGGGCCCCACCACCCACATCAGCACCAACAATATCGGGGTGAAGGTATTCGGGCAGGTGCGGGTCATCGACCAGTTTTTTGTGCATGCCGAGTACGAAACCACTCGCGCCCAGCTGCTGGAGCAGGACCAGAACGGCAACCTGACCGGCCGCACCGTGTCGCGCACGGTGCAAACGCCGCTGGCCGGCGTGGGCTACCGCTCGCAAATCAGCAACCGCGCGGCGGCCGACATAGTAATCCTCTATAATTTCCAGGACGGCTACAACAGCATTTATTCCAACCCGGTCATCCGGTTCAACTTCCTGTTCAACATCGGAAAATAGGGCTACGGCCGCGCACAAAAAAGCCCTTCGGCCGTGGCCGAAGGGCTTTTTTGTGATTTCCAGTTGAGTCTTTTTTCCCGTTATACCGCGTTGCGGCCGCTGATGACGCGGAACAGGATGGCAATGATGGCAATCACCAGCAGAATGTGGATGAGGCCATTGCTTTGAATGCCAGCGCCCATTATCCCGAAAAAGCCCAGGGCCCAGATGATGATGCAGATGACGGCGATGATGTACAGCAGGTTACCCATGGCGATGTGGAGGAGAGGAATGATGAGGAATGGCGGAAGAAAGTATTGTGGGCCTTGTACGGCGGATGTTTTAAAAAGATATCAGGTTTTAAAAACGTTTAGGCCAGACCCTAAACGGGGGGCTCCAAAGGAGCAGAGCGTAGCTTTGCGCCTTCCCTCCCATCTTACTTCCCCTCCTTATGAACATCGCCGTCATCGGCTCCGGCACCATGGGCAACGGCATTGCCCACGTATTTGCGCAGCACGGTTTTGCCGTGGCGCTCGTCGACATTAGCCAGCCGGCCCTGGACCGGGCCCTGGGCACCATTGCCAAAAACCTCGACCGCCAGGTAACCAAGGGCACCCTGGCCGAGACCGACAAAACCGCCACCCTGGGCCGCATCCGCTCTTTCACGACCATTGCCGAAGGCGTGGCCGAGGCCGAGCTGGTGGTGGAAGCCGCCACGGAAAACGCAGACCTCAAGCTCCAGATTTTCCGCGAGCTGGACCAGCACGCGCCCGCCGGGGCCCTGCTGGCCAGCAACACGTCGTCCATCTCCATCACCAAAATTGCGGCCGCCACCCAGCGCCCCACTCAGGTAATCGGGATGCACTTCATGAACCCCGTGCCAGTGATGAAGCTGGTGGAAGTAATCCGCGGCTACGCCACCTCCGACGAGACGACGGCCCGGGTGATGGATTTGTCGCGCCAGCTCGGCAAAACGCCCACCGAAGTGAACGACTACCCGGGCTTCGTGGCCAACCGCATCCTCATGCCGATGATCAACGAGGCGATTATCAGCCTGTTTGAGGGCGTGGCCGGCGTGGAAGAAATTGACACGGTGATGAAGCTGGGCATGGCCCACCCCATGGGGCCCCTGCAACTAGCCGATTTCATTGGGCTCGATGTGTGCCTGGCCATTCTGCGGGTGTTGCACGAGGGCCTCGGCAACCCCAAGTATGCTCCCTGCCCGCTGCTGGTGAACATGGTGATGGCCGGCCGCCTAGGCGCGAAGTCGGGCGAGGGTTTCTACCAGTACACCGCCGGCTCGAAAAACTTGGTGGTGGCCCCCACCTTTACCAAGTAGCCCTGCCAGGCTTTCCCAACGACGGTCGTTGACAAGTAGGGCCATTGCATCAAATGCGTAGTTAGCGTTTTAGCTATTGAGCTAAAAAAGTGCACTTTGATTCTGGCATTCAGAAGGCCTTTTCCTCCACTAAATCCATTCAGGGAGTGAGTCTCGTGTTCCAGCAAAGCAAGAGGTTACCGAGCACTTTAATTTAACCGCAAGGCACTATCAGTCAATTTATTGCTTTTTATTATTTCGACTATAAAACTCATAACTGCGTGTTTGGTGCAATGGCTCTACTTTAGATAAAGAGAGATTTTTGGCGGTGGTCCAAAGCAGGATGATACCGGACCTTTAGTTTGTTAATTAAGTCAGCTTAAAAACACGTCAGGAAAGCTGGAAGGACGAATATTCAGACATCATAAATTGAGTGAAATACCGAAATCATCTCGCTTTGGACCACCGCCAGATTTTTTAATTAGAATTGGTGAGTAGGCTTTATAGAAATTGTGGACCGCTTAATTCTTGTATCGCTTTGCACACTTCCTTTAAAAGCAGCCCATCCACAACCAGCGCACCACCCTTCTATAATTACACCAGCTCCGTCACCTCGCGCACACCCACTGGCCGGGCGGCCGTAAAGCCTTCCCCAAACTCCACCCCGATAATGTGTCCGAACTCACGAGCCCGCGCTTCCATGAAGCGCTCGAACTGCTGGCCCGACAGGTACGTGGCGGGGGCCCCGGGGTCAGCGTTGGGGTTGAAAAATTGGCTGCCGAAGGCGTGGATGGCGTCCCACTTGCCCGGCCAGTAGGGCGTGATTTCCACCACGAAAGCGGGCGTCAGCCACTGGTCCTGGATGTAGTGGTACACTTTGCGGGGCCGCCAGGGAGCCTGGGGCTGGCCGTGCTCGTCCAGCGTTTCGATCATGCGCAGGCCGCTTAGGAAGCAGGCATCAATGGCCAGCTGGGCCCCCTTGCCGTGGTCGGGGTGGCGGTCGGCCACGGCGTTGCACAGCACCACGTCGGGCTGGTAGCGGCGCAGGGCGGCGATGAGCGGCAACTGGTGCTCCCGGTCGTTGCGGAAAAAGCCGTCGGGTAAGCCCAGGTTTTCGCGCACGCTCAGGCCCAGGATTTGGCTAGCCGCAGCGGCTTCAGCGGCGCGAATCTCGACGCTGCCGCGGGTGCCTAGCTCACCGCGGGTGAAGTCGACCACACCAATGGTTTTGCCCGCCGCGCGGGCCGCCAATAGCGTGCCGGCGCACGACATTTCCACATCGTCGGGATGGGCCCCCAGGGCTAGGACGTCCAGTTTAATCATGGGTAATGCGGAGTTAAAGGTTGCCGTACTTGCTATTGCACGCCCATTGGGTAGCGCATGTACATCAATGGGGAATAACGGGCTCCGCCGAAAACATCCGTGCGCCTCTTGCCATCGGCGGCCGGCCCCGGGGCCCTACTTAATGCGCAGCTTCTTGCCAGGTTGCAGCTTTTTGACGCCCGGGTTCAGGCGCTTCAGCGTACTCAAGCCGATGCCGTATTTTTCGGCCACTTCCGAGAGTGTGTCGCCGGAGCGCACGCGGTGCGTTACCACTATGCGGGCAGCTCGCGGCTCGCCGCGGCGGCTACTGCCCCCACTGCTGCGCCGGCCGCCGGTGAGGCTGCCGCCACCGCGCTGCAGGGCCCGGCTGTAGTAATTAAACAGCGCCGAGGTGATGGTGAAGTTGTCCTTGCGCAGCTTGTTGTCGGGGAAGTCGTAGAGCTGAATCGGGTTGATGGGGTTACCCTGGTAGCGCACCTCGAAGTGCAGGTGCGAGCCCGAGCTGTGACCCGTGCTGCCGCCGTAGGCAATGAGCTGGCCCGCCTTCACAAAAGTACCCACCGGCACCAGGGCCTTACTGAGGTGGCCGTACAGCGTTTCGAGGCCGTTGTAGTGGCGCACAAGCAGGTAGTTGCCGTAGCCCGAGCCGTCCCACTTGCTAATGCGCACCACGCCGTCGAACACGGTCTTCACCGAATCGCCGGTTTCCAGGTCTAGGTCAACGCCAAAGTGCCAACGGTAGCCCCGAAAGCCGAAGCCCGACGTGATGGGCGTCGCCGCCATCGGCATCTGGCTGAACCGCTCGCGGCTGGTGTCCGTCAGCTTCAGGTTCACCGAGTCGCGGAAGCGGCGGCCGTCCACGTGGTAGGGGTTGATGCTGTGCGTGTCCCAGATGGAATAATAGCCCGCCACCTTCACCCACGACGAGTCGATGAGTACTTCCTCCGACATTTCCACAATCTCCTGCCCGCCCTCGTTGAGCGTGGTGGTGTCCTCGCTCACAATGCTCAGCTTCTTGGCCGGGTTGAAGCGCAACGACTTGGCCGCGTCGGAGTTATCGTCGTGGATTTCCTCCGTTTCGATGATCGTCGTGGTGTCGGGCCGCACGTACTTCATGCGCGGGGTTTTCACCCGGAAAAAGTCCGACCGCCGGCCAGTACGCTCATTCTTGGGATGCGTGGGCCGGCGGCCCTGGGCCCCCACCGGGGTAGTGCCCAAGCCAGCCAGCAGCAACACAGCCAGCACCACAGGGCGCCAAAATTTTAAGTGAAAACTCAGCAAAAGCAGGGAAGCAAAGCGAAAACCAGAATTAATGCAGGCCCATGGTCGCCAAGTAACGCTCGGCGTCGAGGGCAGCCATGCAGCCGGTGCCAGCCGCCGTCACGGCTTGGCGGTAGGTGAAATCCTGCACGTCACCGCAGGCAAATACGCCATCAACGTTGGTTTTGCTTGTACCGGGCAGCGTCTTGAGGTAGCCCTGCTCGTCGTGGTGCAAGTAGGGCTGGAATATCTTGGAGTTCGGATCGTGCCCAATGGCCACAAAAAAGCCCGTCAGCGCGATTTCCCGCGTTTCGTGGGTCAGCAGGTTTTTTACCCGCACGCCTTCCACGGCATGCTCGCCCAGAATCTCATCGGTGGCCGTGTTAAACAGCACCTCGATCTTGGGGTTGTCGAGTACGCGCTTTTGCATAATTTTCGAGGCTTTCATCTCGCTTTTCCGCACAATCATGGTCACCTTGCTGGCCAAATTAGCCAAGTAGGTAGCTTCCTCCGCGGCCGTGTCTCCGGCGCCCACAATAGCCACCTCCTGGCCCCGGTAGAAGAAACCGTCGCACACGGCGCATGCCGACACGCCCGAGCCGTTCAGCCTAGCTTCCGACGGCAGCCCCAGCCACCTGGCCGAGGCTCCGGTGGCAATAATTACGGCGTCGGCCGTCAATTCTACCGTTTCATCGATGGTAATTTTGTGCGGGTGCCCTGAGAAATCCACCTTCGTGGCAATGCCGTAGCGGATGTCGGTACCGAAGCGAGTGGCCTGTTTTTTCAGGTCCTCCATCATCTCGGGGCCCATTATACCGTCGGGGTAACCAGGGAAATTCTCCACATCACTCGTGATGGTGAGTTGCCCACCGGGCTGCAGGCCCATGTACATTACGGGGGCCATGTTGGCCCGGGCTGCGTAAATGGCTGCGGTGTAACCTGCAGGGCCCGAACCAATAATCAGGCACTTATGGTGTTTAGACATGTTGTGATGAGGGCCCTTGGGGCCATAGCATGGGGCCCGGGGCCCCAAAAATGTGTAAGAAACAATGCGACGCCGACAACCCCGCCGCTAGCAAAAAACCCCAACCTTACAGCTGGGGTTTCATGCATTGCAAAATTAAGTGGAATTAACCTAAATAAGGCTTCAGCGCCTTCGAGCGCGAGGTGTGGCGCAGGCGGCGAATAGCCTTTTCTTTGATCTGACGCACCCGCTCGCGGGTCAGGTTAAACTTCTCGCCAATCTCTTCCAGCGTCAGCGCAGCTTCGCCGTTCAGCCCGAAATACAGGGTGATAACGTCAGCCTCGCGCTTAGTGAGCGTGCTCAGAGCCCGCTGCACTTCCTTGCGGAGCGAGTCGTTCATCAGGGCCATATCGGGCGACTCTTCGTCTTCGTTTTCGAGCACGTCGAGCAAGCGGTTTTCTTCGCCTTGCACAAACGGCGCGTCCACCGACACGTGGCGGCCTGAAATCTTGAGCGTGTCCACTACTTCCGAGGTGGTCAGCTCCAGCACTTCAGCAATTTCCTCAGGCGAGGGCTCGCGCTCAAACTTCTGCTCCAGCTCCGAAAATGACTTGCTGATTTTGTTCAGCGAGCCTACTCGATTCAAGGGCAGGCGCACAATGCGACTCTGCTCGGCCAAGGCTTGGAGGATGGATTGGCGAATCCACCATACGGCGTACGAGATAAACTTAAAGCCACGGGTTTCGTCGAAACGTTTGGCAGCTTTAATCAAACCCAGGTTTCCCTCGTTGATGAGGTCACCGAGGCTAAGCCCTTGGTTTTGATACTGTTTTGCCACCGACACCACGAAGCGCAGGTTGGCTTTGGTAAGCTTTTCCAGCGCCTGCTGGTCCCCGTCGCGGATGCGCTGGGCCAGGGTCACCTCCTCGTCGGGGGTGAGCAAATCCACTCGGCCAATCTCCTGGAGGTACTTATCCAGCGACTGGCTTTCGCGGTTGGTAATCTGCTTGCTGATTTTTAACTGTCTCATGGAAAGAGGTAAAGGCGATAACCAGGGTTAATAGTTGACAAAGAATAAAAGCTAACGATAGGCCGGGAGTCAAAGGGAATCAACAGGCTTCCTTTGATGAAAGTTCGGGCTTAGCGTTACGCTTGGCCGTTGTCCGCAGCCGCGCCCTCAGGCTTCGGCAGCAGCACTTTCCGCGAGAGGCGGTACTTGCCGGTTTTCTTATCAATGTCCACCAGTTTCACGTCAATCTCCTGGCCCACTTCCAGCAAGCCTTCAAGGCTTTGGATGCGCTCGTGCGTCACTTCCGAGATGTGCAGCAACCCGTCTTTGCCAGGCATAATCTCCACGAACGCGCCGTAGGGCTGGATGCTGCGCACCTTGCCTTTGTAAGTTTCGCCGATTTCCGGCTGTGCCGCAATGGCCCGGATGCGGTCGATGGCTCCCTGCATATCGGTCTGGTTGGCCGCGTAAATGCTCACGTGACCTTTCTCGTCCTTCTCCTCGATGATCACCGTGGCGTTGGTATCCTTCTGGATCTGCTGGATAACCTTGCCGCCCGGCCCGATGATGGCACCGATGAATTCTTTGTCAATCAGCATTTTATGCGAGCGGGGCGTATGGGCCTTCAACTCAGCAGCCGGCGCGTCGATGGTTTTGGCCATTTCGCGCAGAATGTGCAGGCGGCCTTCGCGGGCCTGGTGCAGGGCAGCGGTCAGAATCTCATTGCTCAGGCCCTGGATTTTAATGTCCATCTGGCAAGCGCAAATGCCTTTCTCGGTGCCCGTCACCTTAAAGTCCATGTCGCCGAGGTGATCCTCATCACCCAGAATATCCGAAAGCACGGCGTACTCGCCAGTTTCCTTGTCCTGCACGAGGCCCATGGCAATGCCGGCCACGGCGGCGCGCACTTTCACACCGGCGTCCATCAGCGCCAGCGAACCGGCGCACACCGTCGCCATTGAGCTGGAGCCGTTCGACTCCAGGATGTCCGACACGATGCGGATGGTGTAGGGGTTTTCGTCATCGGGGGGCAGCACTTGCTTTAGGCTGCGCATAGCCAGGTTGCCGTGGCCGATTTCGCGGCGGCCGGCGCCACGGTTGGGTTTCACCTCACCAGTCGAGAAACCGGGGAAGTTGTAGTGCAACATGAACTTCGAGTAGCCCTTGGTCAGGGGCTGGTCCACAATCTGCTCGTCGAGCTTGGTGCCAAGCGTGGCCGTGGTCAGGCTCTGGGTTTCGCCACGGGTGAAGATAGCTGAACCGTGGGCCCCCGGCAGGTAGTTAATTTCCGACCAGATGGGGCGAATTTCCGTCAGCTGGCGGCCATCGAGGCGTACCCGGTCTTTCACCATCATGTCGCGGATGGCCTTCTTCTCAGCCGACGAGTAGTAGCGGCTGAACATCTTCATGTCTAGCTCGGGCTGCTCGGCCAAAAGCTTGTCAAGAAACGCTTTTTTCACCCCAGTAAAGCCTTCCTTACGGCCGGCTTTGCTGGTGTTGCCCCCCCGAGCCACATCGTAGGCGCCCTGGTAGATGCCCTGGTGAATGAGCTGCTTCAGCGCGTCGTTTTCCTCGTACTTCGGGTACTCGCGGGGCTGCGACTCTGGCGTACGGCCCACGGCCTCAGCCAAATCCTTCTGCAATTGCACCTGGGCCTTGATGGCCTCGTGGCCGAAGGCAATGGCGGCCACCATTTCCTCCTCGCTCACCTCATGCATCTCGCCTTCCACCATGGCCACCGAGTCGCCGGTAGCACCCACGATGAGGTCCATGTCGGCGCGCTTCAGGTCGCTGGTTTTGGGGTTGATCTGAAACTGGCCGTCGATGCGGGCCACGCGCACTTCCGAAATCGGGCCGGCAAACGGAATGTCCGAAATTGAGAGCGCGGCCGAAGCCGCCAAGGCCGCCAGGGCATCCGGCTGCACCTCTTTATCGGCCGAGATAAGGGTGATCATCACCTGCACCTCGTAGTGGTAGTCCTTGGGGAACATCGGCCGCAGGATGCGGTCGACGAGGCGGCAAATCAGGATTTCGTAGTCCGACAGGCGGCCTTCGCGGCGCTGAAACGAGCCGGGGATTTTGCCAGCCGAGCCGAATTTCTCTTGGTAGTCAACCGACAGGGGCAGAAAATCAACGCCGTCGCGCTGGCTGGGGGCCGATACCACGGTGGCCAGCAGCATGGTATCGCCGAGGCGAACCACTACGGCCCCGTCGGCAAATTTGGCCAGCTTGCCGGTTTCAATGGAGATCTGGCGGCCGTCGGGCAAGGCCAGGGTTTTAATAATAGCGTGGGGAGCGGGCATTCAGTTGGAGAAGAGAGAATAAGAGACAGGAGAAGTGAGAACCGCGGGGTGGGAGCGTGGCGTAACCGCTGAACGCAAAAGCGCAGCTTATTGCTCCCGACTCACTTCTCGCAACAGGCAAAAAAAAGAGTAGGGAACCTCCCACTGGAAGGCTCCCTACTCTCAAGCATTGGACTTACTTACGGATGCCCAGCTCTTTGATAATGGCGCGGTAGCGGTTGATTTCGCGGTGCTGGAGGTAGTCCAACATGCGGCGGCGCTTGCCCACCAGTTTCAGCAGACCCAAGCGGGTGCTGTGGTCTTTTTTATTCACCTTCAAGTGCTCCGTCAGGTGGTTGATGCGGTGGGTGAAGAGGCCAATCTGAGCCTCGGCCGAGCCGGTATCGGTTTTAACGTGTTGCAGGCTATTCTTTTCGAAAATCTCCTGTTTTGTTTCGGTGGTCAGTTTCATCGGCGGATAGGGCTGGGCCCCGTCTTGGATTTAAAAAATGAAAAAATGCATCCCGCATTTCGGGGTGTCGCAAAGGTATGCCGTTTAATTAAATAATTGGCAACAAAAATTGCCCCGGGGCCCTATTCTTCGCCCTCGGGCTTTGTGATCCGGCGCAGGCCCGGCAGGCCCAGGCGCCGGGGCAGCCGCCGCCAAAAGTCTACTTCCAGCAAACCCGAGTCGTTGTAAGCCTGGAACAATAAAAATAGCCCCACAGGCAGCAGCACCAGGTTGGCCATCCACACGCCTACGCCCACAGGCAGCACAAACTCCTTGGCGTACTTAGTGCCCGTGATGGTGAGCACGTAGTACACAATAAAGAACAAAATGGACACCAGGATGGGCACACCCAAGCCACCCTTCTTGATGATGGACCCCAACGGGGCCCCAATCAGGAACATGAGCAACACGGCCACCGACTGGGCATACTTGTTATAAATCTCGACGCGGTACTGGGCCGAGTCACGGGCCAGGTTATCGAGTTTATCGGCGGTGACCTTGAACGACTCGCGCAGGTTACGGGCCCGGGTGGCCGCCTGCTCCACCATGGGGGCCGTCAGCTTGGGCAAGCGGCGCACCGGTACTTGCCAATTGGCCACCCGGCGGCTAGCCGCCGCCCCCAGCGTGTCGAAGCGCAGGTACGTGTAGTAGGCATCGAGCTGGCGGGGCATTTGCTGGCGCGCCAGGCCCAGGCTGCGCTGAATAGAATCGGTACCGGCGCGCAGCTGCGGGATGGTGAGCATCATCCGGTTGGTCTGGAAGAGCTCTTCCTTCGTGCGGTTGAGGTCGAACGAGGCCAGTGAGAACGTCACCACGTTGTGGTCAAAACCCTGGCGGATGAAGCTGGCCCCGGCGCGGTTCTGGGCGTCGGGCTGCTCTACGTAGTTGTGGCCGTGGAAAAGCTCCAGGCCCAGGTAGGCCCCATTGAAGCGCGTGAACATGCGGCCCGAATCGGCCAGCATCACGGTATAGTTGCCACTCTGCTGGGTATGGTTGTAAATCATCACCCCGTGCAAGCGGTCTTTGTTGGGGCCCGTCTTGCGGTCCACCTTAATGGTGTAGCCCGGGATGCCGCCGTAGAACACACCTTCGCGGATGTCAAGGGCGAGTTTTTGCTGGCGCACATCCCACAGCAAGCTGTAGGCTTTGAGGTTGGCCTTGGGCACCACCGTTTTGTTGAACCAAAACGAGGCCAGCAACAGGCCTAGGCTTACCACCAACACCGGCCGCAGGATGCGCGTGAGGGCAATACCTGAGGCCTTAATGGCCGTCAGCTCGTGGTGCTCGCCCATGCTGCCGTACGTCATCAGCGACGAGAGCAGCACGGCCAGTGGCAACGAAGTGGGCACAATCAGCACGCTCAGGAAAAATAGCAGCTTGCCAATAACCGGCAGGCCCAGGTCCTTGCCAATGATGTCGTCGAGGTACTTGAGCAGCGTTTGAGTGAGCAGAATGAACTGCACTACTGCAAACGTGAGCAGGAACGGCCCGGCGAAGGCCTTTAAAATTAGCTTATCGAGTTTCTTGATCATGCGCAGGGCCAAACAATAACGCAACCACGCCCTACCAACGGGGCAAGCGGCCAAATCGTGCGTGAGGGCCCTAGCTGTATGGTCCCGGTGTATGGGGAAGGGGGTCGCGGGTTGGATCGCGATGAAAGATAGTAGGATTTTTTCGCCATTCCGCACAAATAAATTCGTGCGGGGTTAGGCCCTTCAAGCGCTTGAGCCGCTTGGCGTAGTTGTAAGCCAGCAAAAAGGCTTGTAAGTGACTGTCTAACTGCGCGCTCGTCTCGTAGTGAAACTGCTTAATCGTGGCCTCCTTCACCGTCCGGTTCATCCGCTCTACCTGCCCATTGGTCCAGGGGTGAGCCGGCTTGGTAAAGCGCTGCTCGATGCCCCACTCGTCGCAGAGCTGACCGAAAGGATGGCGACCGACTTTCGTATGATGCGGTAAGTTTCGGAATTGAATACCGTTGTCCGTCAACAGCTTATGCACCTTGTAGGGAATCTGCGGCAAGACCCGGCGCAAAAAGTCCGTGGCGATGGCCTGCGTGGCCTGTAGCTGTAACTCGGCGAAGGCCAGCTTGCTGGTGCGGTCAATGGCCACGAATAAATACTGCTTGCCTTCTTCGGTCTGGACTTCGGCAAAATCCACGTGCAGGTAGCCCAGCTCGTAGGCCTTAAACAGCGCCTTACCCGCCCCGGCTGCCGGCTCGTCGGCTGGGGGTAAGCGGCTGATGCCGTGGCGTTGGAAGCAGCGGTGCAGGGCCGAGCGGCTCAGGTGCGGAAGCGTCTCCTGCAAGGCATAGAGGCAGTCATCGAGTGGCAGCAGCGTGTGCTGGCGGAAGAGTACAACGGCCGCCTCTTCCGCGGGGGTGAGCCCAGTGGAGGCCGGTTTGGGGCCGCGCACAGCCTCTTCCGTACTGGTACGCCGCCGCCACTTGCGCACGGTGCCCTGGGTCAGGCCCAGGCGCTTGGCTAGCGTTTGTACGCCTTCTGTACTTTGCTGGATAAGGCGCCGGGTTGCCGGCGTTGTGGTGGCGCAGCCGTGTGGTACTTTTCCCATCGAGTTGCCTGAAAGCTACGACAAAAGTCCCCTTTCCCATCCCCTGGGACTATACACCTAGCCCCCTACTTGCTCGCGCAGTCTGGCCACGAGCCCGTCCCAGAGCTCGCGCTGTTCAGCGGCTTGGGCCGAGGAATAGTCCACGACGTGCAAAAACACCTCGTCCGTCACTTCCGACGAGTGCAGGGTGAATTCCACGTAGCTGGGATCGGCCGAGATGGCATGCTCTGGCCCCGAAAACACGTAGCGCGCGGCACGGTTGAGGCGCTGGGGCCCAACTTCTGCGTAGTGGTTCTCGCGGTCCCACACAAAGTTCAATCGCCCACCCGCTACGTGGTTCACATCGTCGCAAAACCACCGGGCCAGGCCCGCAGCCGTAGCCAAGTAAGGAAACAGAATTTTAGGCGAGGCATTGATGGAGAAATCCCCCACAAACCGCGTTTTGGTTTGGGTATCAGGCATAGCCATGGCACTAAACAATTAAGAACGAGGATCCCGACCCAGTAAAGGGCCAGTGACACAGAAAAATCTACAATATTGGGGCCCTATTTGCGGGAAAGCCATTTTTTCATTACCTTTGCACCCATAAAACCCGGCGGGGTAGCTCAGTTGGTTAGAGCACAGGATTCATAACCCTGAGGTCGGCGGATCGTACCCGCCTCCCGCTACGTTTAAAAACCGTGTTGGCCTTGTGCCAGGACGGTTTTTTTATGGCCCAGGAGTTCAAATCCAGCGTGAAGCTTGCTTGATAAGAGGCAGTGCTAAAACTCCCCCGAAGCAAGAAAACGCCGCGCCTTGCGGCACCGGCGTTTTCCTGGTGGTAATGGGGCCGGGCGTGGATTATTTAATCTTCTCCACAATGCCCTGGAAGGCAACCGGGTGGTTCAGGGCGAGGTCGGCCAGCACCTTGCGGTTCAGTTCAATGCCAGCCTTCTTCAAACCGCCCATCAATTGCGAATACGACAGGCCGTGCTGGCGAGCACCGGCATTAATACGCTGAATCCAAAGGGCGCGGAATTCGCGCTTCTTTACCTTGCGGTCGCGGTAGGCGTAAAGTAAGCCTTTCTCAACGGCGTTCTTGGCAACGGTCCACACGTTTTTGCGACGGCCGTAATAGCCTTTCGCCAAACGCATGATTTTTTTGCGGCGGTGGCGCGAGGCCACGTGGTTGACACTTCTTGGCATAACCTAGATTGTTTTTGGCAGCCGGCGTCACTGCACGGCGGCAGTGGCTTGGAATTGCGGCCGGAAGCCTGGTGATTGTTTGGTTGTCAGTTGCTCGTTGTCAGTTATTCGTTGTCAGTTGTTAGCCTCAAATGACAGTATTTAGGAAGACCTAGCAACTGACAACGAGCAACTGACCACTAAAATTAGATGTTCAGCATTTGTTTCACCCGGTTCATGTCGGCGCTGCTCACGAGGCCGGCATGGGTAAGGTTACGCTTGCGCTTGGTGCTCTTCTTGGTCAGAATGTGCGATTTATAGGCGTGCTTCCGCTTCACCTTGCCCGAGCCGGTGAGCGTGAACCGCTTCTTAGCACCGGATTTCGTCTTTACTTTCGGCATTGTAGTGGGGTTTGGGGTGGTTGTTGATTGTTTGTTGATTGCTGACCGACCGTGGGCCGGGAAGCCATCCGCAACCGGATATGCTATTCAGTATCGGCCTCCGCGGTGGCCGGGGCTTCGGCTTCCTGCGGCGCAGCCTCTTGGGCAGCGGCCGGCTTGGGGGCCTTTTTCTCCGGCTTGTCGCCGGCAGCAGCGGGTTTCGCGGCGGGCTTGGCTACGATAGCGGCTTTGGGTGCAAGGTAGAGAAACATCCGTTTGCCTTCGAGCTTGGGGAGTTGCTCTACTTTAGCGAGGTCCTCAAGGGCCTGGGCAAATTTGAGCAGCAGGATTTCGCCCCGCTCTTTAAACACAATGCTCCGGCCGACGAAGTGCACATAGCTCTTGATTTTTGCGCCTTCGCGCAAAAATTCCTGGGCGTGCTTCACCTTGAAAGCAAAATCGTGCTCGTCGGTGTTGGGTCCGAAACGAATTTCCTTGAGGACAACCTTGGTTTGCTTGGCCTTTAGCTCGCGGGTTTTCTTCTTCTGCTCGTACTTAAATTTCGAGTAGTCGATGACGCGGCAAACGGGCGGCGTGGCCGTGGGCGAAATCTCGACGAGGTCGAGGTTTTGCTCCTGAGCCATTTTACGGGCTTGGTCTGTGGTGTACACACCCTGGGGCACGTTGTCGCCAACTAGGCGGACTTCGCGGGCCAGGATCTTCTGGTTGATTTTGAACGGCTCCTCCACCTGCTGGCGGGGCACGTACCGACGATTCGGGGTTGCTATGGTTTGGTCCTCCTGCGAAAAAAGTGGCTGAGAATAGATTTTAGGGCTGATTGGCCTGAGTAACCCCTGGCAATCAGGGGGCAAATATCGTTATTTTTATTCGTAAAGGCAAACCAGCACGGTTAACTTTCCATAAACGAGGCCGCCAGGGGCCCAGATAGCGGGGTTCCGGCGGCTCGTTTACTGAAAACCAGGGCACTGGCGCACGCTGTTTTAGATGGCTGCGGCTACCTGGCTTTGCACGCTGGCGATAAAATCGGCCACCGACAGGGCCCCCAAGTCGCCTTCGCCGTGGCGGCGCACGCCGACGGCCCCAGCTTCGGCCTCCTTCTCCCCTACGACTAATAAGTACGGGGTCTTAGCCAATTCCGCGTCGCGGATTTTACGGCCAATGCGCTCGTCGCGGGCATCCACAGTGCCACGCAGGTCGGCGGCTTCCAACTGGGCTTTCACCTCGTAGGCGTAGTCAATAAACTTGTCGGAAATGGGCAGCACGATGAACTGCTCAGGCGTGAGCCAGAGCGGGAAATTACCAGCGCAGTGCTCAATAAGAACCGCTACAAAACGCTCCAGCGAGCCGAAGGGGGCCCGGTGCAGCATCACGGGGCGCTGCTTAGTGTTGTCGGACGCTACGTACTCCAGGTCAAAGCGTTCGGGCAGGTTGTAGTCTACCTGAATGGTGCCCAGCTGCCAGCGGCGGCCCAGCGCATCGCGCACCATGAAGTCGAGCTTGGGGCCGTAGAAGGCCGCCTCGCCCAGTTCCGTGACGGTGATAAGGCCTTTTTCGGCGGCGGCTTCCTGGATGGCGCTTTCGGCCAGGGCCCAGTTCTCGTCGGAGCCGATATACTTGGTTTTATTCTCGGGGTCGCGCAGGCTAATTTGGGCGGTGTAGTCTTCGAAGCCCAGGGCCTTGAAGACGTACAACACCAAGTCAATCACCTTCTTAAACTCGTCCTTCACCTGGTCGGGGCGGCAGAAGATATGGGCATCGTCCTGGGTGAAGCCGCGCACACGGGTGAGGCCGTGCAGCTCGCCCGATTGCTCGTAGCGGTACACGGTGCCGAATTCGGCGTAGCGCACCGGCAGGTCGCGGTAGCTGCGAGGCTCCGTTTTGTAAATTTCGCAGTGGTGAGGGCAGTTCATCGGCTTGAGGAAGAACTCCTCGCCGGGGTTGGGCGTGCGGATGGGCTGGAACGAGTCGGCCCCGTACTTTTCGTAGTGGCCGCTGGTGACGTACAGCTCCTTGGACCCGATGTGAGGCGTGACGACGGGCTGGTAACCGGCCTTCACCTGGGCCTTGCGCAGGAACTGTTCGAGGCGCTCGCGCAGGGCCGTGCCCTTGGGCAGCCATAGCGGCAGGCCGGCCCCCACCCGCTCGCTGAACGCGAAGAGCTTCAACTCTTTGCCTAACTTACGATGGTCGCGGCGCTTGGCTTCCTCCAGGCGCTCCAGGTACTCGGTGAGCTCCTTGGCCTTGGGAAACGTGATGCCGTAGAGGCGGGTAAGCTGCTTATTTTTCTCATCGCCGCGCCAATAGGCCCCGGCCACGTTCATAAGCTTCGCGGCCTTGATGGTGCTGGTGTCAGGAATGTGGGGCCCCCGGCAAAGGTCGGTAAAATTGCCCTGGGTGTAGAACGTGATCTGGCCGTCTTCGAGGCCGTCAATCAATTCCAGCTTATAGGGGTCCTGCTTCTCGGTGAAGTAGGCAATGGCCTCGGCCTTGGGCACTTCGCGGCGCACGTACTGGCTTTTGGCCTTGGCCAGCTCCACCATCTTCTTCTCGATTTCGGGAAACTCGGTGCTACTGATGGTACGGCCTTCGCCGAGGTCTACGTCGTAGTAAAAGCCATTTTCGACGGCCGGGCCAATGGCCAGCTTCACGCCGGGATATAAGGCCTCCAACGCTTCCGCCATCAAGTGGGCCGAGGAGTGCCAGTAAGTGGCTTTGCCGGCATCATCGTTCCAGGTGAGGATGGCCACGCTTGCCTGGTCGGGCAGGGGGCGGTGCAGGTCGCGTACTTCGCCGTTCACGTTGACGGCCAAAGCGTTGCGGGCCAGGCCCTCGGAGATGGAAGCGGCCAGGTCGTAGCCGGTGGCGTGGTCGGGTAGCTCGCGGGGCGAGCCGTCGGGAAGGGTAATATGCAGCATAACTAGTGCCCGCGATGAGCGCAAAGCAGGCGCAAGTTACGCCCGAGGCAGGGAGTGCCTGCACGTACGGAGTGGATGGAGCCGGGAATGGCAACGCAAACAAGCCGCGGGCGGCGCAGACGCCGGGCCCCAATTCATCCGATTCCTTACCGCACTTGCTACGGGCGCGGCTCACGGGTTCGGGCATTAGTCAAACGGCCTGCCAGTTCACGTAGCCGGTGCGGCTGGGAGTTTGGATAGTGTTTGGCCTCCTTGCGCGCCTGTGCGCCACTGCGGCGGTAGGCCGCCTAACGAGGGGCTAGGGGTGCCACGGCCGGGGGCTGGGCCCGCGGGGGCCCCGGGTAGTAGAGCGGGGCCGGGCGCAGGCTATCGGGCAGCAGCAGGCGGGCGCGGTTACCCACCTTCCACACCTTAAAAGTCCAGTGCGCATTACCCGGGTTTTCGGCCACCAGCAGGCGGTACTGAGCCAGGGCGGCGGGCAATTGGTTATGAGCTTCAAGGGCTTCGGCCAGCAGGGCGCGGGCTTCGGGCAGGCGCGGATTGCGGCGCAGGGCACGGGCCAGGTGCGGGATGAGGGTGGCCGGGCGCTGGCCGTGGGCCCCGGCGGCCAGCGCCAGGCGGTAATCGGCCCGGTACTGCGTGGTGTCCAGCACCAGGGCGCGGCGGTAGAACCAGGCGGCGCTGTCGGTCACGCCCTTTAGCTCCAGCTGGCGGCCGTAGTCGTAGTGCAGGGCCCCGGAGGCGGTGTCGAGGCGCAGGCCACGGGCGGCGTAGCGTACGGCTTGCTCGGGGTCGCGCAGGGCGTTGTAGAGAAAGGCCAGCTGGTGCAAAATCTCCGGCTGGCGCGGCTCGCGGGCCAGGGCCGCCCGTAAGTAATCGAGGGCCTGGACGGTATCGGCCGAAGCGGCGTAGGCCAAGCCTTTGTAGAACAGCGCCGCCGGCTGGTCGGGGTCGAGGCGCAGGGCCCGGTCGAGGTTGTCGAGGGCGGCGGGGTAGTTGCGGGCCGCCAAATGGGTTTCGCCCACCAGCAGCGGTAGCTCGGGCCCCGTGAAGCCATTATCGGCCGCTTGGCGGGCGGCGGCCAGGGCTTCGGGCAGGCGGCCCAGCATCCGCAGGGCCCGGGCCTGCAGAAAGTACAGGGGACCGTCGTCGTCGTCGGTCAGGTCGAGGGCAGCGGAGGCATCGCGCAGGGCGGCGGTGGGCTGGCCAGCGGCCAGGCGCAGGGCGGCGCGGCGCGAGAGCAGAGCCACATTGCCCGGCTGCTGGCGAAGGGCCCCATCCAGCTCATCGGCCTGCACGCGGGGCCCACTCTGCACGGTGGCCAAGTCCACGAGGGTATCGGGCCGCTCGGCGGGGGCCGATTGGCAGCCTGGGAGCCCCAGCGCCGTGGCCAGCAGCCCGGCAAGCAAAATAAACGGCGCGCAACGCATGCCCAAAAGTACGGCCCGCTGCGCCCTTAGGGCCCTGGCACGGCAGGCGGGGCCCCGGCGGCGGCGGCGGCCCCCTGCCGAATCCGCAGCTGCCGCTGGGCGCGGCGGGTGGTAGCCCGTTGCAGGGGCTCCAGCAGCTGCTGGCACAAGCGGTTGATAGTCAGGTCTTCGCTGGTGAAAGTGGGCAGGCGCACGGCTTTTTGCAGCAGGGCCACGGCGCTGCGGCGGCGGCCCTGATAGCGGTACATGCGGGCGAGGTCGTAATAAAACGAGGCCCGCATCGAATCCAGCCGGATGGCCGTTTCGAGGCTGCGCATGGCATCGGCCACGCTGCCGCCGGGTGGCACCCCGCCCAACAAGACTTTACTATAAATGCGCTCCAGTACGTTGTAGTGGCCCACGCGGTACTGCCAGCGGCCCAGCAGCTGCCAGGCTTCGGGCAGGTCGGGGCGCTGGGCCACGGCCAGGAACACGTAGGAGCGCAAGTCGCGGAATGCCGCCAGGCGGTTTTCCGAGCGGTACAAACCCGCCTGGCTAAACAAGGCCAGCGCGGCGGCGTAGTTGCTCTCTCCGCCCTCGGGGCGTAGGGCCAGGGCCCGGTCGGCGTAGCGGGCAGCGGCGGTGAAGTAGGCCGCTTTGCGGGTTTCGTCGGAGTACCGGGCCCCTATTTTCACACTCAGCACGGCCGCCTGCCACAGGGCCAGGTAGTGCACCGGGTCAATTTTAAGCACGTTCTGGTACGCGGCCAGCGCCTCCGAATCCTTGTAGCGGTTGACGAGCCGCACGGCGTCGAACAGCTTTTGGCGCACGGCCATCGGGTCACCCACCACCGTATCGGGCGGGGCGGCGGGGGGCGCTTCGGCCGGCGCAGGCGCGGGGGCCCCAGGCACGGCCGGCTGCTGGGCCATTGCCGGTCCCCCCGCGCCCGCGAGGCCGCACGCCAGCACGGCCCGCCCCAGCCACCTCCCCCACTGCCTAAGCCCGCCGCCGCGCACAGCTGCTAAAACAAGCCCAATTGCGCCTTAGAGCGGCTGGCCACTTCGCGGGCCTGAGCTACTTCCTCGGCCGTTACGGCCACGGTACCTTCATCGAGCACGGCGGTTTCGGCAGCGTCGGGCGTGGGGGCCCCGGCGGCGCGCTTGCGTGCGGCCTCGCGGCGCTGGGGCTCGGGGCCCTCGTCGGTAAGCAGGTCCAGGGCGTGGATTTTGTAGTAGTTCAGCTTGTTGCCCATGGCCTTCCAGCCCTTTACGTCAATGAACTCGTGCAGGCCGATTTTCTCGGTTTCCTTATCGCCCTTCTTGTCTTTCTGCACTTTCGCTTCCACCAGCGGCTCGGGATGAGCTGTAATGGCCAGTAGCTTCGAGCCCTTGGTTTCGGTGATGAAGGTAAAAGGCTTGCCCAGCGTACTAGTTTCGATACGGAAACGCTTGACGTAGTGGATCTTCGTATCGCCATCCATATACACCGCACTGAGCACCGTTTCAGGGTCGTACTTGCGCAGCAGTACAATGTTGGGCACGTCGTAATGGTTGCCCGGGTCGGGCGTGGTCAGCTCGTAGCTGCCGTTGCGGAACACCACCAGCACCGTTTCGTCGGTGTCGAAGGCCCCCAGGTAGCGGCCGTGGCCGGCGGTGTTGAGGCGGCCCACTACGGCGTCGAAGAAGGTTTCGCGGCCGCCCAACGTGCTGTCGCCCCGGCTCTTCTGGGCAATTTTCTTGATGAGCTGCTTGGTCACGATGTTGCCCATCGAGCCCTTGCCCTTGATGGCCAGCTCGGCGAAGTCGAAGTCGAACTGCTTTACCCGGGCCGCGGCCTTGTCGCTGAGCTGGATGGTCACAATCTCGCTTTCCGAGTTGGGGTTGGCCGTGAGGTACAGGATTTTGGTGCCTTTGGTGCCCTTGGTCAGGTCGTAGGCCTTGTCGCGGGTGATACCCGAGACAAGGAAGCGCTTAGCGAAGCTGATACCCGAGGCCCCGTCCACATACACCATGTTGTACACCAGCCGGTCGTCGTTCTTGTTGTACACGCCGACGTGCAGGATGTCCTTGCCCACGAAGGTTTTCTCCGCAATGCGGCTCACCACAAACGTACCGTCGCGCTTGATAGCAATGATGTCGTCGAGGTCTGAGCAGTCGCACACGAACTCGTCCTTCTTCAGCCCAAAGCCCACAAAGCCGTCCTGGCGGTTTACGTACAGCTTCTGGTTGGCCACGGCCACCTTCTGGGCCGTCACCACGTCGAAGGTGCGGAGCTGCGTTTTGCGCTCGCGGCCTGCGCCGTACTTCTTCAGCAGGCCCTCGAAGTAGGCTACGGCGTAGCGGGTGAGGTTGGCCAGGTGGTCGGCCACCTCGGCTAGCTCGTCGGTCAGCTTTTGCAGGTAATCGTCGGCCTTGAAGCCATCGAACTTGCTGATGCGCTTGATGCGGATTTCGGTCAGGCGCGTCAGGTCGTCCTCCGTCACGGGGCGGCGCAGCACCACGCGCTGGTCGTTGGCCTTGGGCTTGTCGCCGTCCACGCGCACGAATTTCCTCAGGCCCGCGTCGATGGTTTCCAGGATTTGCGCCCAGGTTTCGGCTTCCTCGATGCGGCGGTAGATGCGGTTTTCAATGAAAATCTTCTCCAACGAAGCATTGTGCCACCGCTCCCACAGCTCCTCCTGCCGGATTTCCAGCTCGCGTTCCAGCAGGCGCACCGTGGCCTTAGTACTCTGGCGCAGTACGTCCTCCACGCCCACAAAGCGGGGTTTATCGTCAATAATGACGCAGGTATTGGGCGAGATGCTGATTTCGCAGTCGGTGAAAGCATACAGCGCGTCCATGGTGAGGTCGGGCGAGACGCCGGCTGGCAGCTGCACCTGGATCTCCACCACGGCCGCCGTGTTGTCCACCACCTTCTTAATCTTGATTTTATTGGCCTCGCTGGCCTTCACGATGCTTTCCATCAGCGCCGTAGTGGTGGAGCCGTAGGGAATATCGCGGATGATGAGCAGCGTTTTGTCCACCTTCTCGATGGTGGCGCGCAGCCGGATTTTGGCCCCACGCATCCCCGAGTTATAGTGCGTCGCGTCGCACAGGCCCCCGGTGGAGAAATCTGGCAGCAGTTGCACCTCCTTGCCGCGCAGCACCGCAATACTGGCCTGGCACAACTCGCAGAAGTTGTGGGGCATAATCTTGGTGCTCAGGCCCACGGCAATGCCTTCCACACCCTGCGCCAGCAGTAGCGGGAACTTGACGGGCAGCGTGGTGGGCTCACGCTTGCGGCCGTCGTAGCTGAGCTGCCACTCGGTGGTGTCGGGGTTGAACACTACGTCGAGGGCAAACTTGCTCAGGCGGGCCTCGATATAGCGCGGGGCCGCCGCGCCGTCGCCGGTGCGCACGTCGCCCCAGTTGCCCTGGGTTTCGATGAGCAGGTCCTTCTGGCCCAGGTTCACCATGGCGTCGCCGATGCTGGCGTCGCCGTGGGGATGGTACTGCATGGTTTGGCCAATCACGTTGGCCACTTTGTTGAAGCGGCCATCGTCCATCTCCTTCATGGCGTGCAGGATGCGGCGCTGCACGGGCTTGAGGCCGTCCTCAATGGCGGGCACGGCGCGCTCCAGAATCACGTAGGAGGCGTAGTCCAGAAAGTAGTTCTGATACATACCCCGCACCGTGGCCACGTCGTGAATGACCTCGCCGGGCGCGAATTTGGGGTTTTCCTCCTCCTGCGGCTCGGCCTCGGCCAGGGGCTCGTTTTCAGCGGTGAGCTGGGCGGTGAGGGCCTCGTCGCCGGCAGCGAGCTCGGCGTCTTCCTCGGCGGCGGGCGAAAACGCGCCCAGGTCAAAATCGACCGAATCGCCGGCCTGAAGATAAGGGTTGGGTTCCGACGCGTCGGAGGCGCGGGACTCGTCGGCGGGGAACAGCGAGGCGGGACCGGGGGTAAGGGGTGTATCCACGAAGAACAAACGGGTGAGCGGCAAGATGCAGTCAAATGTACCGGCGGCGGGGCGGCGGCGCAACTTCTGGCAAGGCTTGGGGCCCCCGGAAAGTTCCGCCCGCCCGGGGCAAAAGTGGCTTCGGGGCCCCCGTAAGCCGCTCGTGTCGCCGGCGCTGCCTCCCGGCAAATCTCATCGCCGAAAGCCCGTTCAACCCGCTGCTCACCTCGAACAACGCCCGGCACGTGACGCTGCTGCGCGCCAACCTGATCGACCAGATTGGGCACGCCACCGGGGCCCCTCGTGTACAAGGTCCTCATTACGATGGCCGCCCACGAGAGCAGGGCTGTTTGCTACCCAGGAGAGCGGCTTGTTCGGTGTGGCCTTCAATGAGGCCCTGACCGATAACGGCGTGAAGGACTCGGGGAGAACCGAGCCACTCGCCATCATCACCAGCCTGCAAACCCAGGTAATGGGCCCGTAAGACTGGCTGATTTCAACGCAAAAGCCCCCGCCCGAATAATCGAACGGGGGCTTTTCACAGTAACTAAAAAAGACTAGTTTACCGTCATGTCGGCCCGGATTTCGCCGCCCTTATAAGTCATAGTATGCAGGTTAGCGTACACCCCGTGGTTAAGCAAGGCCGTGTTCTGATCCATGGTAAGCTGCTTAGTGCCAGTAATAGGCGATACGAAACCGTCGCCGGTGGCGTTATTAAAAGGAAAGACGTAAAAAATGCCGCCATTAGCGCCTGGGGCCCCCATGTGAAGGTGTGCCCCTATAGGCGTCAGGCCCGTAAACGTGACGGTGTATGTCAGCACCATCGCCGTTTTATCGTAGGTGCCGGTGATAGTGCCCGTGGCGGCGGAAGTCACAACCGGTACTTGCTGGCTACCGCTGAAGGTGCCCAGCGTGGGCTGCACCGGCGCAATGTTAGTGGTCTCTTTTTTACAGGCCGTAGCGGTCATCAGACCAGCCAAGAGTAAGAGGGAAGCGAGTAAATTTTTCATGTAATCGTAGGGCGGTTAAGTAAAATGCTTGTGCAAGCCTTAAACGAGCTTGTTCGAATTAAGTTTAGAGATTATTCCCCGCCGGGCCCTCGGGGCCCTATTCCGCTTCCACCACCTCAGCGGCGGGCAGCGCGTCGCTGGTCACGAGGTCTTTTTCCAGGCGCAGGTTTTCAATGATGAACTGCTGACGGTCGGGCGTATTTTTACCCATGTAGTAGGTGAGCACCTGCTGAATGCTGCGGTCGGACTGCAAAATCACGGGCTCCAGCTTGATGTTATCGCCGATAAACCTGCCGAACTCCTCCGGCGAAATCTCGCCCAAGCCCTTGAAGCGGGTGATTTCGGGGTTTTTGCCCAGCTTGCGCATGGCGGCCTGCTTCTCGCCCTCGTTGTAACAGTAAATAGTTTCCTTCTTGTTACGCACCCGAAACAGCGGCGTTTCGAGGATGAACACGTGGCCATTGCGCACCAAATCGGGGAAGAACTGGAGGAAGAACGTGAGCAGCAGCAGCCGGATGTGCATGCCGTCCACGTCGGCGTCGGTGGCGACGACCACCCGGTTATACCGCAGGTTCTCGATGCCTTCCTCGATGTTCAGGGCGTGCTGAAGCAGGTTGAACTCCTCGTTTTCGTACACTATTTTCTTCTTTAGGCCGTAGCAGTTCAGCGGCTTGCCGCGCAGGCTGAACACAGCCTCCAGCTCCACGTTGCGGCTCTTGGTGATGCTGCCCGAGGCCGAGTCGCCCTCGGTGATGAAGAGCGTGGTGAGCAGCTCCTTTTCGGCCCCATCCTTAGCGTTTTCGCCCAGGTGAAAGCGGCAATCGCGCAGCTTACGGTTGTGCAGGTTGGCTTTTTTGGCGCGCTGGTTGGCTAGCTTTTTCACCCCGGCCATGTCCTTGCGCTCCCGCTCGCTCTGCGTGATGCGCTTGAGCAGGGCCTCGGCGGTAGCGGGGTTCTTGTGCAAGAAGTTGTCGAGGTGCTCCTTCACAAAGTCCAGGATGAAGCCGCGCACTGTGGGGCCCTCGTCGCCCATGTTTATCGAGCCGAGCTTGGTTTTAGTCTGACTCTCGAACACCGGCTCCTGCACGCGCACCGAAATGGCCGCCACAATGGAGCCGCGGATGTCGGCCGCGTCGAATTCCTTCTTGTAAAACTCGCGCACCGTTTTCACCACCGCCTCGCGGAAGGCGGCCAGGTGGGTACCGCCCTGGGTAGTGTACTGCCCGTTCACGAACGAGTAGTATTCCTCGCCGTAGTCGTTGCCGTGGCTCAGGGCC
Organism: Hymenobacter nivis; assembly: GCF_003149515.1. Taxonomy (NCBI): domain Bacteria; kingdom Pseudomonadati; phylum Bacteroidota; class Cytophagia; order Cytophagales; family Hymenobacteraceae; genus Hymenobacter; species Hymenobacter nivis. The sequence continues at coordinate 1,398,343 of NZ_CP029145.1, forward strand.
AGCTCAATGTCGGGGCCCTTAAGGTGGACGATGGGGTAGCGCAGGTGCTCCACATCAGCCTTGCGGCCGAGTAGGTCGCGCAGGCCGTTTTCGGAGAAGTACTTCTGCCCGTTGTAGTTGATGATGAGGCCCGCGTTGAGGTACACGTAGTTCCACATCTGGTTTTCCAGGTACTCCGGGATGAAGCGGTAGTTCTTGAAAATGGTGTCGTCGGGCTGGAAAGTGACCAGCGTACCGTTGCGCTGCGGCGTTTTCTGGGGCTTGGGGTCTTGCACGAGGCGGCCCTGGGCAAACTCAGCCGACTTCATCAGCCCTTCGCGCACGCTCTGCACCAGGAAGTAGCCGCTCAGGGCGTTCACGGCCTTGGTGCCCACGCCGTTGAGGCCCACCGACTTCTGGAATACCTTGGAGTCGTACTTACCACCGGTATTGATTTTGCTCACCACGTCCACGACCTTGCCCAGCGGGATACCGCGGCCGTAGTCGCGCACCTGCACCCGCTGCTCCGAGATTTTGATGTCGATGGTGCGGCCGTGGCCCATCACGTGCTCGTCGATGCAGTTGTCGATGACTTCCTTCACCAGCACGTAAATACCGTCGTCGTAGGCCGAGCCGTCGCCGAGCTTACCGATGTACATGCCGGGCCGCAGGCGGATGTGCTCGCGCCAGTCGAGCGAGCGGATGCTGTCTTCGGTGTAGCCGTGGGCGGGGGCCGCGGGAGTGAGTTCGTCGCTCATGGGTAAAAATCCGTATGGGGCAATTGCTGGGTAAAATAACGCACAAAACGGTGGCCAACCGCCGGCCGGGCTGCCAGGCAGCTTAGCCAGCGTCGCCAATCCTGTTAGTCGTTTCACCACCATCGGCCGGCGGCGCTTGGTTCGTCACGGCCTTCATTGCATTTCTTCTTCGCGCTCATGCAACCGTCTCCTATCCCCACCACCCCACCGCGGGCGATGCCGCCGCCCAACAACTTCACCCCCCCCCGCAACCTGCCCTCGCCCATGCAGCGCCACGCCCCGGCCGAGGTGAAGCAGTCGGGGGTTGTGCACTACACCTTCCTGCTCATCGGCCTCACGCTGCTGGTGTACGTGCTGCACGCGCTCGACAGCATTCTGCTACCCATCCTGTTCGCGGCGCTGCTCTCGGTGCTGCTGCTGCCGTTGGTACTGCGCTTCGAGCGTTGGAAGCTATCACGCATCTGGGCCATCATCTTCGCTTTGCTCCTCGTAATTGTGGCGCTGTTGGGCATGTTCTACCTGTTCGGCTCGCAGATTATGAGCCTGCGCGACGAGTTGCCCAAGCTGCAAGAGCGGGCCGTGCAGTACTTCGACCAGATTCAGCAGTGGGCCAGCCACAAATTTGGCTACCAGCCCATCAGCAAAGACCAGCTCATCGAATCCGGCCTGGAATCGTTCAAGTCATCGGCTGGCGGCTACCTGGGCTCCACGCTCAGCACCACGGCCGGCGTGCTGAGCGTGACGACGCTGGTGCCGATTTACATTTTCTGCTTCCTCTACTACCGCGACCACATGCGGCAGTTCCTGTTTCGCTTCGTGAAGCCCGACCGGCGCACCGACGTACTGCACACCATGGATAGCATCCAGGTGGTGGTGCAGGCCTACATCCAGGGCCTGCTCACGGTGATTGTAATTGTATCGGTGCTGAATTCCATCGGCCTGCTGGTGCTGGGGGTGAAATTCGCCGTGTTCTTCGCCATCTTCGCCTCGGTGCTGGCTATTATTCCCTACATCGGCATTTTGGTGGGCTCGGCCATTCCAGCCCTGGTTACGCTCGTCGACACGGGCTCGCCTACCAAAGCGCTGGGCGTGGTGGGGGTGTTCGTATTCGTGCAGTTTCTGGAAGGCAACTTCATCACGCCGATGGTGACGGGCTCGAAGGTGAGCATTAACCCCATGGCGGCCATCATTGCCCTCATTTTGGGGGGTGAGCTGTGGGGCACGCCGGGCATGATCCTCAGCATTCCGCTGGTGGCCGTGCTCAAGGTGGTGTTCGACGCCAACAAGAACACGGAGCCGTGGGGCTTTTTGCTGGGCGACGTGAGCGACGGCGCCGAGTTGAAATTGGCAAATTCGTCGGCCAAAGAAGGCTTTTTTATGCGCGCCTGGCACAAATTACGGCCCGGGTAGGGCCCCGGGCGCAACCCCGCGCCGGGGGGGGCCGTAAATTCTTGCACAAGTCCAGCACTTCTTTTCCACCCCCACTTTCAACCTGATTATACCATGGCTAGCACCCTCACCGACACTACCACCCGAGCCCTCACCGATCTACTCAACCTCAACCGCGCCTCGACCAAAGGCTACCAGGAAGCCGCCGAGGAAGTAAAAAGCGCCGACCTGAAATCGCAGCTCGGCCAGTTTTCGCAGCAGCGCGCCGGCTTCATTTCCGACCTGGAACGCTGCGCCCAGCAGTACGGCATCGACGCCGCCAACTCGAACACCATCGAGAGCGTGGCCACCGACGCCGCCGCCGCCGTGCACCGCGGCTGGATCAATATCAAATCAGCCATCACCAGCCAGGACGATTCGGCCGTGCTCGCAGCCGCCGAAACCGGCGAAGCCGCGGCCCTGAAAGGCTACGAAACCGCCCTGGCCGCCAAGGACCTACCCGCCGACGTGAAAAGCGTGCTCCAGCAGCAGCACGGCAAAGTGCTGGAAGCCAAAAACTGGCTCACAGCCCACAAAACCAACTAAGCTGACGCGGCCTGTTATTAACTGATGTTACGCAGCACCTGCAGCTATCTGCTGGAAAGGGTACTTGTATGGACTGCAAAAGCCTGTTTCCAGTAAGCTGACGAAAGGACTGCGTAACATCAGTTAAGTAGTCGCGCAAAAGTAACCGTAGCAAAAAAGGCGGTCATGCTGAGCGCAGTCGAAGCATCTCTACCGCAATAGTAATTATTTACTTGCGAGGTAGAGATGCTTCGACTGCGCTCAGCATGACGTTCAATTCAATACGCTTACTTGTGTGTGAGCACTTAATTGCTGGTTGTCGGTTGTCGGTCTGTATAAATATTCTGATAACCGACAACCAGCAACTGACGATTCGCCTAATTGATTGCTAAAAAGAGCGGCCCCCGGGCCGCTCTTTTTTTGTGGTGCCCCGGCCGGGGCGCGTTGTAACCTTCCGGGACGCTAAATTTGTTAGCCTGATCTTCCGCCCGCCATTTTCCGCTGCCCTTTGTACGCCATTGTCGATTTAGAAACCACCGGCGGCCAACCCGCCCAGGACCGCATCACCGAGATTGCCGTGTACATCCACGACGGCGAAAAGATCATCGGTGAGTACGCCACCCTGCTCAACCCCGGGCGCAGCATTCCGCCGTTCATCACCCAGCTCACGGGCATCACCAACGACATGGTGCGCGACGCGCCTAAGTTCCACGAGGTGGCGCGCAAGGTGGTCGAGATCACCGAAGGCTGCGTGTTCGTGGCCCACAACGTGCGGTTCGACTACTCGTTCTTGAAGAAAGAATTTGCCGACCTGGGCTACAATTATTCGCGCAAAACGCTGTGTACTGTGCGGCTCTCGCGCAGCCTCATTCCGGGCCAGCCCAGCTACAGCCTGGGCAAGCTGTGCCAGAACATCGGCATCCCGCTGAACGGCCGCCACCGCGCCGCCGGCGATGCCCACGCCACGGCCCTGCTCTTCGGCCGCCTGCTCGGCATTACGCAGGAAGGCGAAGCCGGGGCCCCCGGGGCCCCCACCGCCGACACGCTGGCCCAGGTAGATGCGCTGGCTCCCGCCGGCCGCCGGCCCGAGGGCGCCGGGGCCCCTGCCAAAGCGCCCTCGGCACGGCGCGTGGCCGTGGTGCAGCAGGCCATTAAAACGGCCCTGCTACCGCCGCTCGTCAGCCCCGAAATGGTGGCCGCGCTACCTCAGGCCACGGGCGTGTACTACTTCCATAACGAGGCCGGCGAGGTGATTTACGTGGGCAAGAGCATCAATATCTACAAGCGCATCCAGCAACACTTTGCCGTCGATGTGAAGTCGCGCAAAAGCTTGGAATTCAAGAACTCCATTGCCGACATTACCTGGGAGCTGACCGGCTCGGAGCTGGTGGCGCTGCTGTATGAATCGCACCTGATTAAGCAGCTCAAGCCAGCTTACAACCGGGCCCAGCGGCGCTCGGTATTCCCGGCGGGCATCTATTTGCGCGTGGATGAGCAGGGTTACAAGCGCCTGCTCTATGGCCGCGCCGACGCCCGCAACGCCGAAATTCCCATCATCGCCCTCGCCAACCAGTACAAGGCCCAGGGCTTTCTGTACCACAAGGTGGCCAAGTACAACCTGTGCCAGAAGCTGTGCGGCCTCTACAAAACGCCCGGCGCCTGCTTCGATTACCAAGTGCACCGCTGCCTGGGGGCCTGCGTGGGCCAGGAGGCGCCCGAGGCCTACAACACCCGTGTGGACGAGGCCATCGACAGCATCACCTACGAGCACCAGTCGTTCGTGGTGATTGGCGCGGGCCGTACCGAACTGGAAAAAACCATCGTGCTGGTCGAGAACGGCCGCTACCTGGGCTTCGCCTACGTGGACGAAACCTTCACGGCCCGCCGCATCGGCGACTTCCGCGACGTCATTAAGTCGTACACCGACAACAAGGACACGCAACAGATTATCCGCCAGTACCTACGCACCAAGCACAAGGGCGAGGAGGTGAAGATATTTGCGTGAACGACCCGGCAATCAGGGCCCTGCTCTACCCGCTGCTGGCCGGCGGCGTGTACGTGGACGAGCTGCCCACCGGCAGCACCCGCGCCGACGTGGTGCACATCACCGAGCACTTCATGCACGGCTACGAGGTAAAGGGCGACCACGACACTTTGCAGCGCGTGCCCAACCAGCTGCGCTGCTACGCCGCGGCGTATGATTTCGTCACGTTCATGGTGACGGAGAAGCACTTGCCGAAGCTGCTGCCGCTACTGCCCGCGTGGGTGGGCATCCTGGTGGCCACCGAGGACGGCCTGCGCCCGCACCGCCCGGCCGCCTACAACGCCACTGTGGCGCGGGCCCCCATCGCCGCCCTGCTCCTGCTCGAAGAGGTGAAGCAGTTCCTGCTGGCCCTGGGCCTGACGGGCGTGAGCACGCTGCGGGGCCGCGACATTGCCCACCTGCTGCGCACCAACAACCGCATCCCGCTGGCGCACTTGGCCCAGTACGTACGCGAGCGGCTGATGGCCCGCCTGCCCCAGCGCCTGCTGGCCCGCGCCGCACGAAAGGTCGAGCGCGACCGGCTAGCCGCCATCCGGCAGCGGCGGCCGAAGCGGCCCGTCCGGGGCCCTAAACCGACGGCAAAAAAGGCGAAATAGGTGGCTGGAGAGACAATTTGGCATCTGATGCGACCAGGCAGCAACCCATCCACGAGTAAGTTACTTTTGTAGCTGTGGCCCCAAAACCTGAACCCACCGCCAAGCGCGCCGAGCTGCCCATGCGCTTAACCCGCTTGCGCGTCAAGAACTTCCGCAGCGTCGCGGATATCGATATTTCCTTGTCGCCGCTCACGGTATTGGTGGGCCCCAACGGCTCCGGCAAAAGCAATGTGATGGATGCCCTGCGCTTCGTACGCGACGTGTTCGCGCGCGGGCTGGACCAAGCCGTGATGGATAGGGAGGGAATGGGGATTGTTCAACGTTGGGGAACGGAAGGGGAAAGTATTACAATTGGAATGAAACTAAGTACCCGTTGCTAATTAGTTTGATGTAGAAAACGTCATACTGAGCGTAGTCGAAGCATCTCTTATTCGGGAATAAGTACAATGTTTACAATTATTTACGCAGCATATATGCTTCAATAAGCTCAGCATAGCCGTCTATTTTGACATAAGCTGTTTATCAATGGGTACTTATGCGGGGAATCACAACGACTTATTCGATATTATTCCGCAGTTTCAGCGGCTGGTGGCTTGGTGCAAGGCCGCGGGCATTAAGCTGAAAGGGGTACGACTAAATATGGGGGGAAAGTTTGATTACAAAAAGTTACGACGTTTTTGTTTTCAACATGGTATCATTCCCGACGTGAAAGAGAATCCGCGTAATCGAAAAAACCGAAGCCTGGACAAAAACGACTATTTAACGAAAAATCGTATAAAAACCACTTCGTTTGCGAGCGTACCTGGGCCTGGTTTAATTCTTTTCGTACGCTGTTATACTCGTCACGAAGTAGGGTGCGGGGCTTGTCCCCGCCCGTCGTGGAACGAAATCCGACCGAACCGTTCAAGGACGGGCGGGGGCAAGCCCCGCACCCTACTTCGTTTTCGCATTCCACTTCGTGCGCTGTTAGTACGATTTGAGACTTCAATTGTCAGTTGGAAATCCTGGCATTATTTAGCAGCCTTTATGATAGTTGATAAAGTTTAAATCTCTTCATTAAGAAGTTAATTCGGAATACATGAACTTCATATTACGCTTACGCTGCCGTTATGCTGGCGCCAGACCGAGGCTTTTGAGTCCCGAGATTATTCGCATTTGCCCGGGGCTAATAGCCGGTAATCAATTGCGGCAGCCGAACGGTTAGATGGGGGGCCGGCGCGGTTGCGGGCGCACGAACCGTTCTTTGCAGCCTCACTCCCTCCGCCTTCCCAAACGCTCGTCTTGTCCACTCCCTCCGAAACACCGGCCATCATGCTGCGGCTGCGCCACGAAACCCGCCCCTACCACGACGCCCTGGAGCAGCAGGCCTTCAACCGGGCCCTGGCGGCGGGCGCGCCCACAGCGGCCGGCACGGCGCAGTTCCTGGCCAGGATGTACGGCTTCTTGCAGCCCTACGAAACGACCCTGCGCGCCCACGCGGCCGACTTTTCACCGGCCTGGGACCTGGCCGAGCGGTTCCGTGCCCACCTCATCTTGGAAGATTTGCCGGAGACGCCCGGGGCCCCTACCCCGCCGCTGTGCCCGGCCATGCCGCCGCTGCGCACCCGCGCCCAGCTGCTGGGCACCATGTACGTCATGGAGGGCTCGACGCTGGGCGGGCAGGTCATTGCGCGGCAGCTGGCCACGGCCGGCATCCCGTTGCGCCATTACTTCACGGGCCATGGCGCGCGCACGGGGCCCCTGTGGAAATCCTTTTGCCAGCAGCTGGCCGAGGCTGCCCCGGCCGCGGGCCCCGACGACGTGGTGGCCGCCGCCAGCCGCGCCTTTCACCACCTCGACGCCTGGCTGAATCAACCATGAACTTGACCGACAACGACTTGATAACCACCCCCGTCACCCTCACCAACTGCGACCGGGAGCCGATTCATATTCCCGGGGCCATCCAGCCCTACGGCTTTTTGCTGTGCCTCGACCCCGCCACCCAGCTAATTGTGCAGGCCAGCGCCAATACCGAGGCCCTGGTGGGCCTAGCCGCCGAAGACCTGCTGGGCGGCGGCCTGGGCCAGCTGCTGGGCCCCGCCCGGCTAGCCGAGGTGGCGGGCTGCCTGGCCACGCTCACCGAAACGGCCCAGCTGCTGGGGGCCCGGCTGGAAACGGTGGCCGGCCAGCCGTACTACAAGCTCATTATGCACCGCTACGACGAGCTGCTGTGGGTGGAGTTTGAGCCGGTGGTCGAAACCGACGCTGCGCCCCTCGACCTGGCCTTCCTGAACGCGGCCCTGGGCCAGATGCTGGCCGCGCCCACGGTACTCGATTTTTGCCAGCATGCCGCGGAGCAGGTGCGCGCCATCACGGGCTTCGACCGGGTGGCCATCTACCGGTTTGCGCCCGACGAGAGCGGCGAAATCATTGCCGAGGCCACCGCCCCCGACCTGCCCCCCTGGCTGGGCCTGCACTACCCAGCGTCCGACATTCCGCAGCAGGCGCGGGCCATGTACCTCAAAAACTGGCTCCGCTTCATCCCCGATGCGGCATACCAGCCGGTGCCACTGGTGCCCGGCCTCCGCCCCGCCACCGGCCGGCCGCCCGACATGACCTACGCCGTGCTGCGCAGCGTGTCGCCCATCCACCTCGAATACCTGCACCACATGGGCTCGGCGGCCACCCTGACGATTTCGCTCATCGACGAAGGCCAGCTGTGGGGCATGATAACGTGCCACCACCGCACGCCCCGGCTCGTGGGCTTCGAGTTGCGCGAGCTGTGCCAGTTCATCGGCAAAACGTTCTCGGCCCTGATTGCCGGCAAGGTGCGCGCCGACCAGCGCGCCGACCAGCTGCACGTGCGCGAGCGGCTGGCGCAGCTGCTGGAGCGCGTGAGCCGGGCCGACGATTTTGTGGAGGCCCTGGCCCAGCCGGGCCCCACCATCCAGGAGGTGTTCGGCTGCGGCGGAGCGGCCGTATGCTTCGGCGGCGAGGTGCAGTTACTGGGTGATACGCCCACTGAAGCGCAGGTGCGCAAGCTGTTGGCCTGGCTCTCGGAAAACGCCCCGGGGCCCCTGTTCCACACCGACTCGCTGGCCGCCCACTACCCGACGGGAGGGCCGGCGCTGCGGGCCACAGCCAGCGGCCTTATCGCCGCGGCCCTGGCCGACGCGCCCGGCCACTACCTGCTCTGGTTCCGGCCCGAGGTAGTGCAAACCGTAACCTGGGCCGGCCAGAACGACAAGCCCCAGCTACTGGCCGATGGGCAGATTTTCCTGTCCCCACGCCAGTCGTTCGAGGCCTGGAAGCAGCTGGTGGAGTATACTGCCGCGCCCTGGCAGCCCCTGGAGCTGGCCGCAGCCCACGAAATCCGCCAGCACGTGACCGATCTGCAGCTCAAGGCTTTCAACGAGCTGCAGGCCCGCACCCTGAGCTTGAGCGCGCTCAACACGGCCCTGGAGCGCAGCAACGACGAGCTGGATTCGTTTGCCTACGTGGCCTCGCACGACCTCAAGGAGCCGCTGCGGGGCATCCACAACTATTCGCTGTTTTTGCTAGAAGACTACGCCGCGCAGCTCGACGCCGACGGCGTGCAAAAGCTCCAGACGTTGGTACGCCTGAGCCATCGCATGGAGGGCCTGATTGAGTCGCTGCTCCAGCTCTCGCGGGTGGGCCACACCGACCTGGTAGTGATGGACGTGGACGCCAACGAGGTACTGGCCGAAGCCGCCGACCTGCTGCGCCCACGCTTCGAGCAAACCGACACCCAGCTGGTGGTGGCCGGGGCCCCGTGGCCCACCGTGCGCGGCGACCGGGTGCGGCTGCTGGAGGTGTTCAGCAACCTACTGAGCAACGCCATGAAGTACAACGACCGGCCCACCAAAACCATAACCGTGGGCCAGGGCCCCGCCGCGCCCGGCGGCCCCGCGGCGGCCGTTGACCTCGGTCAATATTTTTTGTTTTACGTACGCGACAACGGCATTGGCATCGATGCTAAGCACCACGGCAATATCTTTAAGCTCTTCAAGCGCCTGCACGGCCAGGAAAAATACGGCGGGGGCACGGGCGCGGGCTTGGCCATTGCTAAAAAAATGGTCGAAAAGCACGGCGGCCAACTGTGGGTGGAATCGGCCCTCGGCTATGGCGCTACGTTCTACTTTACCCTTCCAAAGACTATTTAAGTGATGTATAACGCTCTAAAACCGGTGCTCGTGGTGGAAGATAACGCCGAGGATTTTACGGCCCTGAACCGGGCCTTCCGCAAGCACGCGCTGCAAAACCCGGTGCTGCGCTGCGAAGACGGCGACCAGGCCCTGGAGTACCTGCAAGGCTACGGCCAGGCCGCGGGCTGGCCCCAGGTGCTGCCCGCGATTGTGCTGCTCGACCTGAACCTGCCCGGCACCGACGGCCGGGCCGTGCTGGAAATGGTAAAGAACGACCCGCGGCTGCGCTCCATCCCAATCATCGTGTTCAGCACCTCCAGCAGCGCGAGCGATATTGACACCTGCTACCAACTGGGGGCCAACAGCTACCTGACCAAGACCATCCAGTACGGGGCCATGGAAGAAAAAATCGGGGTCACCATCAAGTACTGGCTCAGAGCCGCGGAGTTGCCGCAGGCGTTGCAAGTTTGACCCGTGAAGAAAATTCTCCTCGTTGAAGACGATAAGCAGGACCAGGCGCTCTATAAGCGCTACCTAAGCCAGCACATGGGGCACGAGCGGCTCGAGTTTATCGAAGCAGCCACAGGCGAAGAGGCCAGGAGCCAGTTTCTGGTACACCGGCCCGACTGCGTGCTGCTCGACTACAAACTACCCGACGCCGACGGCCTCGACGTACTGGCCGAGCTGCTGCTGCTGGCTCCGCCCAAAAGCCTGTGCGTGGTGATAGTGACGGGCGGCGGCAACGAAGCGCTGGCCGTGCGCGCCCTCAACAACGGGGCCCTCGACTACCTGGTGAAGCAGCAGTTCGACGCCGCGCTGCTGTACAAAACGGTGTTGCACGCCATTGAGAAGAATGAGTGGCGGCAGTATGAGGCCCGCTACCACAACGAGGTGCGCGCCGTGAACCAGCAGCTGCGCGAATCACTGGACGCGCTGATAGAAACGCGCCAGGAAATCATCCTCAAAAATGCCCAGTTCGTGGCCGCTAACGTCGAGCTGGCCGCCACCAACGTTGAGCTGGCCCGCTCCAACCGCGACCTCGACAACTTCGTGTACGCGGCCTCGCACGACCTCAAGCAGCCGGTGAACAACCTGCGCGGCCTCTTCGACGAGCTGCGCCGCAGCGCCACCTTCCACGACCCCGAAGAAACCGAAGTGCTGCGCCTGGTCGATGCCTCGCTGCTCGACCTGCACGCCACCATCACCGACCTGGCGGCTACCGTGCAGGCCGAGCGCACGCTCGGCGGACCGGTTCCCGAGCCGGTGGCCTTGGCCGAGCTGGTGGCCGAGGTGGTGGCTGCCCTGGGGCCCCAGGTGCAGGCGTTGCAAGCCCGGGTGCACACCGATTTTGGGGCCCTGCCCGGGCTGCCCTACGTGCGCAGCACCCTGCGTACCATCCTGCTCAACCTGCTGGGCAATGCCTTAAAGTACTGCCACCCCGGCCGGGCCCCGCAGGTGTGGCTGCGCACGGCATGGGCCGCCGGCCAGCCCGTGCTGGAAGTGCAGGACAATGGCCTAGGCATCGATCTGGCGCGCCACGGCGCCGAGCTGTTCCAGCTCTTCCACCGCTTCCACCCCCACTCGGCCCCCGGCACCGGCGTGGGCCTGTTCCTGGTCAACCGCCTGGTGCAGGCCCAGGGCGGCCACATCGAAGTCACCAGCCAGGAAGGCCAGGGCACTACGTTCCGGCTGTACTTGCAGGGCCCGGCGTAGCCCGGCCAGGGGCCCTCAACGGGCGCAGAAGCGCCCTGCTGGCGCGGAGCCGGCAGGGCGTTCTAAAAGGCAGTTATTCCTGATTATAAGGAAAGCAGGACGTTCTTTTTTACGCAGTTTTTTATTCGTAAACAACTCTAAGACATCAGCCCAGGGCCCTCTTACTTGCGGCCGGCCAATATTTCCTCCACCACCAGCGGATCGAGCAGCGTGGTAACGTCGCCGAGATTGGTGGTTTCGCCCTCTGCCACTTTGCGCAGAATGCGGCGCATGATTTTGCCGGAGCGGGTTTTAGGCAGGCCGCTCACGAATTGAATCTTGTCGGGCTTGGCGATGCGGCCAATTTCGGCCACCACGGCCTCGATGATGCTGGCTTCGGCCATTTGCAGGTCGAGGTCGGTGGTGGGCACGCCGTGCTGGCAGATGACGTAGGCGTAGATACCCTGGCCCTTCACGTCGTGCGGGTAGCCCACCACGGCGCTTTCCACCACGTAGTCGCTCTGGTTGATGGCGTTCTCAATTTCAGCCGTGCCGAAGCGGTGGCCACTCACGTTAATCACGTCATCGACGCGGCCAATGATGCGGTAGAGGCCCTTTTCGTCGCGCCGGGCCCCGTCGCCGGTGAAGTAGTAGCCCGGGTAGGGCGCGAAGTAGGTCTGGCGGGCGCGCTCGTGGTCGCCCCAGGTGGTGCGGATTACACCCGGCCAGCTGCCCTTGATGACCAGGTAGCCCTCCTGGTCGTTGCCTTCGATTTCGGAGCCGTCCTGGTTCAGCAGCACGGGCTGCACGCCGGGCAGCGGCAGGCCGGCGCGGGCGGGCACGCTGGGCGTGATGCCGGCCAGGGCCGAAATCATGATGCCGCCGGTTTCGGTCTGCCACCACGTGTCCACGATGGGGCAGCGACCCTTGCCCACGTGCTGGTCGTACCAATGCCAAGCCTCTTCATTGATGGGCTCGCCCACCGAGCCCAGTACGCGCAAGCTGCTGAGCGAGTAGGCCAGCACGTGGTCAATCGGCGTGGCCATGAGGCTACGGATGGCGGTGGGCGCGGTGTAAAAAATGGTGACGTGGTGCTTATCAATCACCTCCCAGAAGCGGCCCGGCGACGGGAACGTAGGCACGCCCTCGAACAAAAGCGTGGTGCTGCCGGCCAGCAGCGGCCCGTACAGCCCGTAGGTGTGGCCCGTGACCCAGCCGATGTCGGCGGTGCACCAATGCATGTCGTTTTCCTCGACCTGAAAGACGTTACGAAACGTATAATCGGCCCAGACCATGTAGCCGGCCTGGGTGTGCACCACGCCCTTGGGCTTGCCGGTACTGCCGCTGGTGTAAAGGATGAAGAGCGGGTCCTCGGCGGCCATTTCTTCGGCGGGGCAGTCGTTGGATACGCTTTTTACTTCGTCGTGATACCATACGTCGCGGCCCTCTTTCAACTCAACGGGCCAGCCGGTGTGCTCTACCACAATGACGCGGCGCACGCTGGGGCAGTGTTCCAGCGCCTTATCGACCACGCTCTTCACCGGGATTTGCTTTGCGCCCCGGTCGAGGCCGTCGGCAGTGAGGACGAAGGCGGCATCAGCATCGTTGATGCGGTCGGCGACGGCGGTGGCCGAGAAGCCGGCAAAAATGACCCCGTGAACCGCCCCGATGCGGGCGCAGGCCAGCACGGCAATGGCCAGGGCCGGGATCATAGGCAGGTAGAGGACCACACGGTCGCCCTTCTGCACGCCGTTTTGCTTGAGGACGTTGGCAAACTGGCACACTCGCTGGTGCAGCTCGCGGTAGGTGAGGCGCAGGTGCCGGGTTTTGGGGTCGTTGGGCTCGAAGACGATGGCCAGCTTGTTGGCACGCTGGGCGAGGTGGCGGTCAAGGCAGTTTTCGGTGATGTTGAGGGTAGCCCCGGCGTACCAGGTACTTTCGCCGGCTGGCGAAAAGTCGCCGCCGCGCACGGTATTCCACTTTTTACGCCAAGTGAAGGCCTCGGCGGCTTCGGCCCAGAAGGCGTCGGGGTCTTCGATGGACTGCTGGTAGTCGGCGTGGTACTCTTCGAGGGTGCGGATGCGAGTGTGCATGGGGAATATTAGGAAGTGAGAATAACAGAAAACAAGTAAGCGGCGCGGCCCGCCCCTGGGGCCCCGGCGCAGCGCACCGGGCCCCAGGGGCGGCAAGCTAGGCCGGCGGGCCGGGTTCGAAGGCCTGGCCCACGCCGCGCCGCTGCAAGTCGGCGCGGATTTCGTCGAGGATGCGCGGGTCGTCGATGGTAGCGGGCAGGGCAAAAGCTTCGCCGTCGGCGAGCTGGCGCAGGGTTTTGCGGAGGATTTTACCGGAGCGGGTTTTGGGCAGGCGCTGCACCACCAGCACTTGGCGAAAGCAGGCCAGGGCCCCAATGCGGGCGCGCACCGCCGCCACTAGCTCGCGCTCCAAGGGGCCCTCGCCCACCGTTTGGCCGTCCTTCAGCACCACCAGGCCCACCGGCACCTGGCCGCGCAGGGCATCGGCAATGCCCAGCACGGCGCACTCGGCCACGGCGGGGTGGGCGGCCAATATTTCCTCCATCTCGCCGGTGCTCAGGCGGTGGCCGGCCACATTAATCACGTCGTCGGTGCGGCCCATGATGTAGCAGTAGCCGTCGGCGTCGCGGTAGCCGCCGTCGCCGCTCAGGTAGTAGCCCGGAAACACGTCGTGGTAGGCGCGGTAGCGGGCCTCATCCTGCCACAGAGCCGGAAAGCAGCCCGGAGGCAGCGGCAGGCGCACGGCAACCAGGCCGGTGGTGCCAGCAGGCACCGGTTGGCCAGCCTCGTCGAGCACCTGCACATCGAAGCCCGGCACCGGGAACCCGGCGCTGCCGGCGCGCGGGGGCCCCATTGCGGCCAGGCCCACCAGCGTGGCCAGCATGGGCCAGCCCGACTCGGTTTGCCACCAGTGGTCCACCACGGGCACGCCCAGCACCTGCTGGGACCAGGCAAAGGTGGCGGGGTCGCAGCGCTCGCCGGCCAGGAACAGGTGGCGCAGGCTGCGGAGGTCGTAGTTTTTAGCCAGCAGGCCCTCGGGGTCTTCTTTTTTGATGGCCCGGATGGCCGTGGGGGCCGTGAAGAGCACGTTGACGCGGTGCTGCGCCACCAGGCGCCAGAACGTGCCGGCGTCGGGGGTGCGCACGGGCTTGCCCTCGAATAGCACCGACGTGCAGCCCCGCAGCAAGGGCCCGTACACGATGTAGCTGCTGCCCACGGCCCACCCAATGTCGGAGCCGGTAAAAATGACGTCGCCGGGGTCCAAATCGTAAATGGCCTCCATGCTGAAGCGCAGAGCCACGGCGTGGCCGCCGTGGTCGCGCACTACGCCCTTGGGCCGCCCGGTGGTGCCGCTGGTGTAGAGGATGTAGAGCGGGTGCGTGGCCGGCACGGGCACGGCTGGCACGGGCTCGTTCCAATACATTTTAAAAAATTCGATGTCCCTACCAGATTGCATTTCAGCAGTTACAAAGCGACGCTGATGAACCACTACATGGGCGGGCTTGTGCTTCGCTTTTTCGATGGCTTCGTCCACCAGCGGCTTGTAGGGAATGATGCGGTCGAATTCCATCCCGCCCGAGGCGCAAACGATGATCTTGGGTTGAGCGTCGTCAATGCGCACCGCCAGCTCGTGTGGCGCGAAGCCCCCAAACACCACCGAGTGGATGGCCCCCAGCCGGGCGCAGGCCAGCATGGCGATGACGGCCTCGGGCAAGTTAGGCATGTAGATGATGACCCGATCACCCATTTCGACGCCCAATTTACGCAGCCCCCCAGCGAAACGGGCCGTCAGATTCAGCAACTGCGCATAGGTATAGGTGCTAAGAGTTTGCGTCACCGGCGAGTCAAAAATCAACGCAGCCTGGGGCCCCCGCCCCTGCGCTACGTGGTGATCGAGGCAGAGATACGACGTATTCAGGGTGCCGTCAGCAAACCAGCGGTGAGCCCCGTTGGCTTCGTCCTGGCTCAGGGCCCCGGTGGGCGGGCGGTGCCAGGCCAGGTGGCGGGCCTGGGCCAGCCAAAACCCGGCGGGGTCGGCTAGGCTGGTGGCGTGGGTAGCGGCGTAGGAGCAGACAGGTTTCATCGGCGGGTGGGAATGGGGGGAAGGGTGAGGTTAGGGGGCTAGCCTTTAGGTAATGGGCCGCTACAGATCAGCACGCGGGGGTAAATGGCCGCTGGGCCGCAGCTGGGGGTATCGGTCAAAATGCAAAAGCCAGGTGCCGACGAGCAGAACCCGCAAGTCGATAATGAAAATCCATAAGTCAATGAGCAGAACCTATGAGCCAGCAATAAAAAGCTAAAGGCCAGCGGGCAAAACCCATAAGTCAACAGCGAAAAGCTGACATCCAAGGGGCAAACCCCCCAGGGCGGTCTTCAAAAGCCCACGGCCCGTGGCCAAAAGCTAAATGCCGTTAGCCAGCAGCTCCCGCACTTTTTCCATCAGCTGGCGGGTGCTGAAGGGCTTGGGCACGTACAAATCCGCCCCCACGTCGTAGCCTTTTTGCACGTCGGCATCGCGGCTTTTGGCCGAGAGGAACACGACCTTGGTGGCGGCACGGTCGGGGCGCTGGCGCAGCTGCTGGCACACCTGGTAGCCGTCCACGTCGGGCATCATTACGTCGAGTAGCACCAGGTCGAAAGGCGTTTCGGCGATGGCGGCCAGCGCTTCGGTGCCATTGCGGGCAATGCCCACCCGGTAGCCGTTCTTGCGCATCAAAAATTCGAGCGACATGACGATATTGGGCTCGTCGTCGACGATGAGGATGTGGGGCGTTTTCATAACTGTTAGCCAGTAACTTGGCAGGGAAATGAACGGTGCTAACGACTAAGCGCCATCAGCTAAAAGCTTAACCGAAAGCGGCAGCTCGACGAAGAAGCGGGCCCCGTGCTCCAGGGCGCTTTCGACCCAGATGCGGCCCTGGTGCAGCTCCACGATGCGGCGGGTAATGGCCAGGCCCAGGCCCGAGCCCTCGGGCTTACGCAGGGCCTGGTGCCGGGCCTGGAAAAACTTGTCGAAGATGAGGTGGTGCTCGGCGGGCGAGATGCCCTTGCCGTTGTCTTCCACGCACAGCAGCACGGCGTCGGCGGCGGGCCAGGCCAGCACTGCGATGCGGCCCCGGCCGCCAGGCGGGCAGGCCTTCACGGCGTTCGAGAGCAGGTTGATGAGCACCTGCATCAGCCGGTCGCGGTCGGCGGGCAGGGCGGGCAAGGTAGCGGGCACGTCCACGCGCAGCTCGATGCCGCGGGCGCGGGCCAGGGGCCCCACGGCGGCCACGGCGGCGGCCACCACCTCGGCCAGCACCACAGGGGCCCGCGCCAGGGTGGCCTGGCCGCTCTCGTACTTTTCCAGGTCGAGCACCAGGGAAATGAGCCGGGTGAGGCGTTCGGCCTCGCGGCTGATGGTGAGCTGGAAGTTTTCGCGCTCGACCACGTCCAGGTCGGGGTTGTCGGCCAGAATCTCGGCCAGGGCCCGGATGCTGGTGAGTGGCGTGCGCAGCTCGTGCGTCACAGTGTAAAGGAACTCGTCCTTCTGCTGGTCGAGGGCCTGGAGCTGGTCGTAGGCCTGGCGCAGCTCGTCGGTAAGGCGCTGGAGCTGGCGGCTCTGCTTCTGGAGCTGGCGGTTAGCCTCCAGTAGCTGCTGGCTCTCCTTGAGGATGCCCACTATGTTGTCGTAGCTGATTTCTTCGGCGCCCGCCACCGAGGCCAGCAGCAGCCGCGCCGAGGCGGGGCCCAGGGTGCCGGCCAGCAGCTTTTCGGCGTAGGTGAGCAGGCGCGGGTCGGCAGAAACGAACGAGTGAGGCTCGGGCCGCGGCCCCGAGCGCACGGGAACCGAAGCGGGCGTGGGCAGCGCGTCGGGGAAGCGCACGGCGAAGGCGCCCAGGGCCTGGTTGGTGCGGCGCTTGCCCAGGAAGCCCAGCAGCAGGGCCCGCACGTCGGGCAGCGGGGTGCGGCCCTGCCAGCCGGCCACCTCCTCGGCCAGGCTGCGGCGCCGGAACACGTCCACGAACACGTCGGCCTGCCGGCGCTCCAGGGCCGTGGGCGCCTTCGCCAGCGAGAGGCCCACATAAAGCCCAATGTTGAGAAACCAGCTCCAGAACAGCCCGTGCGAAAGCGGGTCGAGCCCGTCGAGGCCGAACAGGGCTTCGGGCCGCAGCCAAGCCAAGCCGCCCACGCCCGCGCTGAGCACGCTGGCCGGCAGCCGCCCGGGGCCCACCAGCGTGGGCAGCACCAACGTAAAAAACCACACCGCGAAGCCCGCCAGCAGGCCCGCCGTAGCCCCGCGCCGGGTGCCACCCTTCCAGTACAGGGCCCCCAGCACGGCGGGCACAAACTGCGCCACGGCGGCAAACGACACTAAGCCGGTGTTCACCAGCGACAGCTGGCGGCCCACTTCGGCGTAGTAGGCGTAGGCCAGCAGCAGCACCAGCACCACGGCCAGGCGGCGGCTTTCGAGGGCCACGCGGCCCAGGTAAGCAAACCAGCGGGTTTGGCGAGCGGGGCCGGCGGCCGGCACGCGCACCAGCAGCGGCATCAGCAAGTGGTTGCTAATCATCACGCTCAGGGCAATGGTCTCGACGATGATCATGCCGCTAGCCGCCGACAGGCCCCCCAGGTAGGTGAGCAGCGCCAGCCACGGGTGGCCGGTAGCCAGCGGCAGGGCCAGCACAAAGGTGTCGGCGTCGAAGCCCCGCCCGCCCAGGCGCAGCATCCCGCCGAAGGCCACCGGTAGCACAAACAGGTTGATGACGATGAGGTAGAGCGGGAACAGCCACATGGCCTTGCGCAGGTGGTCCTCGTCCACGTTCTCTACCACCGCCACCTGGAACTGGCGCGGCAGCAGCAGCACCGCCGACATGCCCAGCACCAGCAGCGTGCCCCATTCGGCGGCGCCCGTGCCGGCCCCACGCAGCGTGAAGAGCTGCCGCAGCGCCGGCACCGCCGCGGCTTGGTCAAACACGTCGCCGAAGCCGTGGAACAGTCGGAACGTGACGAAGCCGCCCATCAGCAGGAAGGCCAGTAGCTTGACGAGGCTTTCCAGGGCCACGGCCAGCACCATGCCCTCGTGGCGCTCGGTGGCCTCCACCGAGCGCACCCCAAACAGGATGGTGAACACCGCCAGGGCCCCCGTGGTGTAGAGGGCCGTGGTGGCCGCGCCCCCCACCCCGCTCCCCGTCAGCACCACAAACGAAGCGGCAATACCCTTGATTTGCAGCGCGATGTAGGGCACCACCCCCAGCACGCACACCGCCGTGACCAGGGCCCCCAGGGCGGCGTTTTTGCCGTAGCGGGCCGAAATGAAGTCAGCAATGGACGTGAGGCGCTGCTGCCGGCACACCCGGATGATTTTGCGCAGCACCAGCCACCACACCGGCGCCAGCAGCGTGGGCCCCACATAAATGCCCACAAAGCTGAGCCCCGCGTGCGCCGCCCGCCCCACCGAGCCGTAGTACGTCCAGGCCGTGCAGTACACGGCCATGCTCAGGGCGTACACGTAGGGGTTGGCCACCAGGCTTTTGCGCGCCGCCGACCGGCGCTCCGCCGCGTAGGCCACCCCGAAGAGCAGGGCCAGGTAGCCGAACGAAAAGCCAATGACGAGCAGCCTGTTCATTTAACAGTTATCATTTAACAAGGCGTTTGCCTCGAAACTTCACGCGGTGTTTTGGGGTGTCGTTCTATCTAAAGCACTGCGAAACACTGCGTGAAATTTTAATATGGAAACCCCCATCATTCAGCCAGAAGGTACATCGGCGGGTCGTTCGACTGTTAAATGACAAATGTTAATTGTTAATTGATTTTCGCACCAAATACCCCGTTGTGGCCACCACCAGCACCCACGTAAGCAGCACGTAGAGGTAGAGCACGGGCACGCCGGCCACGCGGCCGTCGCGGTCGAACACGGCCAGCAGAGGGAAATTCAGCAGCGCGCCGAACAGCACAGCCACGAACAGCAGGCGCTGGCCGCGGCGCTGCTCGGCCTCTTCGTCGGGGGGCAGTTGGGACATGAGAAGTAAACGAAGAAAAGACGTTTTGGGGCCCCCTGGGCAAACAAAAAATCCGCCGGACGCGGGGCCCGGCGGATTCTGGATGGCTACTGGCCAGGCAAACCGGGAATTACTTGTCCATCAGCTTCACGTTGCGCGTGTCCTTCATCAGGGCCATGCCCACGAAGAAGCAGATGAGGGCAATAACGACCGGGTACACGAGGCCGAGCAAGCTGCTATGCTCTTTGGAGAAGGTGCCCGCCGGCTGCTTGGCGGCCCACACGCCGATGGACGTGGCAATGAGCGGCACAAATCCGCCAAACACGCCGTTGCCGATGTGGTAGGGCACCGAAAGCGAGGTGTAGCGCACGCTGGTCGGGAACAGTTCGACGAGGTAGGCGGCGATGGGGCCGTACACCATCGTCACGAAAAATACCAGCAGGAAGGTGAGCACCGTCATCATGAACACGTTGGGAGCCAGGGCCTTCATCACGGCGGGCACGGCCTGGCCGGCGGCGTCCACGGTGGCGGGCGTAATTTCCGTCAGGGGCCCGGCATAGGCCTTGATGCCGTAGAAAAGCGGAATGGTGAACAGGGCCCCGCAAATCATGCCCGTCATGATGATGCGCTTGCGGCCGATGCGGTCGGAGAGCGAGCCGAAGTAGATGAACAGGGGCGTGGCCAGCACCATCGCAACCACCAGAATCGTGCTGGAGTCGATGATGTCAAGCTTCAGGGTGCTGTTCATGAAGGAATACGCCTGAAACTGCGAGGTGTAGAAAATTACGCCCTGGCCCATCGTGACGCCGAACAGGGCGATGAGCACCAGCCGGCGATTCACGGGGTTCACAAACGAGTCGCGCAGCGGGCTTTTGCTGGTGGTGCCGGTGGCCTTGGCCTTGGCAAACAGCGGCGACTCGTGCAGCTTCTTGCGGATGTAGTACGAGGCAATGACCAGGAAGCCCGAGAGCAGGAACGGCAGGCGCCAGCCCCACTCCTTGAAGGCCGCCTCGCCCATCGTTTTGCGGGTAATCACAATCACCAGAATGCTGAGGATGAGGCCCCCGGTGGCCGTAATCTGGATGAAGCTGGTGTAGTAGCCGCGCTTCTTGTCGGGGGCGTACTCGGCCACGTAGGTGGCGGCGCCGCCGTACTCGCCGCCCAGGGCCAGGCCCTGCAACAAGCGCAGAACTACGACGATGATGGGGGCCGCGACGCCGATGGTGTCGTAGCTCGGAATGAGGCCCGTGACGAACGTGGCCCCGCCCATGATCAGCAGCGTGACCAGAAACGTGTACTTACGCCCGATCATGTCGCCGAGGCGGCCAAAAAACACAGCCCCGAACGGCCGCACTACGAAGCCCGCCCCAAACACGGCCAAGGCCCCCAGCAGGGAATCCTCAATCTTGCCCGCGTGCCCGAACAGCACCGGCCCAATGATAGCCGCCAGCGAGCCAAAGATGTAGAAATCGTACCACTCGATGACCGTGCCCACCGACGAGGCCGTGATGACCTGCCAGATGGTTTTCGAATCGACCTGGTTGTTGTCGTGCGCCGCCGGCGCATCCAAGTCGACCGCGTAGGCGGGATTCAGGCTTTGGTCCATGAGGTTGGGTGGGAGATAATGGCTGGTGGTGAGGGGTGGTTACCGAAGGGCCGGTAATTGCTACGCGCTGGTTACCAAGCCCGGGCTCCGGGCTTTTTACAAGAATACCTGCGTTTGCAGGGTCACTTCGGGGCGGTACTTCACATCGTTGACGTTGGTGAAATCGGGGCGGGCGCGGTAGTTGAGCGTCACCTTGGCGTTGTGCCCGTCGAGGAGCACGTTAGCACCTATGTCGTAGATGTTCACACCCTTAATGTTCCCGTCGGAGGTGCGCAGGCCTTCGTAGTTGCTGTGCAGGTAGGCCACGTAGGGCTGGAGGCGAGCCCTGCTGCCGAGCGTGTTCTTGGGCATCAGGAAGCCCAGCTGGCCGTACACAGTGCCCCCGGTGCCCGATTGTGGCACGGCGTTGCCGCGCGTGGCCACGGCACCGTAGCCGGGGTTTTCGGCCCCCACGTAGCGCACGTAGTTGGGCCCGAAGTTGTAGTTCCAGTACACGCCGTAGAACGTGATGGCGGTGTGCTTGACCGTATCAAGCGGCGCGTCGTAAAAAACATCGGCCCCGAAAAGCTTGATGTCGTGCTTTTCGGTGGGCACGGCGGCGTAGAGGTCGGTACCCGGGGCCAGGTTGGCCAGGTTGACCGCGCTGCCGCTGGAGCGCGAGTACATGCCGTTCTGGTTGTACATAAAGCCCGCCCCGATGCTCAGCACGCGCTTGGTGCCCAGGTAAGTGCCCTGGGTGTAGGGCAGCAGGTTGGCCTCGGGCTCCAGGAAGTTGTAGCTGAAGTAGCCCTGGTACACGTGCCCGTCGTTCCGGGGGTTGTACTGAGCGGCGTTGGTGCCCGTGTTGATGCCGGCCAACGTGGTGCCCAGGCCCAAGGGGTTGCCGGTTTGCACACCGCCCACTACGTAGTTGGGGTTGGTAGGCAGGTTGGTCAGGAAGGGGTCGCTCATCGACACGCGGTAGTCGAACTTGCCGACGCGGCCCTTGGCATACACGCCAATCCAGCGCGCAAACTGGTCGATGGCGTCAATGGTCGGGAAGTTGGTCAGCGGCACGTCCATCGTCAGGATGCTCGTGGTGCTGGCATTGGTCATGCGCGAGATGCCGTTGTAGTAGTGCAGCCCCGCCCCCAGGCTCAGGTACTTGTTAACCTTGTACTCGGTCACGGCTTCGTGGATGAAGAGCTGCGGCTTCTTGCCGTCTACCCCCGGTGACACGCCCCCGCTCACCGCGTTCTGGTTGTTGATACCCAGGTGCGTATACACCAGAAACCGGGGGCTGAGCTGAGCCAGTATCACCAGGCGCGAGCGGCGGATGCCGAAGTCCAGCTGGCTCGATTTGGGCTCGTTGGGAGCGCGCAACGTGTTGGTGTTATTCTCGTTGTAACGGGCGTATACCTGCGTCCAGAGCAGAAAGCGCAGGTACTTAGAGCCGTCGGGCGAGATGTTAATCTTCATGCCCGGCCCGTAGGCAGCCGATTTGGCGGGGGCCACCGGGGTGGGCGGCGCAGCCAGCGCGGCGGGCGGTGCCGCCGTGCCCGTGGCTGGCGGCGCTACCTGCCCAAACGCCGACCCAGCACCGGCCAGTAGCAACCCGGTGAGGACCAGTGTGTAGCGATTAGTCTGCATAAAAAAGAAAGGAATGGTGGGAAGAGGATATGGGCAGGGCCCCAAAGCGGGCACTGCCACAGTTTGGCACGGCTAAGTACCATTACAGGGCGGCCGGTTGGTATACCTGTGCAGTCGTTTTGCTAACGTTCTATAGCTTTAATAATTATTAACTAGGCATACGCCTCAAAATCACAAGGCAGCTGGGCCGCCGTGCCCGGAGCGGGGGGGCGCTTCGTATTTTCAATAGCTGCTGCCCCTGCATTTGTAGCCAGAAACTGCACCCACCAAAAAGCCGAATCAGCCCTTTTCACCCGTATTGTGCACAAGGCATGGTTTCGCCAATCCGCCCTGAACAACAATAGCAAATGAGCAAATCTATATCATTTTAGCGTTAAACCACTTTTGCCTACTATACTCATAGCCAGATGGGAATAACGAAAAGGGGCAGCCCCGTGCGGAGGCTGCCCCTGGCAAGCGGGCGGCGTTAGCAATAGCTATTCTGTGTAATCCAGGTCTTTGGCGTAGGTTTCGGGCAAGGTGCTGGCGCCGAAGAAGGCCAGCCCCAACAGCACCGCCCCAATAAGGCCGGCAGCCCCCACCATGCCCAACGACGGGCAGGCCTTGAGCGCCTTGTAGGCAGGGGCGATGAGCACGGTGGCCCCACGCGCAAAATTGGGGGCCGTGGTGGCCACCGTGGAGCGCAGATTGGTACCAAACTGCTCGGCCGCCACCGTCACAAACAGCGCCCAGAACCCGCCGGTGAAGCCGATCAGAAAGCACACCGTGTAGAACACCGACGTGCTGGCCCCCTCCAGGCCAAACAAATAGGCCGCCACCGTGACGGCCGACGAGAGGATAAAGATTTGCAGCGTGCGGTTGCGGCTCTTGATAAGCTGGCTCACGCTGCCACTGGTGACATCGCCAAGGGTAAGGCCGAAGTAGCACCAGAAAATGCTCAGGCCGCCCGTCACGGGCCCTTGCAGGTGAAACTGCTGGCCAAACTCGGGGGCCAGCGTGATGAGGATACCCACCAGGTACCAAAACGGGGCCCCCACCAGCAGGCAGCGCAGATACTTGTAAAACCGGGGCCCGTTGGTGAACAGGCTCAGGAAATTGCCGCGGGCCACATCGGCGCGCTTGGTTTGCTCAAACATGCCCGACTCGAACACGCCCGCCCGCAGCGCCAGCAGCGCCAGGCCCAGCCCGCCGCCGATGAAGTAGGCATTGCGCCAGCCAAACTGCTGCCCCACCAGGTAGGCCACCATGGCCCCGCTCACGCCCACCGACGCCACGATCATCGTGCCGTAGCCGCGCTTTTCTTTGGGCAGGCTCTCGGCCACCAGCGTGATGCCCGCGCCCAGCTCGCCGGCCAGGCCCACGCCCGCAATCAGGCGCAGCCAAGCGTACTGCGGCACGGACTGCACAAAGCCGTTGGCGATGTTGGCCAGCGAATAGAGCAGAATGGAGCCGAACAGCACCGACAGCCGCCCGCGCTTATCGCCCAGCACGCCCCACAAAATACCGCCCAGCAGCATGCCCCACATCTGCATGCTCAGCAAGTACAGGCCCTGGTCGGTGACGGCGGCGGGGTCGGTTATGCCAAGGCTATTCAGGCTTTTGACCCGGATGATACTGAACAGCACCAGGTCGTAGATATCGACAAAATAGCCCAGCGATGCCACCATAACGACAGCGCTGAGCAAGCCCGCCGCGGGCCGGCCAGTTGGCACAGGCGAGGGTTGGAGAGCGTGCATAATAAGAGAGCAGAAAAAGTAAGAAAAAATGCGTGCCGTGCGGTAGCCAGCCACCCCTACCCGGCCCGAAACCGCTCCCAGCGGATCATCATGTACTTGTCGCCCAGCTCGGTCACGACCAGGCCGGCGCCTTTCAGGTTTTCGGGCTTCTGAAAGAATTCGGCCAGCTCCTTCTGGTTCAGGATTTTGTAGGTCGGGTGGTAGTCGGGCTGGCGCGGAGCCTTCACGCCGTACTTCTTCACCCAGTTCATCACGCTCACGTGGCTTACGCCCAGCAGACGCTCGATTTCGCGGTAGCTCACGCCTTCGATGTAGAGCTGCAGCGCCTTCACCACGTAGTACGGGTTCACCTCGCGGCCCACCTTGGCCACGGTGTAGTGGTAGCCGCAGGCCCGGCACTTAAAGCGCTGCCGCTCATTGACAACACCGCTTTTGGTGGCTTCCTTCGAGTCGCACTTGGGGCAAACGGGCGTGGTCATTGGCGGTGAAATCGAGCGCGGCGAAAACCAAATCTATAGCTTTTTAGCAAACAGGCAACCCTTTGTTAAAAGTACAGTTCGACGGCCGGGCCCCAAAGCTACCGCGGGCACTGCGGTGCCCGCGGTAGCTTTGGGGCCCAACCTTGCGCTTCGCCCCATGACTCCCCTTGCCCCTGCTACCTTCCATTCCGTTTCGCCCGCCGATCTCACGCCCGCCCAGTGGATGCCGCTGCTCGGCGGCGCAGTGGCCCCGCGCCCCATCGCCTTTGCCAGCACCGTGGACGCCGACGGGCGCGTGAACCTGAGCCCGTACAGCTTCTTCAACGTATTCAGCTACACGCCGCCCATGCTCGTGTTTTCGCCCGTGAACCGCCTGCGCGACGGCTCCGAAAAGCACACGCTGCTGAACGTGCGCGCCGTGCCCGAGGTCGTCATCAACATCTGCGACTACGCCATGGTGCAGCAGCTGTCGCTGGCCAGCGCCGAGTACCCGGCGGGCGTGAACGAATTTGCCAAGGCCGGCTTCACCGAGCTGGCCAGCGACCAGGTGCGCCCGCCGCGCGTGGCCGAGGCCCCCGCCGCCTTCGAGTGCGTAGTGGAGCAGATCGTCGAGCTCAGCCAAGGCCCCGGGGCGGGCCACCTGGTGGTATGCCGCGCGGTACGGGCCCACTTCCGCCAGGATATTCTGCTGCCCGGCGCCGCCGGCATCGACCCCTACAAGCTCGACGCCGTGGCCCGGCTGGGCGGCGACTGGTACAGCCGCGCCAGCGGGGCCAGCCTCTTCGAAGTGGTGCGGCCCAACCGCCGCCTGGGCATGGGCCACGACCAGCTGCCGGCGCGCATCCGCACCAGCAATATTTTAACCGGCAACGACCTGGGCCAACTCGCCAACGTGGAGCACGAGGCCCTGCCCACCCCCGCGCAAGTCGAGGAATTTAAAACCGAACCAATGGTGGCCTACTTGCTAAACAAATATCCCGCCGGGGCCCCCGACCAGCAGCAACAATTGACGCTCCTGGCCCAGCAGTTTCTGGCCGAAGGACGGGTAGTGGAAGCGTGGAAGGCACTTCTGCTCGGCTAAATAGCATAACGCTGCCGCGAACTGTGGAGGATGAAATAGTCTTGGCAAACCGGTGGCTTGAACTGGATACTAACCTGACGGGCCACGGGCGGGATGATAGAAAATTATTCTTGCTGCGTGCTACACAAAATCTCCGCTTTTCAGTTGCCATATTTGAAACAAATAGCCTCACCGCATGACCGACATTTCCATTGCCCAATCCGTAATTCTGCCGCCGATTAAAGAAGCGGCCGCGCGCCTGGGTATTCCCGAAGACGACCTGGAACCCTATGGCCGCTACAAAGCCAAGCTACCCCTGCACCTGATAGCCCCAGAAAAGATAGCCGCCGCGAAGTTGATTCTGGTCACGGCCATCACGCCCACCCCGGCCGGCGAGGGCAAAACCACGGTGTCCATCGGCTTGGGCGACGGGCTGAGTAAGCTAGGCAAAAAAGTTGTGGTGGTGCTACGCGAGCCATCGCTGGGGCCGGTGTTCGGAGCCAAGGGCGGGGCAACCGGCGGCGGCCACTCGCAGGTAAGCCCGATGGTGGACATCAACCTGCACTTCACCGGCGACTTCAACGCCGTGGAAAAGGCCAACAACCTGCTGGCTGCCTTGCTTGACAACGCCATCCAGACGCCCAACCACCCCCTCCGCATCGACCCGCGCACCGTGCTCTGGAAGCGCTGCCTCGACCTGAACGACCGCAGCCTGCGCCAGACCATCGTGGGCCTCGGCGGCAAAGCCAATGGGGTGATGCGCAGCGACGGCTTCAATATCACGGCCGCCTCCGAGGTGATGGCCATCCTGTGCCTGGCCACCAGCCTGCCCGACCTAAAGGCCAAACTCGGCAACATCCTCGTGGCCTTCAGCTACGCCAACGAGCCCATCTACGCCCGCCAGCTGCAAGCTGAAGCGGCCATGACCATCCTGCTGCGCGACGCGCTAAAGCCCAACCTGGTGCAAACCTTGGAGCAAACCCCCGCCCTGGTGCACGGCGGCCCCTTCGCCAACATCGCCCAGGGCACTAACACCGTACTAGCCACCCGCATGGGCCTCTCCTTGGGCGACTACGTGGTGACGGAGGCCGGTTTCGGGGCCGACCTGGGCGCCGAGAAGTTCCTCAACATCAAGTGCGGCTATGCCGGCCTGGCCCCCGCCGCCGTGGTGCTGGTAGCCACCGTACGCGCCCTGCGCCACCACGGCGGGGCCCCCGCCGCCGAGCTCAATACTCCCGACCTGGCCCGCTGTGAGCGGGGCTTTGCCAACCTGGCCAAGCACATCGAAAACATCCAGAAGTTTGGCTACCAACCCGTGGTGGCCATCAACCACTTCGTTACCGACACGCCCGAAGAAGTGGCCCTGGTGCAGCAGCTGTGCCATGCCCGCGGCGTGGAGGCCGTCCTCAGCACCAGCTGGGCCGAAGGTGGCGCCGGAGCCGCCACCCTGGCCGAGGCTGTGCTGGCCAATATTGCCAAAGGCACCAACCACCTGCGCCCGCTCTACGCCTGGGACCAACCGGTGAAAACTAAAATTGAAACCATTGCCCGCGAGGTGTACGGCGCGGTCGGCGTGGACTACACCGCCCAGGCCGAGGCCGACCTGCGCCGCATCGACCGGCTGGGCCTAGCCGGGCTGCCCATTTGCATGGCCAAAACCCAGAAGTCGTTTTCCGACAATGAGAAACTCATCAACCGGCCCGAAGGGTTCCGCGTCACCGTGCGCGAATGTGAGCTGGCGGCCGGCGCGGGCTTCCTAATTCCCATCCTCGGTACTCTGGTACGGATGCCTGGCCTGCCACCCGTGCCCGCTTCCGCCGGCATGGAAATCGACGACGATGGAGTAATTACGGGGTTGTCGTAGCCACAACAGTTGCTGTTATAGACTTCCCCTTAAAGTGGACCAAACGAAACTAGAGACAAAGTGAGAACTTAAGCACTGCTTAAATCATTGCTCCGTTTACCTAGTTCCGCACCGCAATTAGCAACCCCAATTCCTTGTACCGCATGTTATATTTCTTTCCAATCGCGGCGTTGGTGAGCGAGCCGCGGTAGATATAGACGCCGGCGCGGAAGTGCTCGTTGGTGAAGAGGACTTCGTTGATGCCGCCGTGCTGGTGAATTTCCTGGAGGATGGGGGTGAAAATGTTGCTCAGGGCGTTGGTGGCGGTGCGAGGCACGCGGGAGGCGATGTTGGGCACGCAATAGTGCACTACGTCGTACTTGCGGAAGATGGGCTGCGAGTGGCTGGTCATCTCGCTGGTTTCGAAGCAGCCGCCCTGGTCGATGCTCACGTCGATAACTATGGAGCCGGGGGCCATGCTGGCCACCATTTCCTCGGGCACCATGAACGGGATGCGGCCGTCCTCGATGCTCAGGGCCCCAATCACCACGTCGGCCCGGCGGATTTGCTGGCTCAAGGCAAACGTGTCCAAGGTACTAGTGTAGAGCTGGGTACCCAAGTTATGCTTGAGACGACGCAGCTTGTAGAGGTGGTTATCGAACACCTTCACCTCGGCGCCCAGGCCGATGGCGGCGCGGGCGGCGTACTCGGCCACCGTGCCGGCCCCCAAAATGACCACCTGCGAGGGCGGCACCCCCGTGATGCCCCCCAGGATGATGCCCTTGCCCTCGTTGGAGCGGGCCAGGTACTCGGCCGCCACCAACATCACCGTCGAGCCGGCAATTTCGCTCATGGCGCGCACCACGGGCATAGCCCCCGAGGGGTCGCGGATGAATTCAAACCCAATGGCGTTCACCTTCTTGCGTTGCAGCGCGGCGATATACTCGGCGGTAAGCGTCCCCATTTGCAGGGCCGAAATCAGCGTCTGGCCCGGGTGCAGGTACTCGATTTCGTCGCGCGTGGGCGGGGCTACCTTCAGCACGATGTCGGCCTGGAACACCTCCTGCGGCGAGTACACGATTTGGGCCCCGGCCTCGGAGTAGTTGTGGTCGGAGTACTTACTGGGCTCGCCGGCGCCGGCCTCCAGCACCACCTCGTGGCCGGCCGTGACGAGGTGCTGCACAGCTTCGGGCGTGAGGCCCAGGCGGTTCTCCTGGAGCGTGGTTTCGCGCGGCAGGCCAATGAAGAGCTTGCGCTTGCGCGTTTCCACGGCTAGCAGCGACTCCTGCGTAAAATAGGCGCGGCTGGCCGCGAGCGACTCGAAACCGGAGGGTAGTTGTTCGGGCATCGGGGGAAAAGGGAAATAAAAATTGTGAATTAAAATTTAAAATTTTCAGCGTGTTAAGCTGCTATTTTAAATTCGCGGCCCATAATTTTTAATTCTTAATTTATAATTTTTAATTCTATTTCCCGCGCTTCGGGGCCCGTGGGGGTGAGGGTGAGTTCAAGCCGGGGCACGGGCAGCAGCGCGGCCACGCGGTCCGGCCATTCTACTAAGCAAAGATACCCCGAATCGAAGTACTCGGCGGCCCCGATACGGGCGGCTTCCTCGACGGAATCGATGCGGTAGAAGTCGAAGTGGTACACCGGGGCCCCGCGGCCGTCGCGGTACTCGTGCACCAGCCCAAAGGTGGGGCTGCTGATGTCGTCGGCAATGCCCAGAGTCGCGCCCAGGGCCCGCACGAGGGTGGTTTTGCCGGCGCCCATTTCGCCCACCAGGGCTACCACCGGGCAGCCGCTGGCGGCAATGGCGGCGGCCAACTGCTGGGCGGCGGCGGGCAGGGCGGCGAGGGCGGGTACGGAAAGCTGAACGGATAGCATCGCGCAAAAATACCAACGCCCCGGTGCACGGGGCACCGTGGGCCGCCGCGGGGCCCCCGCACAACAGGCCGAAAGTCGAATTAAACGTTGGAAAATGAGCGGCTTTACCTATATCTTCCAGTCCTGCTAACGCTTGAATCCCTGCCTTCTTCTAACTTAATCCCTTGACTACGAACTGCCCAGTGCTTACCAGTACCGGGCCCGGAAGTTGCCCCAGGCCAACAAAATGCAGGCCCCCTGCACTATTGCGTTGCGCGCAGCCCAGCGGCCTCGGTCCGCGGCTACGATTTTTAGTTGCCAGATTGCCTATGCCCAATTTTTCCCCAACAAGGTTATATTTTATTTTTATCTGTTGCATCGCCCTGGCCGGGCGGCCGCTGGCGAGCGCGGGCCAGTCGGGCCCGGCCGTGAGCGGCACCGTGGCCGACAGTGCGGGGGTCCCCGTGGAGTTTGCCACCGTCACGCTGCACCGCGCCACCGATTCGGTAGTGGTGAAGGCAGAGTTTACCGGGGCCCAGGGCACTTTCCGGCTGGCGGCGGCGGGCGGGCGCTACCGGGTGTCGGTGGCGCAAGTGGGGTTCCGGCACCGCTGGAGCCCGGTGTTTGAGCTGACAGCCGCGGGCCTCACGCTGGCGCCGCTGGTACTAGCCCACAGCGCCAGCACGGCCCTGAAGGAGGTGTCCGTGACGGCCGCCCGGCCGCTGTATGAGCACCTGGCCGACCGCACCGTGCTGCACGTGGAAAACAGCCCGCTGGCCGCCGGTGCCACTACGCTCGACCTGCTGGGCCGGGCCCCGGGCGTGACGGTGGATGCGGGCGACAACTTGGGCCTACGCGGCCGCCAGGGCCTGCTGGTGCTGCTCGACGGCAAGCGCCTGGCCCTGACCGGCACCGAGCTGGGCGACCTGCTGCGGGCCCTGCCCGCCGAGCAGGTGAGCACCATCGAGCTGATTACCAACCCGCCCGCCAGCTACGACGCCCAGGGCGCGGCCGGCGTCATCGCCATTACCCTCAAAAAAGACCAGCGCCTGGGCACCAACGGCAGCCTGAACGCCGCCTACGGCCGCGGCGAATACGGCAAGTTCACGGGCGGCGGGGCCCTGAACTACCGCCAGAAGAAGTTCAACGCCTTCGGCAACTACGCCTACACCGACCGGCGCGGCTTTACGCGGGTTGATATTGAGCGGCAATTTGCGCCGGCCGGAGGCCCCGGCAGCAGCAGCATGCAGGCCAACGACCTGGTGAACCACTTGCAGTCGCACGCCTACAAAGCTGGGGTCGACTACAATTTTTCGGCCCGTACCCTGGTGGGCGTGGCCGCCAGCGGCCTAGCCAACCAGCTCCGCAGCACCAACCAAAACCAGACGAGCCAGTACGACGACGCGGGCGCGCTCGCCAGCCGCTACCACTCGGTCATTACCCAGGACGTGCACCGGCCCAACGCCACGCTGAACGCGAACCTACGCCACACCTTTGCCGATTCAGCCGGGGCCGCTACGCTCTCGGCCGATGCCGACTACGCCCGCTACGACACCCGCCGGCTCACCGGCCTGGCCACGGCCTACGACCAGCCCAGCGGGGCCCCGGGCCTACTCGCTGGCAACCAGCAAAGTACCCTCTACATCGAATCGGTGAAGGCCGACTACACCCGGCCCCTGCCCCACCGCGTGCGCCTGGAGGCCGGAGCCAAGACCACGCGCGTGCGCTCGGACAACGACGTGGCGTTTGACCGCACGCAGAACGGCGTCACGGCGCGGGACCTGGCCATTTCCGGCGCATTTCGCTACGACGAAAACGTGAACGCTGCCTACGGCATCCTACGCCGCGCCGGGGCACGCACGGCCCTGCAAGCCGGCCTACGCGCCGAGCAAACCAACACGCTGGGCCGCTCAGCCAACGGCGCCGACCGCTTCGAGCGCCACTACTTCCAACTTTTTCCGAGCATATCGGTGGAGCACACGCTGAGCGAACAGCACGCGCTGAGCCTGGCCCTGGGTCGCCGCATCGAGCGCCCCAACTACAGCCAGGTGAACCCATTGCGCGTCTACATCGACCCTACCTCGTACGGCGCGGGTAACCCCACCCTGTTGCCCGCCACCAGCTACAACGCCGAGCTGACCCACACCTTTCGCCAGAAGTTCAGCACCAGCCTCAGCTACAGCCGCACCGACCGGCCCATCGTCATCCAGGTGCAGCCCGCGCCCGATGGCAACTTGCTGGTGGTGAGCCGTAATGTGAACCTGGCCGTGCAGCACAACTACGCCCTCACCTTTACCGCGCCACTCACGCTAGCCCCGTGGTGGACGTTTTACGGCAACGCCGTGCTCTACTACGCCCGCTTCGTGGGGGGCCCCGCGGGGGGGCCGCCCGTTAACCGCCGGCCGGCCTTCACCTTCACCGGCAGCAACACGTTTGCCCTGCCCGGCGGCTGGGCGGGCGAGCTAAACGCGAACTTTGAGACCGGCGAAACCTTTGGTTACGAGCGGCTAAAGTACCGCGGCCAAGTGACGGCCGGCGTGCAGAAAAGCCTGTGGGCCAAGCAGGCCACGCTGCGCCTGACCGTGGCCGACATTTTCTACACCACGCCCGTCCGCTCGACCCAGACGTACGCCAATTTCTCGGAAACCTTCTTCCAGCGGCAAGATATGCGGGTGGCCACGCTGGCCTTCACTTACCGCTTCGGGCGCACCACGGTGGCCGGGGCCCGCAAGCGCGCCGCTGGCGCCGAGGACGAGCTGCGCCGCGCTGCCGGCCAGTAGCCGCGGGGCCCGGGGCGAAAAGAGTAGGGCCCCGGGACAACCCCGGCGAGGGGCCGGTTGTTGCGGGAGCAATATCTTCGCTGCGTTAACCAGCATTCCAATCCTTCCTCCCATGAAAATATCGCACCTGGCCGCGGGCCTCAGCGGCTCCGAAATCATTAAAATCGGCAACGAGGTGAGCGAGATGGTACGCCAGGGCGCGACCATTTGCAACCTCACCATCGGCGACTTCGACCCCGCGCTGTTCCCGATTCCCGAGGGCTTGCAGGAAGGCATCATCACCGCCTACCAGCAGCACCAAACCAACTACCCGCCCGCGCCCGGCATTGCCGAGCTGCGCCTGGCGGCGGCCGATTTTGTGCACCAGCGGCAGGGCCTAACCTACACGCCGGCCGAGTTTTTGGTGGCTGGGGGTTCGCGGCCGCTCATTTACGCTGCCTACCGGGCCCTGGTGGACCCCGGCGACCGGGTGGTGTTCCCGGTACCGTCGTGGAACAACAACCACTACTGCCACCTCACCGGGGCCACGCCCGTGGCCGTGCCCACTAGCCCCGAGGCCGATTTCATGCCCACCGCCGCCGACCTGGCCCCCCACTTGGCCGGGGCCACGCTGCTGGCCCTGTGCTCGCCGCTGAACCCCACAGGCACGGTGTTCACCAAGGCCGCGCTGGAGGAAATCTGCGACCTGGTGCTGCTGGAAAACCAAAGCAGGGGCCCCAACGAAAAGCCGCTCTACATCCTCTACGACCAAATTTACTGGCTACTGACCTTCGGCGAAACCGAGCACTTCGACCCCGTGAGCCTGCGCCCCGCCCTGCGCGAGTACGTGCTCTACATCGACGGCCTCTCCAAGTGCTTCGCCGCCACCGGCGTGCGCGTGGGCTACGCCTTCGGCCCCGCCTTGGTCATCGACCAGATGAAGTCCATCCTGGGCCACGTAGGGGCCTGGGCCCCCAAGGCCGAGCAGGTAGCCGCCGCCAAATTCCTGCCCCAGGCCGGGGCCGTCGATGCCTTCCTCGACGGTTTCAAGGCCGGCTTGCAACGCAGCCTGCAAACCCTCTACGATGGCCTGGGGGCCCTGGAAGCCCAGGGCTACCCTGTGGCCGCCATCGCGCCGGCCGGGGCCATCTACCTCACCGTTCGCATCGAAGCCGTGGGCCGCACCACGCCCACCGGCCAGGTGCTGGCCACTACCAAAGACGTGGCGTCGTACCTCATCCAGGCCGCCGGGCTGGCAATGGTACCGTTCAGCGCCTTTGGGGCCGAAACCACCGACCCGTGGTTCCGCCTTTCGGTCGGCGCCGAGTCGACAGCTTCCATTGAAGCGGCGCTGGTGCGCCTACCGGCCGCCCTGGACGCGCTGGGCGTGCGCGAGCCCGTGGCGCAGTAACGCGGACTTTGCTGTAATGCGGACTTTAGCTTCGCTGACCTTTGGTTGTAGTCCGCGTCACTTGCTTCGTCCTACCAATTATTGGGCAGCGACCGGGCAGCGACGCGGACTACAAACGAAGGTCAGCGAAGCTAAAGTCCGCGCTACAAGTTTACAGGCGCACGGTACCGGTTTGACGAATGTCGCGCGAGGAGCTGCCCACCAGCAGGTCGAACTTGCCGGGGGCCAGCACCCACTGCTTTTTGCCTTCGTCGTAGTACTTGAACGATTCGGCGGGCAAAGCCAGAGTTACGGTTTTGGTTTCGCCGGGCTTGAGGAAGACCTTTTCGAAAGACTTCAGCTCCTTCTCAGGGCGCTTGACAGCGGCGTGGCCGTCGTGCACGTAGAGCTGCACCACTTCGGCACCGGCCACCCGGCCGTTGTTGGTCACGCTCAGCTTCACGGTGGCGCTTTGCGGGCCGGGCGTCACGGTTAGGGGCCCGTACTTGAAGGTGGTGTAGCTCAGGCCGTAGCCGAAGGGGTACTGCGGCGCTACTTTATAGGTGTCGTAGTAGCGGTAGCCCACGAAAATATCGTCCTTGTACACCACTTTCAGCGGCTGGCCGGGGCTGCTGGGGTACTCGCCCAGCACGGCGGTGGGAGAGTCCTCCAGCTTCACGGGGAAGGTGAGGGGCAGTTTGCCCGAGAAGTTCACGTCGCCGAACAGCAGGTGGGCCAGGGCGTTGCCGCCTTCCATGCCGGGGTACCAGGCTTCCACCAGGGCCTTGGTCTGGCTTACCCAGGGCGACACGTCGATGGGGCCGCCGCCGAGCAGTACTACCACAGTGTTGGGGTTGGCGGCCAGTACGGCCTTCACCAGCTCGTCCTGGCCGAAGGGCAGGTGCAGGTCAGGCTTGTCCACGGCTTCGGAATCGTAGGCATTATCGCCCCACTTCTTGTAGTCGTAACCGTGGAAGGAGCCGCCCACGTAAACCACCACTTCGGCCGCTTTGGCCGCGGCCACCGCTTCGGCAATTAGAACAGGGTCTGGCTTTTGGTCTTTCGCAATTTTGTAGCCCGGCGCATAGGTGATGGCAACTTGGCTGCCCAACTCGTTCTTGAGGCCCTGCAAAGCGGTGATTTCGTACTTGGCCTGGAGCTGCGCGCTGCCACCACCACCGGCGTTTTCGCGGGTAGCATTGGCTCCGATGACGGCCACCGTTTTCACGGTCTTCTTCAGCGGCAGGAAATTTCCGTCGTTCTTGAGTAGCACGATACCTTCTTCCGCCACCTTGAGGGCGGTGGCCTGGTGAGCCTTGGTATTGTGGGAGCCGGGTTGGCGCTTGGCGCCGCCAAGCATGTGCGTGGCGTACATCACCCGCAGGATGCGGCGCACCTTATCGTCGACCAGTGGCACGAGGGTGGGGTCCTTTTCCACGGCGGTCAGGGCCGCGTCGGCTAGGTAAAACCGGTCGTAGATGGCTTTGTTGAAGACTGGCTTAAAGTGTTCCACCGTCTGCGCCGTGCTTTTGTAGGCAATGGCCAGGTCAGTTCCCATTTCCAGGTCGGTACCGTTACGCAGCGCATTTTGGGTATTGTGGACCGAGCCCCAGTCGCTCATCACCAGCCCCTTGAAACCCCATTCCTTTTTCAGGATGTCGTTCATCAGGTAGGCGTTTTCGGTGGCGTAGGTACCCCGGAACTTGTTGTAGGAGCCCATGAGCGAGTACACCCCGCCCTGCTGCACGGCGGCCTTGAAGCCCGGCAAATAGATTTCGCGCAGTGCCCGCTCACTCATCTCCACATCGACGTCGTCGCGGTGGGTTTCCTGGTTATTAGCTGCGTAGTGCTTCACGCAGGCAGATACGCCCTGGTCCTGCACGCCGCGGATGTAGCCCACCACCATCTTCGACACCAGGTAGGGGTCTTCGCTGAGGTACTCGAAGTTGCGGCCGTTGAGCGGTGCGCGGATGATGTTGATGCCCGGCCCCAGAATAATGTCTTTGCCCCGGAAGTTGGCCTCGCTACCCAGCACCGTGCCGTAGGCGTAGCCCAGGGCGGGGTTCCAGGTGGCGGCCAGGGTATTGTTGGTGGGCAGGTAGGTGCCGGCGTTGTCGGGAGCGTCCACGGCTTTCCAGTCGCGGCCCTGCTCGGGGCGCACGCCGTGGGGCCCGTCCGAGGTCATGATTTCGGGGATGTTCAGGCGCGGCACACCGCCGGCGGCGAAGGCCGAGTTGGCGTGAATCATATGCACCTTCTCCTCAAGCGTCAACTTTTTGAGCAGGGCGTCGATTTCGACCTCGTGGCCCAGCAGAGCCTGCTGGGCGTTGGCCACGGGCTTGGCGGCGGGGGCCCCAGGCTTTTTGGTTTGGGCCGAAGCCGCGCCGGCGGTGGCACAAAACAGTGCTGCGGCCACCAGGGCCTGGGCGCGAATGGAAAAAGGAAGCATTGTGAAGTAGGAATAAGGAAAACTGACCGCGCTGGGGTCCCAGCGCAGCCTTTGGCAAGAGGTTAATTCATTCTAACGTAGGACTTACGCAAACGCGAGCGAAGGCTGGCGTAATTCATGTCGCATATACTCATCCAAAAAGCCTTGTTTGAGCTGATAGACGGTTTGTTTGGTTTGGTAGGCGGCTTGTTTAAGGCAGGTCCAAGCGCGCACGGCCAGGGCAATATGATTGCGCTGACTGCGGGCCAGCCGGCACTGGCAGGCCTGCACGCCGGTGAGTTGCTTGAGTTCGCGGTGAAACTGCTCAATCGTCCAGCGGACGCTGCTTTCGTGTTCGGCAGCGGCCGTGTGCAAGGGCTCAACCTCGTTGGTGAGGAGGTAGTCCGTCCGGTGGGTGGACACCAGTACGCGGAAGAGTTTCAGTTTGCAATCTTTGGGCATGCCCTTCACTTTCAGGATTTTGCCAGCTTCTACTTCGGCGGCCGACCAGCACAGGCAGGCCACGGGCTGGTAGGGCTGCTGGCCGCCGGAATCATCGACGAGCCGGTTGCTTTTCAGCGGGCAGTAAAATGTTTTGCCTTCGTCCAGCAGCCACTTGAACAGGGCCGTGGTGGCGTACCAGCTATCCATGAGCACCGTGCGGTATGGGATACTGCGCGGGGCCAATTGCCCGAGCATGTCGGCCACATGGTCGAGCTTGGTCTTGCCGTCGGTGTCGGGGGCGAAAAGGCGGTAGTCAATGAGCCAGAACTGGTCGGTTTCGGGGTTGACGTACACACACGTCACCAGGCCGATGCCGGCAATCACGCCGTGGGCGTTGCCGCTGTACTGGCGGCGTACGAGTTCGATGCGCCGGCTGTGGTGCTTGTCGAGCACCGTGTCGTCAAACAGGACGTAGCCCCGCGCGCTGAGCATCACCTGTGGGCGTACTTGCTGCCAGAGCTGGCGGGGGGTGAAACGCCGGGTTTTGAGAAAATAGCGCACGTTGTCGTGCGAGAGGCCCTCCAGATGCTCGGCCAGATACGTCCCCGTGTAGTTGACCTGGCTGCTCACCAAAAACTGCCCGTACAGTTGTGCCGTCACTTTCATGGCTTTTCCTTTCAAGTTACACTTTTTGCGTAAGTCCTATAACGGTTAAGGTACGGCCGGCGTACGGCACAGTTTGGGCCGGGGCCGCGTCGGGAGCCCAGGCGGTGGGCTGGTCTTTGCGCACCCACACCACCCGGAAGCTGCGTTGGGCCGCCATGCCGGGCAAGATACCTCGCCGGGCCCCAATGGTCAGGGTTTTGGCGCCTTCGTCGTAGCTGAGCGGGATGTTGGCGAAGGTACCCTTCTCGTGTTGTAGTTGACACTTTCGTCCTCTTAAAGCGTGAAGGCGGCGTTTTTTCCCGTGCACACGTGCAGTGTGATGGGGTCGGTGGGCTTCTCGGCGGCGTACTGCACGGCCGGGCCGGAGGGCAGAATCGGGCCCTCGCGCACGTAAAGCGGCATGCGCTCCAGGGGCGCGTCGGCCGTCAGGGCCTGGCCGCCGGGCAGGTACTTGCCCGAGTAGAAATCGAACCAGCCCGTGGTGGCTGGCAGGTACAGCTTGCGGTTGCGGGCCTTGTAATCGGTCACCGGGTTCACGAGCAGGCTGGGGCCGAACATGAACTGGTCGGCAATGTTGCGCACGGCCGGATCGGCGTTGAAGTCGAGCACCAGCCCGCACATCAGCGTCGAATTCTAGATGTATAGTCCCAAAGTGTGGTGGTGTAGTTTCGGGGGTGAAATTTCGGCAAGCTTTACGGCACAAATACGCCACGGCAGCGCCCGTACAACTGCGGCAGTTCGGGCCGCTATCCAACGTAGTCAGGAAAGCTTGCAAACGCTCGCCA
Organism: Hymenobacter nivis; assembly: GCF_003149515.1. Classification (NCBI taxonomy): domain Bacteria; kingdom Pseudomonadati; phylum Bacteroidota; class Cytophagia; order Cytophagales; family Hymenobacteraceae; genus Hymenobacter; species Hymenobacter nivis. Next base: position 1,436,209 of record NZ_CP029145.1, read on the forward strand.
ACCGCCACGGGGTCAACCCCAAAACCGTAGCCAAGTGGCGTAAGCGCCCCACGACGACGGATGCCCCGATGGGCCCTAAGCCGGTTTCGACCGTGCTTACGGCCGAAGAGGAAGCCATTGCCATGGCTTTTCGCCAGCACACGCTGCTGCCGCTCGATGACTGCCTGTACGCCTTACAGGCCACCACCCCCCACCTTTCCCGCTCGGCGTTGCACCGCTGTTTTCAGCGCCACGGCAGCAGCCGACTACCGCTGCCAGACGACGAGGGGGCGCCGCCGGGGGAAAAAAGTTTACGGATTACCCCATTGGGCACTTACACGTTGATTTTGCCGAGGTTCGTACTGAAGAGGGCAAGCGCTACCGCCCACATGCTTGACGCGCATTCTTATCGCGATTGACCGCACCAGTAAAGTAGCCTTTGCCGAGCTGCCCCCGCGCGCTACGCGGATGATAGCGGCTGGATTCCTGCGTCAGGTACTGAATAAATTGCCCTGCAAGGCGCACAAAGTCCTGACCGATAATGGGGTGAAATTCACGGCGCAGCCCCACCAGGTGCTGCCCGGTGGGCATCGCTTCGACCGGGTCTGCGCCGGGTACGGCGTTGAGCACCGCCGCACCAAACCGGCCCACCCCTGAACGAACGGGCAGGTCGAATCGCCGTGGAACTCATCGAGAAAACCGAAGCCGTGGTGGACCCGAAAACACAGAAAACCAAAACCAAAAGCAGGTACACGAAGAACGAGTACCTGCGGGCGATACTGCGCGTGGCCCAACAGCAGGTGGCCTACCGCTACCTGTTGGCCGATAGCTGGTACGCCTCGGCCGAGAAGCTGAATACCGTGCTCGAATTAGGCCACGACTTCGTGGTGGCCCTTGAATCCTCCCGCACGGTGGCGCGGAGCGAAGCCGAGCGGGCCCAAGGCCGGTTTCAGGCCGTCGATACCCTTGTTTTTCCGGATGAGCAGCCCCTGCGCGTCTTCTTGCGGTCCATCCCCCAGGCGGTACTCGTGAGCCGACAAGTCTTCACAAACAGAGATGGTAGCCAGGGAATCCTATATCTGGTCAGCAGCGATACGAGCCTGAACCAAGCCCAACTCACGACGATTTACCAAAGACGGCGGAAAGTCGAAGAATATCACAAATCGCTCAAACAGAACGCGTCAATGGGCAAAACGCCGGACACACAGGCCAATCATTTCTTTGCCGCTATTCTGGCTTACACCAAGTTAGAAGTGCTCAAACTCCGGCACGGCCTGGGGCATTTTCGCTTGAAAGCAAAACTCTATTTAGCCGGGCTGAAAGCCATGCATCAGGAATTAGCCCATTTCACCGCGTAACATCAGTTAATTAGATAACAGGTAACGTACTGAAAAATTGAGCATGTAGCTTGGCCTTTATAGTCCGAGCGTGAGCGCAGCGAACACCTTGCGCTTGCAATCGTTTCATCCTGCCTGCTCGCTGCGCTCGCACTCAGACTACAGAGTCTGAGCTACACAAGTAAAAAGCCGCTTCAAATAATCGAAGCGGCTTTTGTTTGGGCAAATAATTAGAGCCCCAGGGCCCTACAAATGGTCGAGTCGACCGCCGTCGACCAGTAGCTCGGAGCCTTGCACAAATTCAGCGTCGTCGGAGGCCAGGAAGGCGATGGCAGCGGCCACGTTTTCAGGTTTGCCCACGTCGCTGGGGTTGATTTTTTCGACGCCGCTTTTCACGTTTGGGTTGTTCCAAAGCATGGGCGTATCGATGGCACCTGGTATTACGGCGTTGATTCGCAGGCCTTTGGGGGCCCCCTCAATGGCCGCCGAGCGTGTGAGCGATAGCACGGCCGCCTTGGCCGCCGCATAGGGCGCCACCAGCGCCTCGGTGGCAATGGCGTGGATGCTGGCCACGTTCACGACCGCGCCGCCGGGCTTCATGTGCAGAAATGCTTGCTTGGTAAAGTAAAATGCGCCCAGCAAATCCACGTTCAGCACCCGCAGCCAATCCTCGCCGGTCAGCTCTTCGAGGGCCTTGAACTGCATCAGGCCGGCGTTGTTCACCACCACGTCGAGGCGGCCGAATTTGGCCAGCGTGGCCTGCACGGTGGCCTCTACCTGGCCTTCATCGGCCACGTTGCAGGGGCTGGCCAATACATCGGGGGCCCCGGCGGCCTGCACCTCGGGCACGGCCGCATCAAGGCTGGCCTGGTTGAAGTCGGCCAGCACAATGCGGGCCCCTTCGGAGGCCAGGCGCTTGGCAGTGGCCAAGCCGATGCCACCGGCCCCACCGGTGATAATCACTACTTTATTCTGGAAGCGCATGGGATGGAAGGGAAACTAGTGGGCCCCTTGCAGCGGGGTATCGCCGGCAGCAATGGCCGGGTCTTGCTCGGCCGTTTGGGCATCGGCTTGCTTTTGCTGAACCCAGGCCTGATTGCTCTGGTTAGGCATCACGATGGGCAGCTGCAGGGCCAGGCTCTGGGCGGGCAGCACCCGCTTCCACTGGCTGATGAGCTTCTTATAGGCCTCGCCCACGGGCCGGATGTTGCGCTGTAAGTCGTAGAGGCCCAGCGGGTTCACGGTGCCGTTGTTTTCGCGCAGGGCTGTGTCCCAGTCCACCTGGTCGATGAGCGAGTACCAGGTAAAGCCCAGCACGGGCACGCCGTCGTTGCGCACGCGCAGCACGTTGGCCCACTCCTTCCAAAGCCAGTTCACGGCCTCATCGCCCCGGGGGCCCTGCCAGAGGTTGGTTTCGGTGTGCATCACGGGCAGGCGGTAGCGGTCGTAGTACTGGGTGGTAATGGTATGATAGCCAAATATTTCGCCCGCCGCGGTGGTGGTGCCATCGGCGCGCACGCGGTGCTCGTTGGTCTGGTAATAATCGTTGCCCATGATGCACTGGTGCTTGCGATTATTTTTCAGAAAGAAGTGGTACTCGTCGCGGGTCATGCCGTTGTCGAGCAGGTACTCGTACATATCCGAGTCCACGCGGCGGCCGTAGTTCAGGTCCAGCGACAGGAACCGCTTGGCGTTCAGCAGCTCGGCGGGCTTGATGGCGGCCGGGTTTTCAGCGTGGAAATACTCGCTCGATTCGCTCTGGATGAAAAGGGCATCGGGCCGCACCGCCGAGATGGCGTGCATGGCCAGCACGTTGGCCTTTACCAAGTACTTAAGGGCCGTCACGAAGGCTTGGTCGCTGGCCAGCTGCTCGTTCCACCAGCCGTAGAGGGCCGAAAATTCGGCGCAGACGTACATTTCGTTCACCGGCGTGTAGAGCTGCACCCACGGGAAACGCTGCGCAAACGCCCCCGCATAATCGGCGAACAGCTTGGGGAAATCGGGGTTTTGGAAGTTGCCCAGCCAGTCGGGGACCCCGAAGTGGCACAAATCCACGATGGGCACGATGTTGCGCCGGCGCAGGTCCTGGAACGTGGCGTCGGCAAATGACCAGTCGTAGCGGTGGGGGCCCGTCCAGGTGGTGTGCAACGGGGGCCCACAGCGCAGAAACTCAATACCCAATTCCTGCACCAGGTCAAAATCCTTTTGCCAGTGCTGGTAATGGCCGCATTTTTCCAACTCGTCGACGCGCAGCTTGCCGTTGTGGATGGTGGGGTTGCTGTTTTCGATGCCGGTGGCAAAGAGGAATTGGGGAGCGGCCATTGAAGCAAACTAGGGTAGGAACCGAGTGCTAGTGGTCTGACAACTTAGTTTCGTCAGTTTTTTTGGTTAATTAAAGCTTATTCGGCGTAGTTAGCGAGTTTCGCGTGGACAGGTGCGCGATAGGCGCGGTGCGGGCTGCGCACGCGCAGGTTGTGCAGCCCACAGGCCACGACCATGACCGTATCGCGCACCCATTCGCCGCGCAAGCGGATAGTGCCCTGCACCATGTGCAGGCGCTTGATACCGCTGTGCGCGTGTTCGATAACGACGCGCAACGGACTCAGCAACTGGTTATACAGCTTTTGGGCAAACGTCAACTCCCGCTTCGGCGGCTTCTTGTGGGGCATCTCCACCACGACCCCGGTCGGGGCGTGGCCCAGCAAGCCCAAATCCTGCCGTAACACGCAGCCCGCCGGTAGGTGCAGCGCGTACTCGTCGGCCAGTTTTTTGTCGTGCGCTCGCCCGCTTTCCGTAGCCGAGAGAAAATGCACGTACTGCGTGGAATCGCATAAGGTCATGTTTTTCACGCGGTGCGCTTTTTTTTGGCGCTGTACTCCTCGGCCTGGGCCTCCCGGTCCGTGTTACGTGGTACGCCCCGCTCGACCCCGTCGTAGGCAAAGACCGGCTCCGGGTGGTTAGCCAGGCGCTGAGCCAACTCGCCGCCGTCGCGCACGGGCAGCAGCCCGCGCCGGGCCAGCACCTGGTTGAGCACGCCCAGCAGGGCGGTAGCCAAGTGGCTGACGCGCGCTTGCGAAATGCCAAAGCTGGCGGCCTGGTGCTCTTGCAAGGCGTTGCTTTTGAGGTAGGTGAGCAGAAAAAAGAGCTTTATATCGCTGCCCGCCAGCACGGCGTTGGCCCGCTCGCGGTGGGCGGGGAACGCCCGTTTGGTTCCTTCCAGGGTGTGGTAGCGGTGGTGGCGCTCCCAGGCCGGGGCAAAGTCGGTCAGCAAGTCGTCAAACTCCGCCGCTCGCAAGCTGGTTAGGGCCAGAAACTGGCGGGGCCGCTCGCGCAAACTCAGGTAATCCATAGCCAAATTTACGCCTCGCCTACGGGCAGTAACTTAACACACACTTCCGAATTAGCTTTATTCAGCGTATCTGTTTTTCAACTTATCGCGGGCCTTTTTGGTGGTGAAGGACCAATTGACTTTGGTGGCGGCGGCGTTGCGCTTGGCTTGCCAGGCCAATGCCTCTTGTTCGAGTCGTTGCTGGGTGGCGATACGCTGGGCCAGGCACTGGCGGGAGAGGGCGGCAAATTCGATTTCCGCCATGTTGAGCCAGGAGCCGTGCTTGGGCGTGTAGTGGAATTCGAGGGTGTGGCGCAGGTAGCGGGCCGTCTCGAGGGGTAGGTGTTCGTAAAAGGCCCCGTAGGTGTGGGTGCTGTAATTGTCTTGCACGAGCTGGATTTTGGCCGCCTCGGGGTAGTGGGTTTGCACGAGCCAGTCCATAAAACGGGCGTAATCGCCCTTATTTTTGGTCGTCGTCACCTGCAAGTGGCGCTGACCTGTGTCGATGTTATAAGCCAGCAGCACGTTGCAGACGCCTTTTCGCACGTACTCCTGGTGTTCTTTTTGGGTCGCGTTGGGCTTGGGCGGCAGCGGCGTAAGCACGTGGTCGAGCAGTTGGCAGGGCCGCTCGTCGAAACACAGGCGCACCACGCCCGCTGCGGCCGGGGCGCTGTAGACGTCGAGCACGTCCTCCAGATTGGCCAGGTATTCGCCCGTGATGGTGCCAATGCACCACATTTCTTTTAGCCAGGGCTTGAGGTGGCTTTTTTTAACACCTGGCGAATCGTTTCCTTGGAAACGGCCGGTCCGTAGTCGAGGCAGACGAGGGTTTCGTTGAGCAGCGAGAGCGTCCAACGGGCCGCGCCGGTCGGCAATTCACTGCACGCCAGACTGGTGATACGCGCTTCCAGGGCGGGCGTCACCTTCGGCGGTTGCCCGCTGCGCGGGCGCTCTTCCAGCGCCTGGGCCAGCCCCCCGGCCAGGTAGCGGCGCTTGAGGCGGTAGTACTGGGTGGTGGAAATGCCCCCTTCGGCCTGCACGGCGGCGGCTCCTTTGCCGCTGCTCATGGCCAGCAGGGCCCGGGCGCGCGCGATTTTGCGGCTCTTGTGGGTGCCTTTTTTGACAATCGCCTGCAATTTGGCGGCATCGGCAGGCGGTAGATTGACGGGTTTGGCGAGGCGGGGCATTAGCGAAAAACGGATGGTGTCCACTCGTTACTGTTACAAACGGAATTAAGTTGTCAGACCACTAGTAACGACGGAACAAACCCCGGGGTTATGCCGAGCGCAGCAGCTGCATCCTCACAAATCCCTCATTGTCAATTAAAATATACACTCGTCGCGCAGTAGGATGCGGGGCTTTCCCCCGCCCGTCGTTGCACAATTGGCGCGCGGTCCGCGCAGCGGCGGGCGGGGGCAAGCCCCGCACCCTACTGCTTTTTCGCAAATAACTTCGCGACGAGTACAGCGGGGACTTTAGCTTCGCTGTCCTTCGGTTGTAGTCCACGGCGCTGCCCAGTCGCCTAACGGTAACAGGCGGGATGAAGCGAGCGTCGCGGACTACAACCGAAGGACAGCGAAGCTAAAGTCTGCGCTAGATTTAAACCCGCGCTACATTCTAAAATCCCTTGGGCAACTCAATTCCCTTGATGGTTTTGTAGAGGCTCAGCGCGTTTTGGTCGGTCATGCCGGCCACATAGTCGGTGAGGAGCAGGATTTTTTCGTAAGCGGGAGCCCCGGCCTGGGGCCCCATGGCGCGGAACTGGTCGGGTACGAGGTCGAGCAGTTTGCGGGCGCGGTGGCCGGCGGGGGCGTCGAAAGTGGCGGCGAGAAAGGCATCGAGCAGACCCCCGAGCACCTCGAAGCCGGCGGCCTCAATTTCGAGCACCGGGCGGCTGCGGTAGAGGCGCTCGACGCTGAGACGCTGCACCTGCTGCAACTCCGGCCAGCAGCCCAACTCCTTGATGAGGGGCTGGTCGTATTCGCCGCGCAAAATGGCGGGTGCGTGGCGGGCGAAAATCGTGGCCACCTCCCCCACCAGCTTGCCGATGAGGCGGGCCCGGACGTAGCCCAGTTCCTCGCGCCAGTCGTGCCACTGCACGCTGCCCACGCGCCCGGCCGGGTCGCCGAGCATGGCTTTGAGCAGCGGCAGGCCAGTTTCCGGAGCGATGAGGCCTAACTTGAGGCCGTCCTCGAAGTCGATGATGCGGTAGCAAAGGTCGTCGGCGGCCTCCACCAGAAACGCCAGCGGGTGGCGGTAGTAGAAGCCAGCGGCCGCGTCTTTGGGCAGCAAACCCAGCTCGGCGGCCACGTGGCGGAACCGGGCGTTTTCGGCCTGGAAGTGGCCGTACTTCTTCTCCGACGCGCCGCCAATTAGGGCCCCGGCGGCCACCACGCTCGGCTTGGGGTACTTCGTGAAGGCCCCCAGCGTGGCGTAGGTAAGGCCCAGGCCGGCGGTGCCAGTGCTGTGCGCCGCGTAGGTATGGGTGAGGATGCGGAAGCCGGCCGCATTGCCCTCAAAGTGCTGCAAATCGGCCACTTCAGCCGCCGATAAGCCGGCCAGATACGGGGCCGCCGCGGCGCTACCGAAGTAGCTGCTGATGGCGTCTTCGCCGGAGTGGCCGAAGGGCGGGTTGCCGATGTCGTGGGCCAGGCAGGCGGCGGCTACAATATCGCCGCAGTCCTGGTCGAGGTTGGGCAGCTGCTGGGCCAGGGCCCCGTCGGCCTCCAGCAGGTGGCGGGCGGCGAGGCGGCCCAGCGAGCGGCCTACCACGGCCGTTTCAAGCGAGTGCGTGAGGCGGGTGTGCACGAAGTCGGTTTCGGGCAGCGGCATCACCTGGGTTTTGCGCTGCAAGCGCCGGAACGCCGACGAGAACACCACCCGGTCGTAGTCCTGCACGAAGGCCCCGCGCACGGGGGCCGCACTGGTGGGCGGCAGCTGTTGGTCGGGGAAGCGGCGCTGCGAGAGCAGGCGCGGCCAAGTCATTTCAGGCATGGCCGCGAAGGTAGGGGCCGCGGATTAGTATAGAAGACAGTTTTCTATTGTCACAATAATTAAAACCGTGATCAAATGTGGAGAAGAATGAATACAGGTATATTTCCTATAAATATTGGACTATCTTCGCTGTAGGCAATAACATGAATATTGACCATCATTCGTTATATCGAGAATAACATGACCGACCGAGAACCCGTATTTCAACTTGTAAGCAAAAAAGCTTGGCCAAGTCTAATCGATGTTTTCAAAAACAATGATAATTATAATTTCATCGCAAACGACCCTATTTTAAGGCCATTAATAGATCAACATTTCATCGACGAATTATTAAGTAATTCATCGATGACTAATGACCCAGATTACAAATATTATTTACAGCAGTTTTTGATTTTACATCAAGGAAGAAACTATTTATTCAAACTAAGTTCTCAAAATTTTACAAAATTAATTATTAAAATTATTGGAATTGAACAGGAATTAGCCAGGGCTTATGAATACGCTCTTTTATCCCCAGATGAATTGATTTGCCAACAGATAATTGAGAAATTCAATAATCAAAAGCCAAAACAAATAATTCATTCACAAGAAGAAGTTCTAAAAGTAACTGAAAACAAAAATATTAGTACTGCTGATAGTTCGATTAGCATATTCAAGTCAACGCAGGAATACCATTTTTACAAAGCCGTACGTGAAGTCTTTCAGACCTTTCTTGTTTTCCCGAATGTTGCATTGAGTTCAATCATTGATTTTAATAAGATTCAAGATAAATTAACAAATGAAGAAAAAAACTATTTTTTTAAATCATTGATTGACTGTGTTATTATTGACACAGAAGATAATTATAAGCCTAAAAGGTTTATTGAACTCGATAGCAAGTATCACGATACAGAAGCACAAAAACACAAGGATGCGATGAAAGACAGAATACTTGCTGTAGCAGGCCAAAAATTATTTAGAGTAAGGAGAACAACATATAAAGAAAATGAAAGAGATTTCACAATACTCATTAGAGAAATTTTGCGTTAATAATATAAATATATATATTTATATTATTTTTTTTTAGGAATAGGTAATTATTTTTTATGGACCTCAAAACCCTCATCACCACCGACCGTGATATACTAGGCGGGCAGCCAGTATTCACCGGCACCCGGGTTCCGGTAGAGTCGCTGTTTGACCATCTGGAAGCGGGCGTTTCGCTGGACGAATTTTTAGACGAATTCCCAACTGTATCGAAAATACAGGCCGTAGCAGTGTTAGAAACGGCTAAACTTCTTAATGCCTAATCTGGCTTATTAGAGCACGAGTTCCCTACTCCGCCTGGGCCCGTCCTAATACCCGCACTGTCCCGTACCCTAGCAGCAGAAACGCACCGAAAACCATTGTGACGCCCCAGGTGCGGGGGTAGGCGAAGGGGTGCAAGAGGCGGTTGAGGATGTCGTAGAAGAGGGTGAGCGGATTGGCCAGCACGTCCCAGGAATTATAGCGCAGGTAGCGGCCCAGGTAGATGCCGAAGCTGCTGAGCAGCAGCGCCACCGTGGCGAAGGCCCAGCCGGCCAGGGGCCCCAGGCGCAGGCGCACCAGGGTTTGCATGTCGGCCAGCGAGGCGTAGGCCAGCATTAGGCCGTTCCAGGCGCAGGAGAGGATGAGAGCCAGGTCGAACCAGAGCGGAGCGTCGGGGCGCTCGTCGAGGTGGAAAAGGTCGGTGACGAGGTAGGGCGCGTTGGGGAAAAACAGCAGCCACGCCGCCCCCACCGGTAGCAGCAACCGTGCCCGCAGGGGCCCCCGGGCCAGCCCGAGCAGCGTACTCAGCGCGTAGGGGATGAGGGCCAGGAAGAGGTTCCAGGCCAGGAACAGGAACCGGATTTGGTGCGTGACGATGACCCGTCCGGCAATCAAAGACAGGCTCAGGCCCACCGAGGCGGCTAGCACAAACAGCAGCGTGATCCGCGTGCGGGTGAAGGGCAGGGTGGGTTCCATGCCGGCGAAAGTACGGCCCGGGGGCCCCTGGAGCCGGAGGGAACCAGGGGAAGCCTTGTGGCCGTCATGCTCATCTGGCGTCCGCGCAGCCGAACCATCTCTCCCGCTGAGCAAATATTTACTGCCGCAGTAGAGATGCTTCGACTCCACTTCGTTCCGCTCAGCATGACGGTTCATGGGGTTTTCTCTACCCTACTCATAACCCCCATAGCCGAAGCGCGTACCAGGTGCTCATTCAATCTTCATTTTATGGCGGGCAATTCTTCCTCCAAAACCGTGGTGTACGGGGCCATTGGGGCCAACCTGGCCATTGCCGCGGCCAAGTTCGTGGCGGCGTTTTTCACCGGCAGCGCGGCCATGCTCTCCGAGGGCATCCACTCGCTCGTGGACAGTGGCAACGGGCTGCTGATTTTGCTGGGCCTGGCCCGCAGCGCCCGGCCGGCCGACGACCAGCACCCGTTTGGGCACGGCAAGGAGCTGTATTTCTGGACGATGATCGTGGCCGTACTCATCTTCGCGGTGGGCGGCGGCATCTCGCTCTACGAAGGCTGGATTCACATCAAAGACCCCGCGCCCCTCGCCGACCCCACCTGGAACTACTGGGTGCTGGGCCTGGCCATGGTGTTTGAGGGCGTGGCCTTCACGCTGGCCTACCGCGAGTTCAACAAAACGCGCGGTGCCGGCGGTTTCTGGCAGGCCCTGCGCGCTAGCCGCGACCCGGCCGTGTACGCCATCCTGCTCGAAGACCTGGCCGCGCTCGTGGGCCTGCTCATTGCGCTGGCGGGCGTGTTTTTTGGGCATTTGCTCAATAACCCCTACTTCGACGGCAGCGCGTCGGTGGCTATCGGAGTGCTGCTGATTGGCATGGCCGTATTCATGCTAACGGAAACCCGCGGCCTACTGGTGGGCGAGGGCGTGGACGCGGCCACCCTGACCAGCCTGCGCGCCCTGGCCGCCGCCGAGCCCGCCGTGGCGCGCCTGCACCCGCCGCTCTCGATGTACTTGGGGCCCCGGGAGGCCATTCTGGCCCTCGACGTGCGCTTCCAGCCCGAGCTGTCGGCGCAGGAAACGGTGGCCGCCACCGCCCGGCTGGAGCACGCCATCCGGGCCAAGCACCCCGAGTTCACGCGCATTTTTGTGGAGGCCACGGCGGCGGCAGAGCATTAGCGCCGGAACCTCACGAGACCCCGGCGGGGCGGGCCCTCTCCAAAAGAAAGGGGTGCCAATCGTCAGTCAGGAGCCAGCTTTTGAACGAGCAAATTGAACGCACCCATGTCTATTAGAGAGGGGCCCGCCCCGTGGGGGTCGCGTGAGGTTCCGGCTACACTGCACCCTGCGGCAATAACGGCCCCCGGGCCCCCCGGGCCTTACGTACTTTTGTGGGCCCACTCACCCCGCGCTGCCCATGCCCTTTGCTTTTATCCGCCGGTTTCGGCTGCCACACCTGCTGCTGGGGGCCCTGTTGCCGCTGGCTGCCGCGGCCCAAACGCCCACCGCTGCGCCGAAGGCAAAGGCTGGCGCGGCCAAGCCGGCCGCTAAAGCCGCAGTCAAACCTACCGTTGGCACTGCGGCTACGGTTAAGCCGGCCACTGGCACCGCAGCCCCAGCCAGGCCGGCCGCTGGCGGTTCTACTGTTAATAAGCCTACCAACGGCAGTTCCGCTGTTGCCAAGCCAACCATCGGAAATTCCGCTGTTGCCAAGCCTGCTACCGGTAGCGCCACCACTACCAAACCGGCCACTGGCGCTGCTGCTGCAGCTAAACCTACCCCTGCCAAACCCGCAACGGATAAGCCAGCCGCCAAGCCCACTGCCCGGACGAGTAGCCCGGACTCGCACTACCGGGCCGGTAAAGCGCAGCTCGACCAGGGGCAGTACGCCGCGGCGCTGCTGGAATTGGAACCGCTAGCCCAGCCCGGGGCCCGCTTCGCGCACGCCGCCGACGCGGCCTACCTCGCCGCCGTGGCCAACGCCCGCCTGCGGCAGTGGGCCGATGCCGAGCAGCTCCTCAACCTACTGCGCGCCGAGTACCCCACCTACCCCAACCTCAACGATGCGTTGCTGCTGCAAGGCCAGGTATCGCTGGAGCAGGGCGACTACGATACGGCCCTGAAAACGCTGGGGGCCCTGCCCGCCGACTTCGGCCCCGCCCGCGACGCGCTGAAGGCCAGCTACCTGCCCCGCCTCAACGACCGCGGCACCTGGCAGCGCCTGCTGCGCCGCACCCCCGATGATGCCGTCCTGGCCCGCGCCTACGCCGACCGCCTGGCCGTGCCCAACGGCTTCGGCACCGAGGCCGACCGGCCCCAGCTCGACGCGCTGGTGACCAGGTTCGGCCTCGATGCGGCCCGCTACGCCGGGCCCCTGGGGCCCCGGGTGGCGGCCCACGCCACGGCCCGCAAAACCAGCTACAACGTGGCCGTGCTGCTGCCCTTCGAGCTGGACGACCCCAGCTGGCAGAAGCAGCGCAAAAACCAGTTCGTAACCGACCTCTACGCCGGCCTGCGCCTGGCCCAGGACTCGCTCCAGCGGGCCGGCCATCCGGTACAATTGTTTGCCTACGACACCGGAGCCGACACCCTGCGGCTGAAGCAGGTGCTGGCCCTGCCCGAGCTGGCCGGCATGGACTTGCTGATCGGGCCGGTGTATAAGTCGGGCGCCAAGCTGCTGGCCCGCTACGCCCAAGACCACCAGATTGTGTGCGTAAACCCGCTCTCGCAGGACGGCGACTTGGTACTGGATAATCCCTGGCACTACCTTAATAGCCCCGGCGCGGCCACCCAGGGCCGGCTGGCGGCGCAGTTTGCCGCCGATGCCTTCGGCATTAGCCGCCCGGCCGTACTGCTGCACGAAGACACCCACGACGAAACCATCTTCGCCGACGCCTACCAGGCCACCTTTGAGGCCCTGGGCGGCAAGGTCAGCGCCCGCCGCCGCTTCAACCCCGACGTGGACGAGAGCCTGGCCGCCGCCAGCGCCGGCCTCGACCTGGCCGGCACCGGCCACCTCGTGGTGGCCTCCGACGACCGCAAGGCGGGGCCCTATTTCCTGGGCGTGCAACGCGCCGTGCCGGCCGCCACCCGGCCGCCGCTGCTGGCCTCGGGCGCCTGGCTCGACAACCCGCGCCTCGACCCCAGCCAGCTCAACGGGCCCGGCATCTACTTCGTGCAGCCCAAGTACATCGACGAAGGGGCCCCGGGCTACCGGCGCTTCCGGCAGCTGTACTTGCAGCGCCAGCGCCTGCCGCCCACCGCCTACGCCGGCCAGGGCTTCGACATGCTCCTGTTTTTCGGCAACGCACTGGCCGAATTTGGCCCCGCGTTTCAGCCTGGCCTGGCCACGGAGGCGCCCGCCCCGGGGGCCGTGTTCCAAGGCTACGCCTACCCCAACGGCTTCCGTGACAACCAAGTAGTACCCATCACCAAGCTCGACGGCCTTGAGATGCGCGTGGTGAAGTAAGTGGAGCAATGAACAGTTGTTAGCAGTTAACAGTGAGCAGTTAACAGTGAGGCTGTTCAGGAAATCGTCCAGCCGGCATGCTGAGTGGAGCGGAGCGCAGTCGAAGCATCTCTACCGCTCACTAAATCAATCGTTCAGCGGCGCGGGAAAGATGCTTCGCTCAGCATAACGGCCTGGTGATTTCTCGAATAGCTTCAATAATTATTCCCTGTTAATTGTTAATTGGTAACTGTTCACTGCTAATTGATAACTGATAATTGAATTCCATGCTAAACCAAACGACTTCCGACGCCCTTTTTACCCAGGCCAAAGACCTGATTCCGGGGGGCGTGAACTCGCCGGTGCGGGCCTTCCGCTCGGTAGGCGGCACGCCGGTGTTCATGCAGAGCGCCGCCGGCGCCTGGCTTACCGACGTGGACGGCAATCGCTACGTCGACTTCATCAACTCCTGGGGCCCCATGATTCTGGGCCACGCCCCGGCCGTGGTGCTCGACGCCGTGCGCGCCGCCCTGCCCCACTCGCTGAGCTTTGGGGCCCCCACGCGCCGCGAGAGTGAGCTGGCCCAGCTCATCACCGAAATGGTGCCCAGCATCGAGAAAGTACGCCTCGTGAACTCCGGCACCGAGGCCTGCATGTCGGCCATCCGGGTGGCGCGGGGCTACACGGGGCGGTCCAAAATCCTCAAGTTTGAGGGCTGCTACCACGGCCACGCCGACGCCTTCCTCATCGCGGCCGGCTCGGGGGCCCTCACCCTGGGCACGCCCGATTCGGCCGGCGTCACGGCCGGCGTGGCCCAGGACACCCTCACAGTGCCCTACAACGACCTGCCCGCCCTGCAAGCCGCCGTGGCCGCCAACCCTAGCCAAATCGCCGCCATCATCCTGGAGCCCGTGGTGGGCAACATGGGCCTGGTGGTTCCGCAGGAGGGCTATTTGCAGGCGTTACGCGCCTTATGCACCGAGCACGGCATCGTATTAATTTTTGACGAAGTGATGACCGGCTTCCGCCTGGCGCCCGGCGGGGCCCAGGAGTTGTTCGGCATCGTGCCGGACATGACCACGCTGGGCAAAATCATCGGCGGGGGCCTGCCGGTGGGCGCTTACGGCGGCCGTGCCGACATCATGAACCAGGTGGCCCCGGTCGGCAAGGTATACCAGGCCGGCACGCTCTCGGGCAACCCGCTGGCCACCGCCGCCGGCCTGGCCCAGCTGCGCCACTTGCAGCAGCACCCCGAGCTGTACGCCCAGCTCGACGCCACCACCGCCCACCTGGCCGATGGCAGCCGCCAAATCGCCCAGGAATTGGGCCTCAACTACACCGTGAACCGGGTGGGCTCGATGTTCAGCCTGTTCTTCACGGCGGCGCCGGTTAATAACCTCGAAGACGCCAAGCAGTGCGACCTGCCTGCCTTCGGCCGCTACTTCCACGCCATGCTGGAGCGCGGCATCTACCTGGCCCCCTCGCAGTTCGAGGCCCTGTTCATTTCCACGGCCATCACCGACGAGCTGGTGGACAAGTACCTCACCGCCTGCCGCGAATCGCTGGTGGAAGCCCACCGCGCAGAGTAGCGCGAAGTTTAAAATTAAGTTTCGCGAAGTTTGTGGCCGCATCCCCCACTTCGCGAAACTTAATTTTAAACTTCGCGCTACTTTGCGCGCCGTTTTTTCTATGCTGAAAATTAAAATCCTCGCGCTGCTCCTGCTGCTTGCCCGGCTGGCCCCGGCCCAAACGCCCGCCCAGGCCAACAAGGCACTGTTCGACAAAACGGTGGACGAGCTGAACTTCCGCACCTTCGAAACGGTGTACGACAAGTCCTTCACCCGCGGCAAGTTCCCGGTGACGCTGCGTACCGCCGCCGCCCGCCGGCAATTCGACCAATTCGGCGACAACGCCGCGCTCCGGAAGCTGTTCCAGAATTACAACGCCAGCGCCGAGCACTACAAAAGCCGCTTCGGCACGGGCCCCATGTCGCTGGCCGAGTTCAACAAGCAGCTCAACGGCATCCTGCGCGACCGCAACTTTGAGTTCTTCATCCACGGTCTGCCCCGCGACGAGCGGGTGGCCCTGGTGCGGGCCGAGGAGCGCCTCATCAAGCAGGCCGATGCCCAGTTCAACGCTGCTGGGGGCCCCGCCGATGCCGCCGCCGTGGCCCCCGACGCCGAGGGGCCCATGGCCGCCCCCCTCACCACCAACGACGGTGGCGCCGACGCTCATTCCGCCGCGACCGATGCTTCGGAAACCGCCACTGGGACCCTGGCGAAAGGCGACGATACCGCCGTGGCCACGCCCCAGACCGAGGGCCCCACCCCGCGCCACAACTGGCTCGACTACCTCACGTTCCTGCTCAGCCTGAGCAGCTTTCTGCTGCTGCTGCACTTGGTGCTCAACGTCATCCCGGGCCTCCAGCGCCGCGTCGACTACCTGGCCCCTGAGGGCGAGCCCGAGCCCGACGTGGCCCCGCCCACCCCAGGACGCAGCCTGCTCAGCCGCCTGCGCGACGCCCGCCCCAAGCCCCTGCGCGACGACCGCTACGGCGATGACGACGACGAGGAAGCACCCGATAGTGACGTGGGCCCCCGGCGGCCTGGCCTCGAGTAGCCGCCCTTTTTACCCCTTGGTTCCATCCTGCGGCGGAGCCCCGCGCCGCCCGCCCACCTTTTTTCCTGCCCCGTTTTGATCCTGACCGACCAGCAAATCCTTGCCGAAATTGAGAAAGGCACCATCGTCATCGAGCCTTTTGACCGCAGCTGCCTCGGCACTAATTCGTACGACGTGCACCTGGGCCGCTACCTGGCCACCTACCGCGACGCAGTGCTGGACGCCCGCCGCCACAACGAAATCGACACCTTTGAGATGGACGCCACCGCGGGCTTCGTGCTCCAGCCAGGCCAGCTGTATTTGGGCGCGACGGCCGAATACACCGAAACCCACGCCACCGTGCCCTTCCTCGAAGGCAAGAGCAGCGTGGGCCGCCTGGGCATCGACATCCACGCCACGGCGGGTAAGGGCGACGTGGGCTTTTGCAACCATTGGACGCTGGAAATCAGCGTATCAGTGCCCGTGCGCGTGTACCCCGGCATGCCCATCGGGCAGCTCATCTACTTCCTGGTGCAGGGCGACGTGGCTACTCTATACAACCGCAAGCCCGGCGCCAAATACAACCATCGCACCGACCGGCCGGTGGAGTCAATGATGTGGCAAAACACGTTTTAAGCCAACCGGCCGGCCGGGTTTGCCGTTAGAAACGGGTGAGGACGCGCGGGTGCGGCGCGGTCCTTGCGTACCGTTTTGGCTTTCCGTAACCCCTTCCGCCCATGAATAACTGCCTTTCCCTTGGGGCCCTGGCCTGCCTGCTGGCCCTGGCCGCCCCCGCCGCCCGGGCCCAGCAAGTGGCCCTGCCGCCCCCGGTGGCTGTGCAAGACAAGACCCAGCCCAGCCCCCGCCTCAATCCCGAAGCCACCAACCGCGCCGAGCGCCTGAGCGACTACATGGTACGCGACCTGCATCTCAACGGCTACCAGGCGGCCCGCCTGCGCGCCATCAACGCCGACAAAACCACCAAGCTGGAAGCAGCCGAGCGCCTCAACGCCAAGAACGCACCAGCCCTCGACCAGCAACGCACCGGCATCATGCATGAGCGCGACCAAGAGCTGCGAGGCGTACTCAGTACCGACCAGTACTCCAATTACTACGAGGCCCGCGGCCGCTACAACAAGGCCGACCGCGACTACGCCAGCACCGCCACCCAAGTCGCCACCGAGGCGCTCGTCAAGTCGGTGCAGGACCCCGCCCCAGTCCGCGCTAACGATGCCACCATCGGCCCCGCCAACCCCAAAGCCAACACCCGCCCCGCTGGCAATCTGGGCCGCAACGCCCGCTAGCCCCGGGGCCCAAGGCCCACAAAAAAGCCCCGCCGGCAGTGCCAGCGGGGCTTTTTCATTATCTCGCGGCAACTGGGGGCCCTAGCTCAGGCCCTGCTCCTGCTGGTCGAGGTATTCGGACAGCTCTTTGCAAAGGGCGCGGATTTTCTTAGCCATTTCCACGTCGTTGGTGGCCGACATGATGTTTTCGGCCATCGAGCCCATGTTATCCACGCAGAAGCGCTTCATCTCGTCGGTCGGCATGTCTTTGGTCCAGAGGTCAATTTTCATCGTGCCCACCTGCTCGCGGTCCCACAGGGCAATGTTGATGGCCTTGGCAAAGTGGATATCGGGCCCTGCGTCGGTGGCCGACCAGCTGATAGCCTCGGGTATTTTCTGGTCGTCTAGAGCAATGCTGAAGCGGATTTCGGATTTTTTCATTTGGAGGAGGCAATAAATCAAGAACGTCATGCCGAGCTTAGCGAAGCATCTTTTCGGCGGAGTAATTAATTACTGATGTTACGCACCACTTTGATGGATTGCGTAGGAAGGGCATTTGATGAAGCAGCTGGAGCCCCTTTCTGAAGCGTAGGCGCAATCAGTGCGTAAAGTCAGTTATTATGTTCAGTTTTGCTTTTAAATCCCTAGGGCCATTGTATTTATTTGAAAATATTATATTATCAATTTTCCAATCATTTTTATGTATCAAAATAACGTCATCCGTCCAAATTTCTTTCGGTCTGGAATTAGATTCAAATTCAACTACTGCTTCAGCAGTATTATCTTTAATAAATATTTTTTTTATGGTATATTTTGAAAAACCTTCATATAAACTTGTATACCAACTTCCTTCTAGTATAACAGGTTTGTCAGTGGGATATTTACTTTTTTTAATTCGCTCTATATCAGCTTTCGTTATTTCCTGTACATTCATCATATTCTTCACAATGTTGTTTGAAAATAGAGTTGTATCTGGCACATTATCGTAAAAACCCCTTTTTTTGGAATAAAGTTGATTAATTTTAGTTTTAATTTCTTGCTCTGTCGAGTGTTTTTGCTCTGTCGAGTGTTTTTTGCAACCAAAAGCAGATAATGAAACTAGTCCGTATAAAAGCAAAATATTAGTTTTCATGTATCAACCTATTTTTAGAACGATACTGTGGAAAATTACCGCTATCATTACGGTACTTGCTACTCGCCAAGAACTATAATTACGGGTGTTTCTTTTTAGTAAACAAGTTAGTAGCTGATATTACGTAGGCCTTGCGCCAGCTTGCTGGAAACAAGCTGTTGCAGTCGATACAAATGCCCATCCCAACAAATAGACGCAGATGCTACGTAACATCAGTTAATTCCTTGCGCGGTAGAGATGCTTCGCTGCGCTTAGCATGACGCTCTTAGATAAATAGGTAAGCGTCAAAGATTAAACGTAGTTGTTGAGCATCACCGGCATCACCAGCATCAGGATGCTTTCGTTGTCGTCGGCGGCGGCGGGCATTAGCAGGCCGGCGCGGTTGGGGGTACTCAGCTCCAAGGTAATTTCCTCGGAGTCGATGTTGGAGAGCATTTCTTGCAGGAAGCGGGCGTTGAAGCCAATTTCCATATCCTCGCCGTCGTACTGGCAAGCCAGGCGCTCGTTGGCCTCATTGCTGAAGTCGAGGTCTTCGGCCGAAACCGTCAGCTCGGAGCCAGCCAGACGCAAGCGCACCTGGTGGGTGGTTTTATTGGAGTAGATACTGATGCGACGCACCGAGTTCAGCAGCTCCTGGCGATTGATGGTGAGCTTATTGGGGTTGCTCACCGGAATCACGTTCTCGTAGTCGGGGTAGCGCTCGTCGATGAGGCGGCACACGAGGCGCATCTGGTTGAACGAGAAAAAAGCGTTGCTCTGGTTGAACTCGATGCGCACTGGGGCTGCCTCCGAGGGCAGCACCCCCTTGAGCAGGTTGAAGGCCTTGCGCGGGACGATGAGGTTAGCGGTTTGGCCGGCGCCCACGTCCTGGCGGCGGTAGCGCAGCAGGCGGTGGCCATCGGTGGCCACGAAGGTGATTTGCGCGTCGGCCAGCTGCACCAGGATGCCGGTCATGGCCGGGCGCAGCTCGTCGGTGCTCACCGCGAAGATGGTTTTGTTTATGGCCCGGGCCAGCGACGACGACGGGATTTCGACCGGAGCCGAGCCCTTCACCACCGGCACGCGGGGGAAGTCGGCGGCGTTTTCGCCGGCCAGCTTGTAGCGCCCGTTGGCCGAGCCAATTTCAATGGTGTACGTCTCCTCGTCGATAGTGAAGGTAACGGGCTGGTCGGGCAGGTTCTTCAGCGTGTCGAGCAGGATGCGGGCGGGCGCGGCGATGCGGCCGGCGTCGCGGGCCTCCACGGGCAGCTCGGTGATCATGCTAGTTTCCAGGTCGGAAGCCGTAATCGTCAGCTTACCGGCTTCAATCTCAAAAAGGAAATTCTCGAGAATGGGCACCACGGGGTTGTTCGTAACCACGCCGTTGATGCTCTGGAGCTGCTTGAGCAGCGCGGAAGAGGAGACGATGAATTTCATAAGACGAAGGCTAGGCTAGGGTTGGGGGACGGCAAAGATACGCGGCCGCCCCGGGCTTTGGAAAGCGGCCGGCGCTATCTTTGGTAGCGGTCGCGGCGCGGCGGCCGAGCCCTGGGGCCCCGTTTCCAGCTACTCTAAATTTTAGCGCACCATGAGCAGAGAAACCATTTTAGCGGCCATCAATGCGCTACCCGCCGACGTCAACGCCAGTGAGCTGGAAGAAACCTTGGAGCGACTCGTTTTCATGGCCAAGGTTGAAGAAGGTATCCGCCAGAGTGAACAGGACGAAACCATTTCCCAGGAGGCCCTATTAAAATTGGTACAAACGCGGGAAAAATAAGCTGGACCAACGCGGCCGTCGGTAATTTACAAGCGGCCCGGGAGTAC
This sequence comes from Hymenobacter nivis, assembly GCF_003149515.1. Lineage (NCBI taxonomy): Bacteria > Pseudomonadati > Bacteroidota > Cytophagia > Cytophagales > Hymenobacteraceae > Hymenobacter > Hymenobacter nivis. The sequence goes on from NZ_CP029145.1 coordinate 1,456,082, forward strand.
ACCGCCCGTCGTCCGCCGCCAATGCGGCAGCCCTGGTGCAGCGAATCATTGATAGAACTCGCATTCTGGAATCATTTCCCCGGCTCGGCCGCATGGTTCCCAAGTTCGGCAACCCCCGCATTCGGGAATTAACCGAAGGAAATTTCCGCATTGTGTACCGAATCGTAAGCACGGAGCGAATTGACATCACGCGCGTTCATCATACTTCGCGCCCGCTCTCCGACCCGGGCTAATCACCGCGGGCAGACGCCACTACCGCCCCTGGGCCATGTCCAACATTTGGCGCAGCAGCTGCTGTTGCTCCACTAAGTACTGGTTACGCATTTCGGCCAGCGCCAATTGGTGCAGCAGGTGCTGGGTTTGGAGGGCAGCGCCGATGGCCACGTCGGCTGCGGGCACGGGCGCCGCAGTTGCTGCTGGTACCAGCGCGGGGGCCCCCACGGGCGGGGCCACTACCGGCGGGACGGCCTCAGTCACCGGGGGCACGACTAGTGGCACCGCTGGGCTAGCCGCGGGCTGCGGGGCACTGGCGGCCGGCGCTTCCAAGGCTTCGTCGGCCACTTGGGCGGCGAAGAGCGAGGGGACCCCGGCGGTCTTTTTCAGGGCTACGGCCGACGTTTGCGGCACGGGCGCTGCTGCGGAGGCGGCGCTGGGGGGCCCGGTGAGCAGCATAGGGCCGTGCCCTTCCATCAGCCAGTCCTTCGATACATTTGGGTAAATCTCAAAAACCTTGCACAGTAGGTCGTAGCCGGGCTTATTGCGGCCGTCGATGAGGTGCTGTATTACGCTGGCAGTTTTGCCCAGCGACTGCGCAAAGGCGTTTTTAGTCAGGCCAATTTCTTGAATGAGTTCGGCGAAGCGGAGGTTAACGGGGGCCAGCATGAATATTTACACAAATGAAACGTTGTGCAAATGTATAACCGCTGGCGGCTACGGCTTTTTTGGAGCCCCAGCGGCGTGGGCTACCGGCACCGGCGGGCCCCAGGGGCGCACCCGCACGTAGGGAAATCAGTAAGTATCGTCAGGCTCGAAGTTTTGCATGACGTGGGGCAATTCGAACCGGTAGAACAGCAGCAATGCCCGGGGCGTAAGGGTGATTTCGTCAAGAGCGACGCCCGGGGCCCCATCGGGGCGGGCGGCCCGTTCAAAACTCACCCGCCGGGTTGCCTTGTTCCAGTAAAGCGCTCGGTCAGACCAGCTACTTCTGCCGAATCGTTGATGGTGGCTACGATTTCGACCAGCGTTTCGCCCATGCGCCGGTTGATGGCACCCTCCGTTCGCAGCGTTAATTGGGCGGGTTCATCGGCCACCACGTCGGCCAGCCGGAGCGGGCGGCCAGTGCGGAGGTCGAACGTAACGTGCCCGGTTTCCTGCATGGGTTGCACCCCCACAAACTCAAGCGTAAACCCGAATAGAAGCGAAAAACCCTGGTTTAGCAACACGTTGTAGTCCGCGCCCACAAGCCCCCGGCCGTAGTTGCGCGACACCTTCTCGTCGGCGTCGTAGCGGCTTGCCTGGTCGGCTTGGCGCAGCTGCTGCCGGGGCGTGCGCAGGGAATCGACGTCGCCTGCTGCGTGGGCCCGGACAAGCAGCTGGAGCAGCGCCCGGTTGATGCGCCGGGCCACGGCGGCGTCCGCCAGCTTCACCTGCGGCACGGTGAAATCTGCTTCGGTCACGCCGTACACCTACGCCCAGCAGCCCGGCGCGAACTACGCCCATGCCGGGGCCCCCAGCAGCCCCAATCCCAGCCAGATTCCCGGCCCGCACAGTGCCCTGACGGAACCCCAAAAAATCCGTTTCATCCGTTAAAACTACGGTCCTATTCGTAGCGCAGGCTCTCGATGGGATCCAGCGCCGCGGCTTTGCCGGCCGGGTACGAGCCCGAGAGCAGGCCCACGCTCACGCAAATAACCAGGCCCACCAGCATCCAAAACCAGGGCACGTAGAACGAGCCGCTGCCGATGAGCAACGCCACACCGTTGCCGCCGAGCACGCCCAGGCCGATGCCCAAGGCCCCGCCGAGCACGCAAATCACGATGGCCTCGATGAGGAACTGCTGCCGGATTTGGACGGCCGTGGCCCCCAGGGCCTTGCGCACCCCAATTTCGCGGGTGCGCTCCGTAACGGATACGAGCATGATGTTCATGAGGGCGATGCTGGCCCCGAGCAGCGTGATGAAGGCGATGATGCCGCCCCCGACCCGCATTTTGCCCGAAAGCTCGTCGAGAGTTTTGGCCAGCGAGTCGCTGCTCTCAATTTCGAACGAATCGGCTTGGCCCAGGCGGTCGTGGCGCACGTTGCGCATAATGCCGGTGGCCTGGTCGAGCAGGTAGGGCAGCAGGGCCGGGCGGGTGCTGGCCGTTTTCAGGGCGTAGGTGAGGGCCCCGGCGCGGGGCAGCTGGTTGCCGGTTTCGAGCGGCAGCAGGGCCAGGCGGTCGGCCCCACCCCCGCCCATAGTGGTGCCGCTGGGCGCTAGCAGGCCCACAATGAGGAAGCGCCGGCCCAGGGCCGTAACGTACTGCCCCACAGGAGTTTGGCGCGGAAACAGCTTCTCGCGGATTTCGTCGCCCACAATGGCCACGTTGGCGCCGCGCGTGAGCTCGTTTTGCGAGAAGCTGCGGCCCTGGGCCAGGTTGTAGCCCTGGATGCGCAGATAGTTTTCGTCGCCGGCCATCACCTGCATGTTGGGGTTGGTTTTTTCGCCGTTGGCCTTAAGCTCCGTAGCCCCCGAGATGAAGGCCGACACGCCCACCTCGGCCTCGGTGCCCAGCTGCGCCTTGTACTGGCGGGCCTGGAGCAGCGTGAGGGCCGGGTATTGCTTGCCCTGCACGCCGCCGTGGCGCGAGCGGTTATTGTAGCCCTTGGCCCGAATTTCGAACGAGTTGCTGCCCAGGCTGGCAAACGTCGCGTTCAGCGAGTTCTTCATGGCGTCGATGCTGGTGAGGATACCCACCAGGGCAAACAGGCCGATGCTGACGATGAGGGCCGTGAGCACGGTGCGCAGCAGGTTGCTGCGGATGGAGCGGAAGGCTTCGCGGATGTTTTCGAGCAGGTTCATGGCGGCGGGGGTGGGCGGTGGGGCCCCGGCGGGGGGCCCCAGGCCGGCCCAAAGTTCGGCGGCCGGCGCCTAACTTGAACCACCGTTGCGGCCGCCTCGTTGGGCGGGTGCGTTATTTTCCCGAAAAACTTATGCGGCACCCGCGTTTTCTCTTCTCGTTTTGGCTGCTGCTGGCCGGCCTGCTGGGGCCCCTGGCGGCCCGTGCCAACCACGTGCTCATCCCGATGGACAATACCCAGAAGGAGTGCCTGAAAGCCTACGGGGTGGCCTTCTGGCTGTTGCAGCGCGAGGTACCCGTGGACTGGCTCCTGAATTACCGCGGCGGCGCGTTTGCCTTCGACGTGACGCCGGGGGCCGAAACTGAGCTGGCCGCCCGCGGTGTGAGCTACTCGGTTATTAGCGAGGCGCAATACAGCGGCATTTTGGCCGAAATCGCCGACGCCAACGCCAACATGGACGTGATGAAGCTGGAGAAGGTACCCAAAATTGCGGTGTACACGCCCAAGGGCAAGCAGCCCTGGGACGACGCCGTGACGATGGTGTTGGAGTATGCCGAGATTCCGTACGACAAGATTTACGACGACGAAATACTGGGCGGCGTGCTGCCCAAGTACGACTGGCTGCACCTGCACCACGAGGACTTCACGGGCCAGTACGGCAAGTTTTACGCCACCTACCGCAACTACCCCTGGTACCAGCAGCAGGTGCACGACGCCGAAGCGGCCGCCAAGCGCAACAACTTCGGCAAGGTGAGCCAGATGAAGGCGACGGTGGCCGTGAAAATGCAGGAATTCATCGCCGGGGGCGGGTTTTTGTTCGCTATGTGCTCGGCCACCGACAGCTACGACATCGCCCTGGCCGGCCTGGGCGTGGACATGGTGGAGAGCATGTACGACGGCGACCCCGCCGACCCGCAGGCCCAAAGCAAGCTCAACTTTAACCGCTGCCTGGCCTTCCAGAACTTCCAGCTCGTGCGCGACCCCTACCGGTACGAGTATTCCAACATCGACATGGAGCCCTACGAGCGGGGCTTGGGCGAGAGCAACGACTACTTCCAGCTCTTTACCTTCTCGGCCAAGTACGACCCCGTGCCCACCATGCTTACCCAGAACCACGAGAAGATCATCAAGGGTTTTATGGGCCAAACTACGGCCTTCCGCAAGAGCCTCGTGAAGCCCGACGTAGTGGTGATGGGCGACACCAAGCAGGACGGCGAGGTGCGCTACCTGCATGGCACGCTGGGCAAGGGCACCTGGACGTTTTACGGCGGCCACGACCCCGAAGACTACCAGCACCTGGTAGGCGAGGAGCCCACCGACCTGGCCCTGCACCCCAACTCGCCCGGCTACCGCCTAATTCTGAACAACGTGCTGTTTCCGGCGGCCAAAAAGAAGAAGCAGAAGACCTAGCCGGTTGGGAAATACCTAGGTGTATAAGAGAACGTCATGCTGAACAAAGTGAAGCATCTCTCCCGCTGACTAATCCGATTCGATTGGGTCACTGCTGCGGGAGAGATGCTTCACTTTGTTCAGCATGACGTGCTTTTAAGGGTTTTCTCGGCTGGGGCCCCATCCTACCCTTATTGCCTCTATCCTATAACTTTTCGGGCCCGTTTCGTGGTTTCTGCCCACCTTGCGGTCCTGTCTGTTGCCCGTGCTTATTTTTTATTCATGCTCCCCCCCGCCCCCAACTACGGCTTCTCAACCCTCAGCCACGACCCGCACCTGGCCAACCCCCTGCCCCGCGCCGTGGTGCGCGACAACAACTACCTGCTCCTCGACGGCGAGTGGCGCTTTATCATTGATTACCAAGACGTAGGGCTGAACGACGACTGGTGCCTGGGCCACGCTTACGACGGCATTGCCAGCTGGCCCGGCTCGGTGGAGGAGCACATGGCCGCCGCCAAGGACCAAACCCACCCCGCCGTGTGGCAAGACCAGGTGGTGGCCTGGTACGAGCGCGAATTTCGCCTCCCCGAACGCGACGCCACCGACAAGCACTCACTGTTTCAACTCACGTTTGGGGCCTGCGGCTACGAAACCCGCGTGTGGCTGAACGGCCACCTGCTGCAAACCATTGAGGGCGAGGACGTGCACTATGGCGAATACACCTCGTTCTCGTTCGAGCTACGGCCCGGCCTGTTGCAGCTCGTCAACCGCCTCACGGTGCGCATTGCCCACACGATGGACGCCGAAACGCCCCGCGGCAAGCAAGAGTCGCACGTGTACAAGCGCGGCGGCATCTGGTACCAAACCCAGACCGGGGCCGTGCGCAGCGTGTGGCTGGAGATGGTGGAGCGCAACCGTCTGCGCTCGCGCGTAAGCGTCGACAGCGTGATTGAGGACCGGCTGGTGCGCTTCAACCTGACCACCCGCATCCAGGACCCGGGGCCCTACACGCTGCGCCTCCAAGTGTTTGAGCGCGTCGACAGCGCGCCCGCTCCGCTGGCCACCGCCGACTTCCCACTGCGCCTCGCCGCCGGGCAGCGCGAGCAGCGCGTGGTGCTGGAGCTGCCCGGGGCCCGCCTGTGGCAGCCCGGGGCCCCCAACCTGTACCGCCTCGTGGCCCAGCTCATCGACCAGGACGGCTACGCGGCCCAGATTGAGGCGGATTTCGGCCTGCGCAAAGTTGAGAGCCGCGGCAGCCGGGTGTACCTCAACAACGCGCCCGTGTACCTCGACGGCATCCTCTACCAGCCCGGCACGGCTACCTACGAGGAAATCCGCCGCCACTTCTACGCCATGCAGGCGCTGGGCTGCAACCTGGTGCGGGTGCACATCGCCGGCATCGACCCGCGCCTCTACGCCCTGGCCGACGAGCTGGGCCTGCTGCTGTGGGTGGAGGTGCCTAGCCCGCACAGCTCCACGCCCCGCAGCCGCCAAAACCACCGCGCCGAGCTGCTGCGCATGCTGGCCCTGATGCAGTCGCACCCCTCGGTGGTCATCTGGAGCCTCTACAACGAAGACTGGGGCTGCCAGGACATTGCCACCAACCCCGACACCCGGGCCTACATCGTGGAGATGTACCACTACATGAAAATCAACCACCCGCAGTTTTTGGTGATTGACAACGACGGCTGGCACCATATTTCCGACCGGGGCCGCCTGAAATCAGACCTGCTCACGGCCCACCTATATACCCCCGACCTGGGCCGCTGGCAGGAGCTACTCGACCGCCTCGTGCACGGCGAGCTCGACGGCACCGCCGCCTTCCCGCTCGTGGTGGGCGACCCGTTCTTCTACCGCTGCCAGAAGCCCCTGATTGTGAGCGAGTGGGGCGGCTTCGGCTTCTCCGACTACGGGGGCCCCGCCGACGCCGAGGCCCGCACCAGCAGCATCCGCGCCTTCAAGCACGAGCTGCGCCAGCGCTCCATCGCCGGCGACGTGTACACCCAGGCCACCAACATCGAAGACGAGCGCAACGGTCTCATCAACTTCCACACCGGGGCCCTGGAAGTGCCGGCCGGCGTGCTGGCCTCGCAGCCCGAGGTGCCGGCGGCAGGGCCTCACGGCAAATAACTAACCGGGCGGGGCCGAACCCCTGGCCCCGCCTGCGGGTTATCTTTGCACAGCGCCCCCAACGGGCGCCGCACCCAAGATGCCGATAACCGAAGAAGCCGTTTTTAAGGCCCTGAGCTACGTGGAGGAGCCCGACTTGGGCCAGGACCTGGTAACCCTCAAAATGATTGAGGACGTGCACATTGACGGCCTCACCGTGGCCTTCACCGTGGTGCTCACCACGCCCGCCTGCCCCCTCAAGCAGCTCATCCACGACGCCTGCGAGCGGGCCATCCACACGATGGTGGACAAGGACGCCAACGTGGTGATTACCATGAACTCGCGCGTGACCACCCTGCGCAACAACAACGAGCTGCTGCCCGGCGTAAAAAACATCATCGCCATTGCCTCGGGCAAGGGCGGCGTAGGCAAAAGCACCATCACGGCTAACCTGGCGGTGGCGCTGGCCGCCTCCGGGGCCAAAGTAGGTTTGATTGACGCCGATATTTCGGGCCCCAGCATGCCGCTGATGTTCGGGGTGGAAGATTCCAAGCCGCACGTGTTCCAGGGCCCCAACGGCAAGAACCTCATCCAGCCCATCGAGCGCTACGGCGTGAAGCTGATGAGCATCGGCTTCTTGGCCCCGGCCGAAAGCGCCATCGTGTGGCGGGGCCCCATGGCCTCGTCAGCCCTCAAGCAATTCATCACCGAAGTGGAGTGGGGCGAGCTGGATTACCTGCTGCTCGACCTGCCCCCCGGCACCTCCGATATCCACCTCACGCTGGTGCAGTCGGTGCCCGTGACCGGGGCCGTCATCGTGACCACACCGCAGCGCGTGGCCTTGGCCGATGCCCAGAAGGGCCTCCAAATGTTCCGCCAGCCCCAGATCAACGTACCCGTACTGGGCATCGTCGAAAACATGGCTTGGTTCACGCCGGCCGAGCTGCCCGACAATAAATACTTTATCTTCGGCGAAAACGGCGGCCAGCGCCTGGCCGAGCTGCACGACGTGCCCCTGTTGGGCCAGCTGCCGCTGGTGCAAAGCATTCGCGAGGACGGCGACCAGGGCCGGCCCGCCGTGCTCGACGCCACGTCGGCCGTGGGCCAGGCCTTTGCCAATCTGGCCGAAGCCGTGGCCCGGCAAGTGAGTATTCGCAACAACATCGCGCCCAAAACCACCGTGGTGGAAATGCAGCGCTAGCTAATTAATTATGAATTGAGAATTATGAATTGAAACGCCCGTTACCGGCCGCCGTTACCGTTTATAATCTCTGATTCACAACTCATAATTTATAACTCATAATTAAAAAGGAAATGCTCCTCGACCATCCCCTGCTGCCCCGCATCGAAGCCGCCCTGGACGATTTGCGCCCTTACCTGGCCACCGACGGCGGCAACGTGCGCGTGGCCAACATCACCGCCGAAGGCGTTCTCCAACTCGAATGGGAAGGCGCCTGCGGGGCTTGCCCCATGTCGCCGATGACGCGCGCCGGCCTCGAGGATTCCGTGCGCAGAGCCGTGCCAGAAATCACGGCCGTAGAAGCTAAATAAACTTTTACCCATCAACTACTTGCCTCGGGCTTGGGTTGCGGCTGCCACGCCAAGCGTGCGGTAGCTACAACCCGAACCTGGGGTATTCGTTTGTAGGAGCTTACCCCCTTTGCATGTCCGTTTCCGCCCTGAACGACTCCAGCCTGCGTGCCTGGATTGACATTCCGTTCCAGCACGATTTCCCCATCCAGAACCTGCCGTTCGGCGTATTTGAAACCGACGAGCGGGGCCCCCGCCTGGCCGTGGCCATCGGCGACTACGTGCTGGACCTGTACGTACTCAGCACCTTCGGCTTTTTCGACGACCTCACCGAGTTGGGCAACGCCCAGCCGCGGGTGTTCCGCCGCCGCTCGCTGAACGGGTTTTTGCGGCTGGGTCAGCCGGCGTGGCGCGCCGTGCGCCAGCGCGTAAGCGAGCTATTGCGCCACGACAACGCCGACTTGCGCGACCATCCTGAAGCCGCCCACGCCGCCTTGGTGCGCCAGCGCGACGTAGCCATGCTGCGCCCCGTGAAGCCCGCCAACTACACCGATTTCTACAGCAGCCTGACGCACGCCGCCAACGTGGGCACCATGTTCCGGGGCCCCGAAAACGCCTTGCTGCCCAACTGGCGGCACCTGCCAGTCGCCTACCACGGCCGCGCCAGCAGCATCGTGGCCAGTGGCACGCCCATCCGGCGGCCCCGGGGCCAAATGCTGGCACCCGGCGCCGACGCGCCCACCTTCGGCCCCAGCCAGCAGCTCGATTTTGAGCTGGAAATGGCCTTTATTGTGGGCGCGCCTTCAAACCTAGGCACGCCCGTGCCCATCGAGGAGGCCGAAGACCACATTTTCGGCCTGTGCCTGTTCAACGACTGGAGCGCCCGCGACGTGCAAAGCTGGGAGTACGTGCCGCTGGGGCCCTTCCTGGGAAAGAACTTTGGCAGTAGCCTGGGGCCCTGGGTGGTTACGCTTGACGCGCTGGAGCCCTTCCGCACCGCCGGCCCGGCGCAGGAGCCCACGCCCCTGCCCTACCTGCAAACCACCGGCGACCACCACTTCGCCATCCAGCTCGAAGCCTCCCTGGCGCCCGCCGGGGGCCCCGAAACGGTGCTGGCCCGCCCCGCCTTCCAGGGCCTGTACTGGAGCATGGCCCAGCAACTGGCCCACCATACCTCCAACGGCTGCAACCTGGAAGTGGGCGACGTGTGCGCCTCCGGCACCATTTCCGACCCCGGCGCCTTCGGCTCGCTGCTGGAGCTGGCCGTGCGCGGCACCCAGCCCGTGCCCCTGGCCGACGGCAGCACCCGCGTTTTCCTCCTCGACGGCGATACCGTAACGCTGCGCGCCTACGCCGAGGCCGACGGCGTGCGCATCGGCTTTGGCGAGGTGAGCGGAATGATTTTACCCGCCGCGGAATAATCAGCGAGACTTCGCGCGCCGCTAGTGCATTCGGTCGTCGCGCACGGGCAGGTTCGTTACGATGTCACCCTCGATTTTTAGTAGTTCCTGCAAGCGGGCGTCTACGTCGTAGTCGGCGCAGTATTCTTTGGCCAAATCGACGTAGCTCACGAAATGGCCGGCTTCCGACACCATCAGCTCGTAGTAGAACTGGCTCAGCCCAGGGTCGGGAATGTGCTTCCAGAGCAGCTTGAATCGCTCGCAGCTGCGCGCTTCGATGAGGGCCGACACGAGGAGCTGGTCCAGAAGCTGGCGTTCGCGGGCCCCGCCTTTGCGCACGTGGGCCAGCAGCTGCACCACGTACTCGTCGCGGCGCGGGCGGCCCAGCACGAAGCCGCGCTTGCGCAGCTCGTCGAGCACGCGCTCGAAGTGGCTCCACTCCTCGGCCACGAGCAGCGTCAGCTCGTCCACCAGCCGGGTTTTCTCGGGGTAGTGGATGATCATGCTGATGCCGGTGCTGGCCGCTTTCTGCTCGCACCAGGCATGGTCGACGAGGATATCTTCGATGTTTTTGCTGGCAATATCCACCCACCGCGGGTCGGTATTCAGCTTAAGTTTCAGGATAGTTTTCTCTTTCATAAAACGGATGGCCGAATTAATTATCCAGCCCAATTAATTTACCTAAATCACGCAGTAATTAATTTGCGCCGCTGCCCGGTGCTAATTAAAAAACTTCCAATTCAGCCCGAACTGGAGGCGGCGGGGGTACGCGGGGTAGAACGGCGAAGCGAAATAGCCCTGCCCGGCCAGGCCTTGGTTGAGGTAGGGCACTTTCAAAAATACCGAGACGGTTTTGATGTCGGCCGCGAAAAAGGCGCTGGCCACGCCATAGTTGCGGATGGTGAAATCGTCCTGCAAATAGAACTGCTGCGTGCTGGGGCTGTAACCGTAACCCTTGAACCGCGACTGGTAGTAGAACTCCAGACCCACCTGCGTGAACATAGCCCGGCCAAAAATGTAGCTCTGGTAGTACGCCCGCGACTCGGTGACGAGAGCAGGGATGCGCAAGGCAGCACCCTCGTTCCCGGCCCCATAAGTGTATATGCCTTGGTTATCGAACCCGAACCGACCGAAACGCACCCGGTGCCGAGCCGAGCCAATGAGCAGCTGCTTGGTGGTGGAGAGTTGCGCAGGTGTCCCGTTCTTGTCATAATACACGTAGTTGACCAAGTTCACCACCGATGCGCTGGCCTCGAATAAATGGTCGGCAAAGCCCGGCAGTGCCTGCCGCAGCCGGCCCGTGAACTGCTGGGTTGACGTGTTTTTAAATGTGGCGTTACCATTTTTATCTGCGTATTGCCATTTGTAATGATTACCTAAAAATTCGCGCTGTGTGAGCGTAGGCGAATACGAGGTGATTAATATTTCACCCGATAGGGGCCCTGTGCGTATCGTGCCGCGCAGCCAGTACTCACTGTTGCGAATCGTTCGAAAAATACTGTCACGCAACAACCCTAAATCAGGAACTTTGAGTTCTCCGGCTACTTCCACTGCGTAACTGCCGCGGTAGTTAAAAGCTGCCGTACCACCCACGAACTCCTCGAGATAATTACGGCTTTGCACCCGCTGCAACCTAGTGGCGGCCGTGGGAATCCCGCTCGGTGTGGTGGGTTGAATAACGTAAGCTGTATCGGAATAGGCCGCCAGAAAAGCGTTGCGCAACCGCCCGTACACGCGGTATTCCACGGCGGTATTGCCCAGCGCGTTGATGTGGCCCAGCAGGCCGAAGGTGTTCTCCACCTGCTTGTAATCAACCCGGTCGAGGGTGCTGGTTTTGGTGCGCAGCTTCGTATTGGGGTAAAACAGCAGGGTCGTATCGGGGAGGTTGCGCGGGAGCAAGCCGTCGGAGTAGTTATTGTACTGGTGCTTAAAATCGAGCACGTGGTAAGCAGTCAGGCCCCGACCCAGCAGCCGGTAGCTCTGGAAGGCGTGCAACTGGTCGCGGTTCTCGGTGTTTTGGGCCTGCGCCAGGTACACCCGCTCGCTGGAATAGTTGAACAGGTTGCCGGGGTAAGCAGGGTTTTGGACGCGGTTCACCGTATCACGTTTCTCCGTGTCGCGCGGCCACACGCCGCCCTGCTCCACGGCGCGCTGGCGGCTGGTGCTGATGTTGGCCAGCAGGCGGTAGCGGCCGTTTTCGGACTGGTAGCGGGTGAAAAACAGCAGGTTGCTGTGCTCCACCAGGCCCACCCCGCCCACGGCCCCCGAGGTGGTGCCGATGATTTTGTTCGACGCGATGCGCTCGTAGGCGGCTCCCACGCTGAAGTTCTTTTTCAGGCTGCGGCTGTAGCTGATTTCAAACACCTGCTCGCCCGAGGTGGACTGCAAAATCCGGAAAAACGAGTACGGCGAGCGGCTGTCGTAGTACGGAATATCGCTGCTTTCGCGGGCGTACTTATCGAACACGTTGCGCCCCAACCGGGCCCCCAGCTTCAGGTTAGGCTGGTAGAGCAGCGGCCGCGAGGCCGAGCCCACCGTGCCCAAATCCTGCTGAAACGTGGAATCGTGCATCCAGAACCGGATTTGCGGCAGCTTCACCAAGCTGGTATCGACGGGCGTGCCGGCCGTGGAGTCGCGCAGCACCTCAGCCTCGTAAATGACGCGGGTAGTTTTGGGCCCGTACAGCACCTTGGTCGAGTCATCGACGACTTGGGCGTGGGCCGCCGGGGCCCCCAGCAGCAGCGCCCCGGCCAGCAGGAAGACCCCGGCGGGCCCGCCACGCCGGCCGCGGCGCAGCAAATGCAGAAAGAAAAGGAAGTAGCGCAAACGGGCAAAAGCTAAGCGGCGCAAGGCCGGGCAGGGCGAAAAAACGGGTGATGGCGCGGGGCTTCAGGCGGCGCGGGGCCCCGGAGGCGCGGGCAGCCGCGCGCGCAGCAAGGCCGCGTCGCGGGGGCCCAACGCGGCCCGCACCGCGATGGTATAGAGGGGCAAACCGGCTAGCGCGGCCGCCAGGGCGGGGTCGGCCAGCCGGGCGGCGTCCTTGGTGGTGGTAAAAATAGGCCAGCCGGGCCGCCAGTGCTCCCGCAGTGCCGCCAGGTCGGCGGGCACGAAGGCGTGATGGTCGGGGAAATCGGCGTGGAAGACTACTTCGTAGCCCAAGCCTTCGAGGTGCTGGCGCAGGGGCCCCGGCTGCGCAATACCGGTGAGCAGCAGCGCCGAACCGGCCGGCGCGGGCGGCCCGGCGGCTTCTGCCAGGGCCTGCGGCGGGCCGTATTCGTAGCTCGAAAACAGCACCGGGGCCCCGGGCCGGGCGTAGCACCGGATACGCTGGGCCACGGCGGCGCAGGCGGCGGCGGGGGCCCCGGGCGGGCATTTCGTGGCAATAATGATGTCGGCCCGGCGGGCCCCGACGCGGCTCTCGCGCAGGCGGCCAGCGGGCAGCACGTGGTCGGCGTAGAATGGCCGGGCCCACTCGGTGAGCAGTACATTCAGGGCGGGGCGCACGGCGCGGTGTTGGTAGGCATCGTCGAGTACGACGACGGTGGTTTCCGGATGCGCTTGTAATAGTAATTCCACGCCGAGGCGGCGGGCTTCGGCCACGGCCACGGGCACGCCCCGGGGCCCAAACTGCTCAAAATACTGCCACGGCTCGTCGCCCACCGTAGCCGCCGAATCGAGGGGCCCGGCCAGGCGGGGCCCCCGGGTGCGGCGGCCGTAGCCGCGGCTGAGCACGGCCGGGCGGTGGCCCTGGCGCAGCAATTCTTCGAGCAGCCAGATGACGTGCGGCGTTTTGCCGGTGCCGCCCACCCGCAGGTTGCCCACGCCCACCAGCGGCACGGCAAAGGCCTCCGAATGCTTCCAGCCCCGGTCGTACAGCCAGTTGCGAACGGCCAGCACGCCCGCGTAGAGCCAGGAGAACGGCAGCAACAAAAAGGCGAATCCAGCGGGCATACGGGGGCAATGTTCCAAAGCAACGGCCCGCAAAAGTACGGCCGCCGCCGGCCCGCCCGCACAAATCGGCGGCCGCGTGGTTGCTTGCAGCATCCTTATCCGCCGCGGGCCTCCACTATGCGTTTCCCCTTGTATTTGCTGGCCCTGCTGGGGCCCCTGGCCACCCGGCCCGCCACCGCCCAAACTGCCGTCGCCGACACGCTGCGGCCCGCTACCCTGCCGCCCGCGGCGGGGCCTCTGCACGGGTTCGACGCCGAGCGCAGCCGCCTCGACCAGCGCGGGTTGCTCGTGCTGGGCACTTGGGCGGCGGGCAACTTGCTGGTCAGCGGCATTGCCACGGGCCAAACCGACGGCTCAGCCCACTACTTCCACCAAATGAACATCGGCTGGGGCGCCGTGAACCTGGCGCTGGCTGGGGCCGGCCTGCTGGCCGCCCGCCGCGCCGCCCGCGCCCCCGGGGCCCCCACCGACCGCCCCAGCGCCGTGCGCGCCCAGCTGCGCACCGAAAACCTCTATCTCTTCAACGCTGGCCTCGACGTGGCCTACCTGGCCACCGGCGCTTACTTCCTGGAAAAAAGCCGCAACCCCGCCACCGACAACCCCAACCGCTGGCGCGGCTACGGGCAGTCGCTGCTGCTACAAGGCGGCTTTTTGCTGCTGTTCGACGGGTTCCAATTTGCCACCCACCACCGGCACGGCCAGGCCCTGTACCCGCTGCTGAGCCGCGTGCGCCTGGGCCCCGGCGGAGTGGCCGTGGTGCTACCGCTGCGCTGATTTCGCCCCAATTTCGCCCCATGCCCACTTTCGCTAGCCGCCTACTGCATTTCCTGCGCACGTTTCCGCTGCCCGGGGCCCTGCCCACCGGCGTGGAGGCCCTGAGCCCGTTCCGCGAGCTGGCGGTGTACGACTTACTCAGCCAGTTTGCGCACAAGTTCTACGCCGATAACCGGCCCCGGGTGGCCGTGCTGGGCATCAACCCCGGCCGGCTGGGCATGGGCCGCACCGGCGTAGCCTTCACCGACCCGGGGGCCCTGGCCGAGTTTTGCGGCATCGCCCACAGCCTGCCCCGGCAGCGGCCCGAAATTTCCGCGCAGTTCGTGTACCAGGTGGTAGCAACTCTGGGGGGCCCCGCGGCGTTCTACCAGCACTTCTACCTGGGCTCGGTGTACCCGCTCGTATTGCTGCGCAATGGCCTGAATTACAATTATTACGACGCGCCCGCCCTCACCAAATTATTGTGGCCCGACATGCAACTGTCGTTGCGCCAACAGGTAGCAGACCTCGGCCTGCGCGCCGACGTAGCCGTGAGTCTGGGCAAGCGCAACGGCATCTTCTTCAACCGATTAAACGACGAATTGGGCTTGTTCAAAAAGATCATCGTCCTCGACCACCCGCGTTACCTCATGCAGTATCACCGCCACGACTTAGCTGCCAACGTGGCGAAGTACGTGGAAGCACTGGGCGAGTGCTTAAGCCCAGCTAATCCTTAGCAGCTAACAACTGTCACCTGATAACTACTAACTGATAACTAACTTAAATGCCTACCGTTCACGACCTAGCTCAGTTGCTCGAAGCCGCCGCGCCCCTCGCCTACCAGGAGAGCTACGACAACGCTGGCTTGCAATGCGGCGACCCGCAGGCCGAGATTACCGGCGTACTTATTACGCTTGATTGCACGCCGGCCGTGGTGGCCGAGGCCGTGCGCCGCGGCTGCAACGTGGTAGTCGCCCATCACCCGGTCATTTTCCGCCCCCTTAAGCGCCTGACGGGGGCCAACGAGGTGGAGCAAACCATTATGACGGCCCTGAAAAACGACGTGGCCATCTACGCCGCCCACACCAACCTCGACAACGTGCGCGGCGGCGTGAACGACAAGCTGGCCGAGAAGCTGGGCCTGACCAAAACCCGCACCCTGGCCCCGCAGAGCGGCCTGCTGGCCCGCCTCACCACCTACGTACCCAACCGGCCCGAAGACCAGGCCACCGACCTGGCCGGCCGCGTACTGGGGGCCCTGTACGCCGCCGGCGCCGGCCAGGTGGGCCAGTACGCCGCGTGCAGCTTCCGCGCCGACGGCCTGGGCACCTTCACGCCCGGCGCGGGCACTCGCCCCGCCATCGGCCAGGAAAACCACCCCGAAACCGTGCCCGAAACCCGCCTCGAAGTGCTGCTGCCGCTGCACTGCCAGGCCGCTGTACTGGGGGCCCTGCGCCAGGCCCACCCCTACGAAGAAGTTGCCTACGAAATAGTTAAGCTTGAAAACACACACCAGGACGTGGGCGCTGGCCTGGTGGGCGAGCTGCCGGGGGCCCTGGCGCCGGCCGCCTTCCGGGCCCTGCTTAAGGAGCGGTTGCGCGTGCCGGTGGTGCGCTTCACGGCGTTTGAGAAGGAGATAAAGACCGTGGCGCTGTGCGGCGGGGCGGGCGCGTTCCTCATCGGGGCAGCGCGGGCGGCGGGGGCCGATGCCTACGTGACCGGCGACGTGAAGTACCACGAGTTTTTTGGGGCTGAGGGGCGGCTCATGCTCTGCGACGTGGGCCATTTCGAGAGCGAGCAGTTCACGGGCGAGGTATTCCGCGATTTGCTCCTGGCCGGTTTTGGGCGTACTTTTGCGGTCTTATTCGCTGAGACTCCTACGAATCCCGTTCACTATGACTGCTAAAGCTGCCGCCCTGGCCCACGCCGATGTTCCCGTAGCCACCAAGCTGGAAGCCCTGCTCGCTTTGCAGCGCCTTGATTCCCAGCTGGATGAAATCCGGCGCGTGCGTGGCGACCTGCCCGAGGAAGTGCGCGACCTCGAAGACGAAATTGCCGGCTACGAAGTGCGCGTGAAGAAATTCGACGAGGACATCCAAGGTCTCAACGACTTTATCAAAAGCCGCAAACAAGCCAGCAAAGACGCCGAAACGCTCATCAAAAAGTACGACGAGCAGCAGCAGAACGTGCGTAACAACCGCGAGTTCGAAGCCATTGCCAAGGAAATGGAGCTGCAACGCCTCGAAATCCAGATTTCGGACAAGAAAATCAAGGAATCGCAGTACCAGATCGACGTGAAAAACGCCGAAATTTCAGGTACCAAGAGCAAGCTCGATGAGCGCCGCAAGGACCTCGACACCAAAAAGGGCGAGTTGGACACCATCATCGCCGAAAACGAGGAAGAAGAGCGCGGCATCCTGGCCCAGCGCGAGGAAGCCACCGCCCCGGTGGAGCCCCGCCTACTGACGGCCTACACCCGCATCCGTGGCAACGTGCGCAACGGCCTGGCTGTGGTGCTGGTGCGCCGCGACGCCTGCGGCGGCTGTTTCAACACGGTGCCGCCCCAGCGCCAGGCCGACATCATTTCGCACAAGAAAATTATCGTGTGCGAGCACTGCGGCCGCATTCTGGCCGACGTGGAAGGCCGCGCTACCGCCAACGTTTAATTTGGCTGAACTGGGCCCTGCAGTGCCCGCTCGGAAGAAATAAGGAAAAGGAACGGCCCCGCGCCGTTCCTTTTTTGTTGACTGGCTATTCCATGTTTCAATTACCTCGCAGGCAAATATTCCGCTCTTTCTGGCTGCCCACCCGGGCGCTGGGGGCCCTCGCTGGCCTGTGGCTGCTAACGGCTTTTGCGTCCCAAGGCCCCACCAACGGCGAAGCAGAGGCCCTCGCCCCCACGCCGGCCGCCGCACCGGCGGCCGATAACCAGCTGCCGGCCAGTAGCCAGCGCGCCTACGCCGAGGTGCTGAAGCTGCGCCTGGGCCCCGCCCGGCAGCTGCTGGCCCCCGAGCTGGCCCGCACACCCTGGGCCCCCGCCCCCCTGCTGGTGGCCGACTGCGCCGACTTCGTGGAGCTGCTGGCCACCCAGGACGCCACCCGCTACGCGCAGCTGGTGCCCGGCCAGCAAGCCCGGCTCGACGCCTTGGACGGGGCACCGGCGGGGCCCTGGCGCGACTACACCCGCGCCGAAATCCGGCTGCACCTGGGGTTGGAGCACGTGGGCTTTGGGCACCAGGTGGCGGGGGCCTGGCAGTTGCGCCGCGCCTACCAGCAGGCGCAGGCCCTGGCGCGGCAGTATCCGGGCTTCGTACCGGCCCGTACTACGCTGGGCCTGGGGCAGTTTGCCATCGGCACGCTGCCCCAGGGCTACCACTGGCTGCTGCGCCTGCTGGGCCTGCCCGGCGACGTAGACGCCGGACTCGCCAACCTCAGCCAGGCCGCCGACCAGCCCCACGCCTTCCAGGCTGAGAGCCAGCTGTTCCGGGCTCTCATCCGCGAAACGTACTTCAAGCAGCCCGCCGAGGCACTGCGGCTGGCTACCCAGCTGCCTACCCAACAGCCCGACAACCTGCTCTTTGCCTACGTAGCCACCACCGTGCTCAAGCGCCAGCACCAGACGGCCGCCGCCCTGGCCGCCTACCGCGCCCGGCCCACCGGCCCGGTCTACCTACCCTTCGCCTACCTGCACCACCTGGCCGGCGATTTGCTGCTCTACCAGGCCGATTACGCCGGTTCGGAGCGCGAAAACCTGCAATTCCTGCGCGAATACCGGGGCCAGAACTACCGTAAGGATGCCGCCTTTAAGCTCTACCTGGCAGCGTGGCTGGGCGGACAGCCGGCCACCACCGTCGAGCGCTACCGCCAGCAAATCAACCTGGCGGGCCCCACCATAGTGGAGGAGGATGCCTACGCCCAGCGCTTCTACCACAACGCTCAGAACCTCAGCCCCATCCTCACGCGGGCGCGCTTACAGCTCGACGGCGGCTACTACCGCCCGGCACTGGCCACTCTGCGCGCCTTCCGGCCCACGGCCGCCACGCCCCTGCGCGACCGGCTGGAGGGCCCCTACCGCTACGCCCGCGCCTACCAGGGCCTGGGCCGCCCCGACTCAGCCCGCCAAGCCTACGCCCAAACGCTGGCTATTTCCACACAAGCGGGCGAAAACACCTACTACTTCGGGCCCCAGGCCGCGCTGGAACTGGGCTACCTGGCCCGGGCCGCCGGCCAGCGCCCCCAAGCCAAAGCGTACTTCGAGCAAGCCCTGCGCTCGCCCGCGCACGAGTACAAAAACAGCACCGATGCCAAAGCCAAGCTGGCCCTGCGCGGGTTATAGTATCGAAGCTGTTTGAGCTAAGAAAAACCGCATAAAAAAGGCCGTTATGCTGCGAGCAGCGAAGCATCTCTACCGCGTAACTAATCCTGATTACTGGCGCGGGGAAGGTGCTTCGCCACGCGCTGCATGACGTTCTAGTTTTTGGCGGTGGTCCAAAGCAGGATGATACCGGACCTTTAGTTTGTTAATTAAGTCAGCTTAAAAACACGTCAGGAAAGCTGGAAAGACGAATATTCAGACATCATAAATTGAGTGAAATACCGAAATCATCTCGCTTTGGACCACCGCCTAGTTTTTTAATTCAGGAATAATTATCCTCGATAAAATGCCGTGAGTCAGCCTCTCATCATTCCATTAGCCAGCCTACCCACTGCGCCCGGTGAGTTCCGGCGGCGCGCCTTGCAGTGGGCGGCGCAATTTCGGTACTGCGCCTATTTTGAGCACAACGACCAGCTAGCCTACCCCCGGGGCCCCTTCGGCCGGCTGCTGGCCGTGGCCGACGCGGCCCCGGGGGCCCCGGGCTCATTGGCCGGGCTGGGCGACTACCTGGCCCAGCCAGCGGCGGGGGCCCCGCGCTGCGGCTTCCTCACCTACGACCTCAAAAACGAAGTAGAGGCCCTGTCCAGCGAAAACTTTGGGGCCCTGGAGTGGCCGCTGCTGCACTTCTTCACGCCGGCCACCTGGCTTATTTGGCAGGCCGAAACCGTAGAAATTCACGGGGTTACCGATGGGATTCTGGCTGCAATTCTGGCTACGGCGCAGCCGGCCGGGGCCCCGCCGCAAGTGCCGGCCCTGCGCCCCCGCTTGCCCAAGGCCGATTACCTGCGCGCCGTGGCGGCCGTGCGCGAGGACATCCTCAACGGCGAGGTATACGAGTTGAACTTGTGCCAGGAATTCTACGCCGAAAACGTGCAGCTGGACCCCACAGCGCTTTTCTGGCGGCTCAACGCGGCCTCCCCGGCGCCGTTCGCGGGCTTTGTGCGCTGGCACGACCACTACCTGCTCTGCGCTTCGCCCGAGCGGTTTTTGACGCGCCGGGGCCCCACCATCCTCTCCCAGCCCATCAAAGGCACCCGCCGCCGGGGCCCCACGCCGGCCGACGACGCGCAGCAGCGCCAGGCCCTGCTAGCCGATGAAAAGGAGCGCGCCGAGAACCTGATGATTGTGGACCTGGTGCGCAACGACCTGGCCCGCGTGGCCGCAACTGGCTCGGTGCGGGTACCCGAACTCTTTGGCCTCTACCCGTTTCGCCACGTGTGGCAAATGATTTCGACCGTGGAGGCTACCCTGCGCCCGGGTGTGGCGCTGCCCGAAATCCTGCGCGCCACCTTCCCGATGGGCTCCATGACCGGGGCCCCCAAAGTGCGCGCCATGCAGCTCATCGAGCATTACGAGCGTAGCCGGCGCGGCCTCTACAGCGGTAGCATCGGCTGGGTGGGCCCCGGCGGCGACTTCGACTTTAACGTAGTGATTCGCAGCCTTCAGTACCGGGCCGATACCGGCTACCTCAGTTTCCAGGTCGGCTCTGCCATCACCTATGATTCCGACGCCGAGCAGGAGTACGCCGAATGCCTGCTCAAGGCACAGGGCCTGCTGGAAGCGCTGGGCACGGTTATCAGTTAACCGTTGTACTCGCCACGAAGTAGGGTGCGGGGCTTGTCCCCACCCGTCGTTGAACGAAAGCCGACTGAACCGTTCAATGACGGGCTACTTCGTTTTCGCATTCCACTTCGTAAGCAGTATACCAATTGACGCAAAGTGGGTTACGAACAATGTAGAACGGAGTGGCACTCCGTTTTGCACCAGAAGTCTGGGCAACATTTGAAACGGAGTACCACTCCGTTCTACCTGATTCGCGTCCTAATTCATGGCGAACATAACAATCGCTCATGTAGCAAATGGCCCCGGCTCGTTTGCACAGCGAAACAGTACGAGGCAATGTGCTAACTGTTAACTGTTAACTGATAGCTGTTAATCGACCCGCCCTGCCATTCTGTCATTTATCGGTGGGAAACCGTATCTTTGCGGCCCGCCGAAAAGCGGTCTTTGCCATGTCCCAACCCCTGCTGACCCTCGATTTTTTAGACAAAGCTGCGGCCCCTGAGCACGCCCCCGGCGACGCGGTGCACGTGAGCGCCGCCACCCGCACGGGCCGCCCCCGCTCGCTCTACATCGAGAGCTACGGCTGCCAGATGAACTTTTCAGACTCCGAAATCGTGTCGAGCATCCTCTACGATGAGGGCTTTGACCTGACCGAGGACCTGGCCACCGCCGACCTCGTGCTGCTCAACACCTGCTCCATCCGCGAAAAGGCCGAGCAGACGGTGCGGATGCGCCTCAAGCAAATCAACTCGCACAAGAAGCGCCGGCCCGGGATGCTGGTGGGCGTGCTCGGCTGCATGGCCGAGCGCCTGAAAAGCAAGTTCTTGGAGGAGGAAAAAATCGTGGACCTCGTGGTGGGCCCCGACGCCTACCGTGACCTGCCCCTGCTCATCAGCCAGGTCGACGGCGGCCAGAAAGGCGTAAACGTGCTACTCAGCCGCGAGGAAACTTACGCCGACATCACGCCCGTGCGCCTCAATTCCAACGGCGTGTCGGCCTTCATCAGCATCATGCGCGGCTGCGACAACATGTGCTCGTTCTGCGTGGTACCCTTCACCCGCGGGCGCGAGCGTAGCCGCGATGCCCATAGCATCTTGCGGGAAGCCAGCGACTTGGTGGCCGCCGGCTACAAGGAAGTGACCCTGCTGGGCCAGAACGTGGACTCCTATAAGTGGACCAGCGCCGACGGTGCCGAGTTCGTGAATTTCGCCCAGCTGCTCGAAAGCGTGGCCCTCATCAACCCCGCGCTGCGGGTGCGCTTCTCCACCTCGCACCCCAAGGACATTACCGACGAGGTGCTGCACACCATCGCGCGCCACGAGAACATCTGCAAGTACATCCACTTGCCCGCCCAAAGCGGTAATTCGCGCGTGCTCAGCCTAATGAACCGCACCTACGACCGGCCCTGGTACGAGGACCGGGTGCGGAAAATCCGCGAAATTCTGGGCGCCGACTGCGCCATTTCAACCGACATGATTGCCGGTTTCTGCTCCGAAACCGAGGCGGAGCACGAGGATACCAAGAGCCTGATGGAGTTCGTGCGTTACGACATGGCCTACCAGTTCTTCTATTCAGAGCGCCCCGGCACGCTGGCCGCCCGCAAGCTAGCCGACGACATTCCGCTCGAAACCAAGAAGCGCCGCCTCCAGGAACTCATTGACTTGCAGCAGCTTCACAGCGCCGAGCGCAACCAGCGCGGCGTCGGCCAGGTGCACAAGGTGCTGGTCGAGAATTTCTCCAAACGATCGAAAGAGCACCTCAGCGGCCGCAACAGCCAGAACCAAGTCGTCATCTTCCCAAAACAAAACTTCGTGAAAGGCGACTACGTGGATGTGCTGGTGCATTCGTCATCGGCTAGCACCCTGTTAGGAGAAGCGGTAGCTTAGTTGTGGAACATCATGTCTTATTGATAAATGATAAGCTGCGCCAAGTTCTTGTTGACTTAGAATCTTACTTCAGCATAAACCTGAATTCAGAAGTAATAGACAAAGTTTTTAAGGACGCTGAGCACGACCAAGTTTCTTACAAGACATACGTCTTTTATAGAGAATCGCATTGGCTATTTCCAACTTGGGAAATCACCGGAGCAGTAGAAGAATACGAACCGGAAACGCTGCTTATAGAAAGTAACGGCGGCTTCGGTAAGAGGAAAAAATTTGACGAATTTTTTTCCGGCCGCTAACAAAATACCTACCCCTTGACGCCTCAAGAAATTCAATCCATCAAGCAGCGGTTCGGCATCATCGGCAACGCGCCGGCGCTGAACTACGCCATCCAGGTGGCCACGCAGGTGGCCCCTACCGACATGACGGTGCTCATCACCGGCGAAAGCGGGTCGGGCAAGGAGTCGTTTTCAAAGATTATCCACGCGCTATCGCCGCGCAAGCACGGGCAGTTCATCGCTATCAACTGCGGGGCCATCCCGGAGGGTACGATTGACTCGGAGCTGTTTGGGCACGAAAAAGGCTCGTTTACGGGAGCCAACGAGGCGCGCAAGGGATACTTTGAGGTGACCAACGGCGGCACCATTTTCCTGGACGAGATTGGCGAAATGCCGCTCGGCACCCAGGCCCGTCTGCTGCGCGTGCTCGAAAACGGCGAATTCATCCGCGTCGGCAGCAGCAAGGTGCAGAAAACCGACGTGCGCGTGGTGGCCGCCACGAACCTGAACCTGCTGGAAAGCGTGCGCAACGGCCGCTTCCGCGAAGACCTGTACTACCGCCTGAGCACGGTGCCGATTACGGTGCCGCCGCTGCGCGAGCGGGGCGAGGACATCTACCTACTGTTCCGTAAGTTCACGGCCGACTTTTCGGAGAAGCACCGCGTGAAGCCGATTTCGCTGACGCCCGACGCCGTGCAGTTGCTCACGCGGTTCCGGTTTCCGGGCAACATCCGCCAGCTTAAGAACATCGCCGAGCAAATCTCGGTGCTGGAAATGGAGCGCGAGCTGGACGCCCGCCAGCTGGCCAAGTACCTGCCCGCCGCCCAAACCAGCCAACTGCCCATGCTGCTGGGCGCCGGCAGCGCGGCCGAGGGCCCCGGCGGCTACTCGGAGCGCGACCTGATGTACAAGATTCTGTTCGACATGCGCCGCGACATGACCGACCTCAAGAAGCTGGTACTGGAGCTGGCCGCCGGCCAGCGCCCCCACGAGACTCAGGAGCTGCTGCGCCAAAATAGCCACCTGTTTGCCCCTGGGGCCCCCGGCGCCGCCAACGGGTTCGACGGCAGCCCAGCGGCCGAGTATTTCCTGGGGGCCCCGACCAACCCGGTTTTACACGCTGAGGCCGACGACTACGACGACGAAGTACAGCCGGTGGAAGACATTTCGCACGAAACCGAAGAAGAAACGCTCTCGCTCGACGTTAAGGAAAAGGAGATGATCCTTAAGGCCCTGCGCAAGCACCACAACAAGCGCAAGTACGCCGCCCAAGACCTGGGCATTTCCGAGCGCACCTTGTACCGAAAACTCAAGCAATATGACCTGGAGCAAGTGTAAGTTGCTGAATATCAGACGTCATCTGTCAGCTGTCAGCCTCTTTGGAATTCTGCGCAAAAGAGCTATCAGCTATCAGCTACTGTTACTGACCATCAGTTTAACGTTGACGGGTTGCGGGGTATACTCGTTCAACGGCACCAACATCGACCCAGCCATCCGCACGTTTTCCATCCAAACCATCCAAACCACGGCCCCCAACGCGCCGGCTTTTTTAACGCAGCGGTTCACGGAGGATTTGAAGGATTATTTCCAGCGCAATACCAGCCTGAAACTGGTACCGCGCGACGGCGACATCCAGTTCGACGGCAGCATTGTGGCCTACGACTACGCTCCGGCCGCCATCCAAAAGGTGAACAACGTGGACCTAGCCGGCTCCAGCCGCCTCACCATTCAGGTGAAAGTGCGCTTCGTGAACAGCAAGGACGAAAAGGCGAGCTTCGACCAAGTGTTTCAGAGCTTCGGCGATTTTCCCTCGACCCAGGACGTAGCGGCCGTGAACAACGACCAAACGGCAGTGCGCAAAATCACGAGCAACGTCATCACCGATATTTTCAATAAATCGGTGGCTAACTGGTAGTTGAATAAGTAAAGAAGCTGTTTAAAATACCGTGGGGGGTCAGTTTTAAATATCCAGAATTCCTTAAATAGCTTTTACGTCACGGTTTATTAATTCGTAATTTCCAACTCCTAATTAAAGAAGTATGACCCGCGCCGCCCTTCTGCACATCCTCGACCACCCCACGGCCATTGCGCCGGCGGAGGTGCGCGAGCTGGAGCAGCTGGCCCAGGCGTTTCCGTACTGCCAGACGGCCCACCTGCTGCTGGCCAAAGCTGCCCACGACCAAGGCACCATGCTGGCCGGCCAGCGCCTACGCCGCGCCGCCACCTACGCCGCCGACCGCGAGCTGCTACGCCGCCTCATCGAGCAAGTAGCCTCCGCCGGGGCCTCCACCGCCGCACCGGAACCTGCCCCTCTCGAAGCCGCCCCCACAGCACCATCAGCCATTGCCGGGGCCCCGGCCGCTACCCCGATAGTATCCAATGCTGCTTCCGTTCCCGGAGCGGCAACGGAAGCAACGCCAGCAGATTTAATTGGCAGTCTGGCCGTTACCCCAACGCCCGAAATTCCGGTGCCAGAGGCTTCCGCAGTAGAAGCACTGGTGACAGAAGGGCAGGTGACGGAAGCTCCGACCCTGGAGGAACAGGTACCGGAGGCAGTTGCTGCAGAAGAAGTAACCGGGGCCCCAGGGCTTGAGGGTGCACTGAACGAGACTAATTCGAACGAAGAAGCACGGCCCGGTGGGGCCCCAGCTTCGGCAGCTGAGGGATCACAACTTACTACCAATGAGGCAGTAACTACCGCTCCGGCTGAAATTGAAACCGAGGTGGCTGAAGCACCGATAAGCGCGCCGGACACGCTGGCTCCCGAGCCACTCCCGGAGCTGCCAGCTGGGGGCCCCGACGAGCCCGAGCTACCGGCCGCAGCGCCCCCCATCCACCCGCCGGAAGCGGCCAGCGCCGCGCGGATAGAGTTTGATTTGCTGGAAGCACCTGATCCTGTGGCGCCCGTGTATGAGCTGCCGGGGCTGGTGGACGAGTGGGCCGCCGCGGCCTCCACGCTGGCGCTGGCCTCAGCAGCGGCGGCTCCTTTGCCAGCCGTGGCCAACGCACGGGCCCTGACGGCCGCCGACTTCACCGGCGATGCGGAGCTGGGCTACGGCCTGGGCAGCAGCCGGCTGGGCTTCGCCGTGCAGCTGCTGAACTCGTGGGCGACCGACGACCAGGCCGCCGCTGCTGCGGGGCCCACGGCCGCGCTGCCGCCCACGGGCGAATTCTTTGCTCCCGACGCGCTGCTGCTCGACCACTGGACGGCCCACCGCCCCCCAGACGCGCCCTCGTCCATCGACCTCATCAACACCTTTTTGCGGCGGCAGCCACGCCTCACGCGCCCGGCCATGCTGCCGCCGGCCGCCGGTGCGCAAGCCGACCTAAGCGTCCGCAGCACCCGCCCCGAAATCGAGCTGGCATCCGAAGGCCTGGCGCAAATCTTGGCGCGGCAGGGCAAAACGGCCCGGGCCATCGAGATTTACGAACGCCTCATGGTGAAGCAGCCGGAAAAAATGGCGTACTTTGCGGCCCAAATCCACCAATTGCAACCCCCGGCCCGCTAGGTGCCGCTGTTTCCTTTCTCCTGATGTACACTGCCTTACTGATCCTGATTCTGTTCGTGTGTTTTCTGCTCTCGCTGGTAGTGCTGGCCCAAAACCCCAAGGGCGGCGGCCTGTCCGGCCAGTTTAGCGCCGGCGGCGCGGCCAGCATGATTGGCGTGAAGCGTAGCGGCGACCTGCTCGAAAAGCTGACCTGGGGCCTGGCCATTGGCTTGGTAGTGCTCTCGCTCGGCACCCACATGCTGGGCAAGGGCATAGCGGGCCCCACCCGCAGCGTGAACCAGCAGCGCGCCCTCGAAACCAGGCTGCCCGCCGCTCCGGCCCTGCCGACGCAAACGGCCCCGGCCCCTGGCGTAACGGCCCCGGCCACGCCTGCCCCGGCTCCCCAGCCCGCCAAATAAACGACGGTGGGGGCCCGGTGCCCCGCATGAGCTTAGCCTTGCCGGCGGCTCCGCGACAAGCGGGGCCGCCGGTTTTTTGTGGCCGTGTCTTGCCATTTTTGCCAGGCGGCGGGGCAGAGTTAGCGCATTTTGTCAGGGTTTGGGGCCCTGGCACGGGAAATGACGGGGTGCCGTTTATTCTGATCACCCATCCTTTTTAACCTTAACAAACCCAGAATGGCACTTAGCATGAAACCGCTGGCTGACCGCGTCATCGTCCGCGCCGCCGCCGCCGAGGAGAAAACCAAATCCGGCATCATCATCCCCGACACGGCCAAGGAGAAACCCCAGCGCGGCGAAGTAGTGGCCGTGGGCGAAGGCAAAACCGCCGACAGCGGCTCGCTCATTAAGCCCCAGGTAGCCGTAGGCGACCAAGTGCTGTACGGCAAGTACGCCGGCACGGAAATCACTGTCGATGGCGAGGACCTGCTCATCATGCGCGAGTCGGACATCTTCGCCGTGCTTTAAGCCTCGGCTTAACCCGCGAAAGTCCCTAATCAACCCATACCCTCATACCTTCATTACCTAGTAATGGCTAAGAACATCCAATTCGATACCGAAGGCCGGGCCCGCTTGCAGGCCGGCGTGAACAAACTGGCCAACGCCGTGAAAGTGACCCTGGGGCCCAAAGGCCGCAACGTCATTATCGACAAGAAATTTGGGGCCCCCACTATTACCAAGGACGGCGTGACCGTGGCCAAGGAAATTGAGCTGCGCGACCCGGTTGAGAACATGGGCGCCCAACTCGTGAAGGAAGTGGCTTCAAAAACGGCCGACCAGGCCGGCGACGGCACCACGACCGCGACCGTGCTGGCTCAGGCCATCTACATGGCCGGCTCGAAGAACGTAGCCGCCGGGGCCAATCCGATGGACCTGAAACGCGGCATCGATAAGGCAGTTATCGCCGTGGTGGCCAACCTGAAGACCCAGTCGAAGAAAATCGAGAACAATTCGGAGATTGCCCAGGTGGGCACGATTTCGGCTAACAACGATGCGGAAATCGGCAAAATGATTGCCGATGCCATGGACAAAGTGGGCAAGGAAGGCGTGATTACCGTGGAAGAAGCCCGCGGCACCGAAACCGAAGTAAAAACGGTGGAAGGCATGCAGTTCGACCGCGGCTACCTCTCCCCTTACTTCGTGACCAACCCGGAGAAGATGGAAGTGGAGTTCGACTCCCCTTACGTGCTCATCTACGACAAGAAAGTGAGCACCATGAAGGAGTTGCTGCCCGTGTTGGAGCAAGTGCTCGGCACCGGTAAGCCCTTGGTTATCATTTCGGAAGACGTGGACGGTGAGGCGCTGGCCACGCTGGTGGTGAACAAGCTGCGCGGCTCGCTGAAAATTGCCGCCGTGAAGGCTCCTGGCTTCGGCGACCGCCGCAAGGCTATGCTGGAGGACATTGCCACCCTCACGGGCGGTACCGTCATCAGCGAAGAGCAGGGCTACAAGCTCGAAAACGCCACCCTGGAGTACCTGGGCACGGCCGAGAAGATCATCATCGACAAGGACAACACCACCATCGTCAACGGCAAGGGCGACAAAGCCGCCATCCAGGGCCGCATCGCCCAGATTAAGGCCCAGATGGAAACCACTACGAGCGACTACGACAAGGAGAAGCTCCAGGAGCGCCTGGCCAAGCTGAGCGGTGGCGTGGCCATTCTCTACATCGGTGCCAGCACCGAGGTGGAAATGAAAGAGAAGAAAGACCGCGTGGACGATGCCCTGCACGCCACCCGCGCCGCCGTTGAGGAAGGCGTGGTACCCGGCGGCGGCGTGGCCCTGGTGCGTGCCATTGAGGCCCTGGCCGCAGTGGACACCCATAACAGCGACGAGCGCACTGGCGTGAACATCATCCGCACTGCTCTGGAGGCGCCCCTGCGCTGCATCGTGCAGAACGCCGGCGGCGAAGGCTCGGTGGTAGTGCAGAAAGTGCGCGAAGGTACCGGCGATTTCGGATACAATGCCCGCGAAGACCGCTACGAGAACCTCGTGGCCGCCGGTATCATCGACCCGACCAAAGTGACCCGCCTCGCGCTGGAAAACGCTGCCTCGATTGCCGGCTTGCTGCTGACGACCGAAGCCGTAATTTCGGACGAGCCTGAGCCTAAGGAGTCGGCCGGTGGCGACGGTGGCATGGGCGGCATGGGTGGCATGGGCGGCATGATGTAGACCGCAGATTATGCAGGTTTAACGGATTAGACGGATTCCGTTGGTACGTTATTGCTCATAAGAAAGCCCCGCTGGACGTTGGTCCGGCGGGGCTTTTTTGTAGGCCAAGTGCCCAGCAATTGGAACGCTGGGGCCCCCCGGCCCTTTTCACCCGCGCCGCCTACGGGCCTGGGCAAACTGGCCCGTTGCTATACCGTTCCGGACCCAGGCACATTTTGGGCCCCGCAGTTGTCAATGGCGGTGCATTTGCAACTAGTCTCAGCGTGGCCATCGGCGCATTAAAAAGTCCCACTGCTAGGGCTAGCGGGATTTTTAAGTACTCACGCATAAGTAAGCGTATTGAATTGAACGTCATGCTGAGCGCAGTCGAAGCATCTCTACCTCGTAAGTAAATAATTACTGTTGCGGTAGAGATGCTTCGACTGCGCTCAGCATGACCGCCTTTTTTGCTACGGTTACTTTTGCGCGACTACTTAATGCGCCAATGGCGGGGCTAAGCCGCTTCGGCCTCGCGGGCGTTCATGATTTTCACCAGCTTACCGCTGATTAGCAGCAAAACGGCGGCCGCCACCGTAGCCGACACGACGAACACCATGAAGAAATCGTACAAATTATTGATGTGGTAGCCCAGCAGCACCGGCGCGGGGGCTGTGGACTTGGGGTCGGGGTAGAGGCTACTCATGTAGCCAGCCAGGTAGTTGGCAGCGGCGTTGGCCAAAAACCACACGCCCATGAGCAGCGAGGCGAATTTGACGGGCGCCAGCTTGTTCACCAGTGACAGGCCGATGGGCGACAGGCACAGCTCGCCATAGGAGTGGAAGAAATACAGGGCGACTAAGTAAAACATGCTCACCTTCACGCCCGGCTGCAAGTCCTTCACCCCGAAGCACATCACCAGGTAGCCAACGGCCAGCAGCAGCAGGCCGATGGCCATTTTCACGGGCGAGGGCGGCTCGTTGCCGCGCCGGCCCAGGGCCGTCCAGAGCAGGGCCATGATGGGGGCCCCAGAGATGACGAAAATCGAATTGAGGTTTTGGAAAATGCTGGGCGGTAGCGTGAACCCAAAAATCGTGCGGTTCATGTTTTCCTTGGCGAAGAAGGTGAGCGAAGCCGGCGCTTGCTCGAACGCCGCCCAGAAGAACACTACGAAAAACGACACCACGAAGATGACCAGCACGCCCTGGATGTCGGCCTTGGAAAGGGACTTGTCGCTGAAAATCATGTAGGCAATGCCAACCACTGCCACGGCTAGCAGCGGGGCAATAGTGGGGAATTTGGCCGAATCGAGGTACAGCACGCCCAGCACCAGCACCAGCAGCACCGGCAGCAGCGCATAGATGCCATTTATGCCGCCCGAGTGGGCCGGCGTGGTGCCCACCGCCTGACCCTGGGGCGTGTGGAGATACTTGCTTTTGCCCCAGTTAAATACCACGGTGCCCACGGTCATGGCGATGCCGCAGGCCAGAAAGGCCCAGCGGAAATCGTTGGCGTGGCCCGTGTCGCCGATGAGGCTGGTAATGGTGTTGCCAATGAGGGAGCCCAGGTTGATGCCCATGTAGAAAATGGTGTAGGCCGCATCTTTGCGCGAATCGCCGGGCGTATAGAGCGAGCCGACCATCGACGAGATATTGGGCTTGAAGAAGCCGTTGCCCACAATCATAGCGCCCAGGCCCAGGTACAGCAGCCAGTGGCTGGCGGCGTGCGTGGCGACGGGCCCGTAGCTGCTGGCGGAGGCAAACAGGATGAACTGCCCCGCGGCCATGAGCAAGCCGCCGACCAGAATAGAGCGCCGGTTACCCCAGTAGCGGTCGGAAATGTAGGCCCCGATGAGCGGTGTGAGGTAAATCAGGCTCGTGTAGCCGCCGTAGAACTTCGAGGCGAACGGCTTGTCCATCAGCATGGCATCGGTGAGGAACAGCACCAGCACGGCCCGCATGCCGTAGTAGCTAAACCGCTCCCACATTTCGGTGGCAAACAGCAGGTACAGCCCCTTGGGGTGGCTGGTGGAAGCCGGAATGGCTTGCGCGCGCTGGGCAGCAGCAGGTTGCATAAAGTAGGTATAGGAGTGGAAAAAGGCCGTGCCGCCGGCCACCGCAAATAGCCGGCAGTACGGGATGGGTAAAGCTAGGCATGTTTTGGCAGTCGGGCCGCGGGGGCCGCGGCGCTAGAGCTGGGCGGCGGCCGGGGCCCCCGCGGCCTGGTAGGCCCGGGCGCGGTAGGCCCCCGGCGAGAGGCCGGTTTGCTTGCGGAAGAAGCGCGTGAAGTAGCCGGGATCAACAAATTGTAGCTCGTAGGCGATTTCCGACACCGCGAGCGACGTGTACACCAAGTAGTTGTGGGCCCGGCGCAGGGTGTGGGCTTGCACAATTTGCAGGGCCGTGCGCCCCTTCACGGCCTGGCAGATACGGTTGAGGTGCACGGGCGTAATCTTCAGCTCCTGGGCGAAGTCGGCGATTTTCTTCTCGAAGGGTGCGGCCCGGGCAATGGCCTTCTGGAACTCGCGGAAGTAGTGGAGGGCCCTGTTCGGGCTGGCGGCCTTGCGGCGGTTGTGGTGCAGCAGCCGGAACAACTTCACAAACAGCAGTTTGAACAGGCCGTTCAGGGCGAGTTGCTTGCCGGGCAGGTCGGCGTGGGTTTCGGCGTGGATTTGCTGGGCCAGGGCCAGTAGATCGGCAAAGGGCACCTCGGCGCTGAACTCGGCCAGCACGTGCACTGCGTTCAGCTCCACCAGCACGTCGGGCGTGGCCTGCAAAATGGTGTCGAGCAGGCCTTCCGAGAGCGTGAGCGTGCGCCCCCGCACCTGCGGGCTGAACGTGAAGCCGTGCACCGTGCCCGCCGGGATGACCACCACGCAGGGCGTGATCAGCGCCAACTGCGCGGGGGTTTCGAGGGCGGCGCGGCCAGCTTCCAGGAAAAATACCTGGAACAGGTTGCCGTGGAGGTGCGGCTTCAGGCCCCAATCGGTGAGGCGCTGGCGGGGCGCAATGAGCTGGCTCTGGAGGTAGTCGTAGCTGACGCCGGCCTGGTGGTCGCCGTAGATGCCATTGTAGCGCGCGATTGCCTGGGGCATGGCTGGTTGGGAGGAAATAGTAGTTTTTTACCGCAAACCGATGAAATTCATCCGCAAGGTATGATTTGTCCTGGTAATGCTGCGAATTGTTTCAGTACGGGACTGGGGGTCCCAGCTACCTTTGTCATCTTTCAAAAGCGCCCCTCAACTGCCCGTTTCCACTACCGTCTTCGGACATAAACTGCTTGTTTACAAGGTATTTCTACTGGCCACAAGCCTTGCCAGCCGCTTGGCCGCCGGAGCCTTCCCCGCCAGATATTTTTTTAGGCCCCCGGCACCCAGGACATTTCGTATCATCCTTCCCAACCTAATTTCGTCCCACCCATTTTTCTATCATGCCCATGCCAACGTCCGTCTCCTCGCCCGCTGCCGCCGACCGCTTAACGCCACTGGGCTTTGGCGCCACCACCGGGGCCGTGCACCTCAACCTGCCGCCCGCCGCGCTGGTTGACCACGCCCTGCGCCGGGGCGAAGGCGAACTCACCGACACCGGGGCCCTGATGTGCGACACCGGCCAGTTCACGGGCCGCTCGCCCAAGGACCGCTTCATCGTGCGGGACGCCGGCACGGAAAGCAGCGTGTGGTGGGGCGACATCAACATCCCGTTTGCGCCGGAGAAATTCGACCAGCTGCACCAGAAAATGGTGGACTACCTGGCCGACAAAGAAGTATTTGTGCGCGACGCTTACGCCGGAGCCCACCCCGCCTACCAGCTGCGGCTGCGCATGGTGAACGAGATGGCGTGGCACAACCTGTTCTGCTACAATATGTTCCTGCGCCCCGAGGAAGGCGCCGACACCAGCTGGCTGCCCGATTTCAGCATCATCTGCGCCCCAGGCTTCCTCGCCGACCCGGCCGTGGACGGCACCCGCCAGGCCAACTTCGCCGTCATCAACTTCACCAAAAAGATGATTCTGATTGGCGGCACGGGCTACGCCGGGGAGATGAAAAAAGGCATTTTTGGGGTGCTGAACTACTTGCTGCCCCACCAGCACGCCACGCTGCCCATGCACTGCTCGGCCAACGTGGGGCCTCAGGGCGACACGGCCATCTTCTTCGGCCTCTCGGGCACGGGCAAAACCACCCTTTCGGCCGACCCCAACCGCGGCCTCATCGGCGACGACGAGCACGGCTGGACGCCCGAAGGCGAGGTGTTCAACTTCGAGGGCGGCTGCTACGCCAAGGTCATTGACCTGAGCCGCGAGAAGGAGCCCGAAATCTGGAAAGCCATCCGCTTCGGCACCATTGTGGAGAACACGCGCTTCGTGCCCGGCACCCACACCGTGGACTACGCCAACAAATCGGTGACCGAAAACACGCGCACCGCCTATCCCATCGACTTCATTGCCAACGCCGTGGAGCCGGGGGTGGCCGGGGCCCCGCAGCACATTTTCTTCCTCACCGCCGACGCCTTTGGGGTGCTGCCCCCCATCAGCAAGCTTGACAAGAGCCACGCCATGTACCTGTTCATGTCGGGCTACACGGCCAAGGTGGCTGGCACCGAAATGGGCATCACCGAGCCACAAACTACGTTTTCGGCCTGCTTCGGTGCAGTGTTTCTACCACTGCACCCCACCAGGTACGCCGAAATGCTGGGCCAGAAAATGGACGAAAAACCCGACGTGAATGTGTGGCTCATCAACACCGGCTGGACCGGCGGCGCCTATGGTACCGGCCACCGCATGAAACTAAACTACACCCGCGCCATGATTACGGCGGCCCTCACCGACCAGCTCGACACGGTAAAATTCACCCCCCACCCCGTATTCGGGGTGATGGTGCCCGGGGCCGTACCCGGCGTGCCGAGTGAAATCCTGGACCCACGCCGTACCTGGGCCGACAAGGACGCCTACGACCGCACTGCCAACTCCCTAGCCGATAAGTTCGTGGCCAACTTCAAGAAGTACGCCGACTTTGCCAGCGAAGAAATCCTGGCCGGGGCCCCCCAGGCCCGCTCGTCGGCAGGGGTATAGATTCCTGGCCGCTACCTACTTACTCAAAAACCCCGGGCGCTCACGCAGCCGGGGTTTTTTGGTGCCTGGCGCAACCCCTGGCCGTGGGCGCGGTCTATGGGCGGGCGCCGGGGCCCCGGCTGCACTAATTTTGAGCTTTCCTCTTCGTATGACGCGTTTTCGTTTCCTGCCGCTGCTTCTGTTACTGCTTGCGCCCGCCCGCCTGTGGGCCTGGGGCGTGGAAGGCCACCGCGCCGTGGGCCGCCTGGCCGAGCACCACCTCACCAGCCAGGCGCGCCGCGCGGTGCACGAACTGCTAGGTACCGAAACCGTGACGCTGGTAAGCACCTGGGCCGACGAGGTTCTATACCCGCCCGTGCCGGAGTTCAAGGGCACCAGCGCTTGGCACTACGTGAACAGCCCCGGCGGCCTCGGCCACGACCAGTACGTACAGGACCTGAAGGCCCAGACCCTCCCCAACGCCTACCGCGCGCTGCTGGATAATATTACCATCCTGAAGGACAAAGCCAGACCCAGGGCCGACCGGGCAGTGGCCCTGAAGTTCGTCATTCACCTCGTAGGCGACGTGCACCAGCCCATGCACGCCGGCCGGCTCGAAGACAAGGGCGGCAACGCCATCAAGCTCACCTACCGCGGCAAGGAAACCAACCTCCACAGCCTCTGGGACAGCGGGTTGCTGGATTACCAGGGCCTGAGCTACTCCGAAATGGGCCAGCAGTACGACGACGTACCCAAGGCCCAGCAGCGCCAGTGGCAGCGCGACGATGTGGCCCAGTGGCTCTGGGAATCGTACCAGCTCAGCGAGCAGATTTACGCCGAAGCCGCCCAAAACCCCACCGGTTTCGACTACCGCTACTACCCCGCGCACGGGCCCCAGGTGCAGCGGCGCATCCAGCAAGCCGGCCTGCGCCTAGCCGCCGTACTGAATGACGCGCTGAAATAGCGCGCCCGGGTCCGCCGTTTAGCTAGCTGGCGGCCGACAAGCGGCTAGCCAACGCCTCAATGTCGGCGCGGCGCGCCAGGGGCCCAGCCACTCCGCGGGAAGCCCCGCTTCCCCGTACGCCAGGCCGGCCAGCCCGCCCGCTACAACCCCGGTCGTGTCGGTATCGCTGCCGAGGTTGACGGCGGCCAGCACCGTGGCGGCATAGGTAGCGTGCGTAAGCAGGCACCACAGCGCTGCTTCCAGGATGTGCACCACGTAGCCAGGGGATTGAATTTCGGCTTCGGGCAGCGCGGGCAAGGTACCGTTGAGCACGCGGCGGTAGTGGATTTCCTCCACCGCCGCGGGGTTGCGGCCCTGGCACAGCCACGGTTTGGCCACTGCCGCCATTTGGGCGTAGGCCGCGGCATCCAAATCCAGGGGTTCGGCCCGCCAGGTTTGGTGAAAAACCAGCGGCAGGATCCGCATCAGCGCTCCGTTGCCGTTGTCGAGCGCCGTCCGGGGCCCCGCTTGGGTTGGCGCCACCCCTTGCCGCAGCCGGCCGATGGCGGCGCGGGTGGCGTTACCCACGTCGAAGGTTTCGGCGGTGGCCGTCCAGTAAGCGTGGTCCAGCCAACTGATGCACCGGCGAGCAAAATCTGCCAAGTCCGGGGGCCCCAGCAGGCCCCCGGGCCGGGCCAGGGTTTCGGCCAAGCAAAAGGTGAGCGAGGCATCGTCGGACCACGTACCGGCCGGCTGGTTGTGCGTGCCGTGGGCGCGCATAGTAGCTACGGGGTCGCGGCGGCGCTCCTCGCGGCTTCGGAACTCAACGGGCACGCCCACCCACAGTCAGGCCCAGCAAGGCGGCCCGGGTAGCAGCAGGTGGTAGCACAGGCGCCAAAAGTAGCGGACGGACCGCCAGGGTTTCTCGCGCGCCGGGGCCCCAAAGCAGCCGATCTTTGCGCCCCATGCTGACCTGCTACGCCCCCGACCTGCACCCCGGCCAACCGGCCTACACCCTCTCCGAAGAGGAAAGCAAGCATGCCGTGCGCGTGCTGCGCCTGGGATCCGGGGCCCCCGTGGCCCTCGTGGACGGCCGCGGAGGCCGCTACCAGGCGGTGGTGGCCGATGCTAACCCCAAGCGCTGCCAGCTGCGCCTCACCGCCCACGAGGCCGTGCTGCCCCGCTCCTACGTCACGCACGTGGCCGTGGCCCCCACCAAAAATCTCGACCGCATGGAGTGGTTCGTCGAAAAGGCCGTAGAAGTCGGCGTGGAGCGCATTTCCTTCCTGCGCTGCGCCCGCTCCGAGCGCCGCGAACTGAAGCTGGAGCGCCTAGAGAAAATCGCCGTTAGCGCCCTCAAGCAGTCGGGCCAGGCGTGGCTGCCGCAGCTGGATGAACTGGTGGATTTCGCCCCTTTCGTGGCCGCTGCCGAGGCCGCCACCACCTTCATCGCGCACCTGGAGGAGGGCGAGCGCACGGCCCTGGCGCAAGTCGCCGCCGCGGGCCCCGGCTGCTGCGTGCTCATCGGGCCCGAGGGCGACTTTACCCCCGAGGAAATTGCGCTGGCGCTCGGCCGCGGCATCCGGCCCGTCACGCTGGGCCCCTCGCGGCTGCGCACCGAAACGGCGGCGCTGGCGGCCGTATTCACGGCGCAGCTGGTGCGGGAGAGGTAGCCTGGATTTTTGCCGGGCGGCGGCGCTTAGGGCCCCGGGGCCCTAAGCGCCGCCGCCCGGCGTTTCGTTGGCCGCCACCAGCTTGGGCCGGGCGCCGCAAGCAGCGCAAAAGGGCAGGTGCACGAAATTTTTGTGCCCGCAGCGGTAGCAGTCGGCAAACAGGTCCAGGCCGCAGTACCGGCAGAAATCCGCCACGGGCATGGCGTTTTCCGGCGGGCTGTTCTTCACCGGAACTTCCCACTTTTTGAGAATAAAATCTTTGCCGCAGGAAGGACAAAAATGGTCGTCCAGGGCTTTTTCTGCCGCGCCTAATTGCACGTTTTTGGCCCGTTCCTGGGAAGAGGCTTTCAGCTCTTCCTGCTTCATATCCAAGTAGATGCGCAGGCGCTTGATGGCGTAGTACCCCAGCCCGCCCGAGAGGGCAATGCCTACAGTGTAGCGGACGTAGCCCCCGTAGCTGGGCAAATACGGCACGAGGCCAACGAAAAAAGCAAAGAGCGAAAACAGCGTGAAACCGAAGTACAGCGGCCAAAACTTATCCTTGCGAAAACGCAAAAAAAAGAAAATACCCAGCGTCAGAATGGGCCCCACAAACAGGAGCCGGATGAGAAATACTTTCAGTTCGTGGCCTTTGGCAGCGGTTTCGTAGCGGGCCTGGGTCCGTTGGTTTTCCTGTTCGGCCAGCGCCTCGTTTTTCTGCAACAGCTTGGTTTTGGCCGCCGCGCTGTCTTCGCGCGCGGCCACTTGCGCCCGCCACGCCCGCTCCACCTGGTAGTAGCCGTCCAGCCTCCGGGCCCGATCCACCACTTCCTGGTCTTTGCTGGGCGTGCCGAGCGTTTTGCGGGTTTTGATCCAGTTGTCGAACGACTGTTTTTCGTCTTGGTAATTTTGTTGGGCCGTGGCGAGGGTTTTTTCGACGGTGGCGTTGCGGTCGTGCAACGCCGCTATCCCGGCCTCCAATGCTTCTTTTCGCGCATCAAGGGCCGCAACGGCCCGCTGGTCGGCAAATTCTTCCACCGCCAGCGGGGCAGCGGCAAGGCCCAGGTCATCGATGATTTTATTGGATAATGAAATCAGGAAAAAGCACAGCACCAACGAGATAAGGTAGTATACGAAGCGCGATATACGTTCCAGTTTTTTGCTGTTGAACTCCATGAGTTATTGGGGAAATAGGCGGATGGGCGGCGCAAGCTACGCCCCGCGCCCCCGCCGCAAGCCCCGGCGCAGGTGCCACCAACTGCCGGATGGGGGCCAAATGTGCCAGCAGCACCAAGGGCGCCACGCACCCGGGCAGGAACACGAATGGTAGATACAAAATGGCTACGTTGGGCTGCCCAAAGGCAAACCGCTGGAAGGGCGTGGGTGCCGACAGCACGGCATTTACTACAATGTTGAGGAGCGAGCCGAGGCCAACGACGTTCTACGCCAAGAGCCCCGGGGCCCCAAGCGCTTGAATACGAAGGCGGGGCAATTGCTCGCAGCAGGATGTAGCACGGGCTTTGTAGCCCGCGTTCCTGCGCCACCAGAATGATTTTAAGGATACGAGGACGCAGACTACAAGGTCCGCGCTATAACCTCGGCGCTGGCTTAAGGGCGCTGTGCAACAGCAGGAACTGATGCTTTTCAACGGCTTTCCGGGTAAAAACGCTGGTAATTTCTACCGCCCCCCCCGATGCGGCCCGTGCTTTACAGAAAACGTCGCAAGTTGTCGTTGGTTAGGTCCGTGGCTGGCCGGGGCAAAATGAAACCCCGGGCGCAAAGTACCACCGGGCCAGCCGATGGTACTTTGCGCCCGGGGCCCTACCGCCGGCTGGGCCGGCCAGTTTCCCGAACTTTCGGGTCCGGCGCGGCCTTAGCAAGCCATCCAGGCCCGCTTTCCTTCTCCCACTACCATGCTTCGCCACTTCCTCCTCGCTGCCGCCCTCCTTTTTACCACCACGGCCGCCGCGCCGGCGCCGGGGGCCCCCAGTTTCCGCATCGCCAAGCTGCACTATGGCGGCGGTGGCGACTGGTACGCCAATAAAACCAGTCTGCCCAACCTTATCAGCTTCTGCAACCAGACGCTGCACACCAACATCGCGCCCGACGAGGCCACCGTGGAGCTGGACGCGCCGGAACTGCTTGATTATCCGTTCATTCATATGACGGGGCACGGCAACGTGAGCTTCACCGCCGCCGAGGCCCAGAACCTGCGGCGCTACCTGGTGGGCGGCGGCTTCCTGCACATTGACGACAACTACGGGCTCGACAAGTTTATCCGGCCCGAAATGAAGAAGGTGTTTCCCGAGCTGGAATTCGTGGAGCTGCCCTACTCCCACCCCATCTACCACCAGAAATATCCATTTCCCCGGGGCCTGCCCAAGGTGCACGAGCACGATGGCAAGCGCGCCCAGGGCTTCGGCCTGGTGTACAAGGGCCGGCTTGTCTGCTTCTACAGCTTCGAGTGCGACCTAGGCAACGGCTGGGAAGACGTGGGCACCTACCCCGAAGACTCGCCCGCCGTGCACGACGCCGCCCTGCGCATGGGCGCCAACCTGGTGAGCTACGCCCTCACGCAGGACTAGCCGAGGCCTGGCTTTAGTTATCAGTTATTCGTTGTCAGTTGTCAGGGAGGCAATCAGGCCGTCATGCAGAGCGCAGCGAGGCATCTCTAACGCATAAGTATTCCTATCAATTGGGTTTACTGCCGCAGTAAAAATGATTCGCTGCGCTCTGCATGACGGCCTGATTGCCTCCCTGACAACTGACAACGAACAACTAAAACCAGCTACCAAGGCCGGCGGTTCAGGATTTCGCTGAGCACAAAGGCGGCGCGCACGTTGGCGGGCTGAGTCAACAGGCGGCGCACGGCGGCGCCGGTGCTTTCCGCAGCCGGCGCGGGGGCCCCAAACGGCCGGTAGGTGGCGTCGGGCTGAGCCAATACTACGGCGCGGGGCAGGTTGGCGCCACGCTGCACCACGGGCGTAGCCGGGCTCATGGGGCGGGCCGTAGCCGGGGCTTCCAGCGAGGTGAGGCGGCGCAGCGGGCGGCGCGGGCGGCGCTCTTGCGGGCGGGCTACGGGCATGGGCCGGCCGCCCAGCGTGTTGGGGCGGGCCGCCGGGCTGGCGGGCGCGGGCAAAGACTGGCTAGTAACGGGCGGCCGGGGGACCCCGGGTTCGTCGGCGTTGCGGGCCTGCATCTGCTTCAGTAGCTCCTGAAAGGTGGCGGTGGGCAGTGCGGGCACAGCCGGCGCGCGGGGCCGCTCGCGCTCCTCCTGGGCGGCGGTATTACGCATTTTTTGCACCATGCGGTACACGAAGGCCCCAAGGCCCAGCACAACCCAAAGCAGCGTTTGCACCTTTTCCATGCGGCTAAAGGTAGCGCCGGCCGCGCACTTGCTCAGCGCACGCCCTGGGCGGGGAAGCGGCCGGTTTTGGTGCGGTAGAAGGCCTTGATTTTTTCCTCGTCGGCGGCATAGTCACCGCTCGGGTACACGGCGGGGCCGATGCCGGCTTCCTTGTTTTTGTAATCCAAATAGCCCAGCCGAATAGGCACGTGCGCGGCCAGGGCGGCAAAGTAATAGCCTTTGCGCCAGCGCGGTTGGTACTTGCGGGTGCCTTCGGGGGTAATGAGAATCACCAGTTCGTCATGGGCATTGAAGAGCTCGGCCATGCCCTCCACGAGGCTATTGTTCTTGTTGCGGTCCACGGCCAGGCCGCCTACCAAGCGCACCAGGCCCCCGAGCAGCCAGTGGTCGGTCCACTCCTTTTTTACGGTGAAGCGCACATCCACGTCCATCAGGTAAAACGCGGCGCGGGCGTAAATCAGGTCCCAGTTGCTGGTGTGGGGGGCCGCAATCATCATACTTTTCCTGATTTCCGGATTGGCCAGCTGACCCAATTTCCAGCCCGACACCCAGAACACGAATTTGGCAATGTAGAACCAGACGGTAGAGGTTTTGCGGGCGGGCATTGGCTAAAACGAGGGGATGGGTGGAAATGCAAAGGTAGAGCGCAGGCCCGCCTCAGGCCAGCAGGGCCCCCAGGGCGGCGGCCTGGCCCAGCGCGTAGCGGTAGCCAATGTCGAAAATCGCCGCGGCCTGGCGGTAATCGAGTGGGCGGAAGTGGCGAAGCTCGGGCGGTTCCAGCAGCAGAGCGCACTGAGTTTTGCGGTGGGCCGTGTTGGCGTTGATGGCCAGATGCAGGGTGCGCTCCACCAGCCGGCGCAGCGTGGGGATGCGCGCCTCGCGGTTGACGGGGTTGCAGTGCACGCCCACCACGGGGCCCCCGGCGGCCAGCAGCGGCTCCACGGGCAGGTTGTTGAGCAGGCCACCATCAACGAGCTGGCGGCCCTGGTACTCCACGGCCCGGTACACGATGGGCACCGCCGACGAGGCCAGTAGCGCCGGCAGCAGCGGCCCCGTGCTGAGGTAGACCGACTCGCCGGCCATTAAATCGGTGGCGACCAGCGTAAGCGGCTTTTGCAAATCCTCGAACTGCACGCGGGAACCCAAATAGCTGGCCAGCAGTGCCTCCACTGCGTCGAGCCCCAGCAGCCCCAGCCGGCTAAAGGCCGGCCGCGTGAGCCGGGCCACGTTGGTGGCCAGCAGCAGCCGCAGAATCTCGCGCGGCGGAAAACCGGCCGCGTAAAACGCCCCCGCAATGGCCCCCGAGCTCACACCCGCCAGCCGCCCCACCGGCAGGGCCAGCTCATCAAGGGCCGCCAGCACGCCCAGGTGCGCAATGCCCCGGGCCCCGCCGCCCGACAGCGCCAGGCTTAAACTCGCTGTTGGCTGCTGGCTGCTGGCTGTTGGCTTTTCCATTTCGTTGGCTTCTCAACCACCAGATTTTTTTGCAAAAAAGCTAACAGCCAACGCTGTTATAAGTCCTTGATTCGCAAGC
The DNA here is from genome assembly GCF_003149515.1 of Hymenobacter nivis. Taxonomy (NCBI): domain Bacteria; kingdom Pseudomonadati; phylum Bacteroidota; class Cytophagia; order Cytophagales; family Hymenobacteraceae; genus Hymenobacter; species Hymenobacter nivis. The sequence continues at coordinate 1,497,006 of NZ_CP029145.1, forward strand.
GCTCGGCCACGGCCACGCCGCGGTCGGTTTGCTGCACGGTGCAGGCCTCGGTGAGGTGGTCGTGCTGGAGCAGCAGCACCCAGTTTTCGGCGGCGGCGCGGGCCAGAACGGCTTCTTTTTCAGCCATCGTCACCAGCGGACGCATATCGTAGCCCATCACGTAGGGCAGCGGCAGGTGGGCCGCACTGGGCAGCAAATCGGACATGAACGCCAGCGTGCGCCCCTTATATTCCACCACGGGCACCATCAGTTGCTCGGTGTGGCCGTCGGCAAGCAGCAGCTCGCGGAACGGCAGCCCGGCGGGCACCCCGGCGGCGGGGTCGATGAAGCGCAACTGGCCGCTCTCGTGGATTGGCAGGATGTTTTCGGCCAGGAAGCTGGCTTTTTCGCGCGGGTTGGGGTGGGTGGCCCAGTCCCAGTGGCCCTGGTTGCTCCAGTACGTGGCGTTGGGGAAGGCCGGCACCAGGGCCCCGTCGGGCCGGCGCACCACGGCCCCGCCCACGTGGTCGAAGTGCAAATGCGTCAAAAACACGTCCGTGATATCGGCCCGGCCAAAGCCCAGGGCCCCCAGCGACCGGTCCAGCACGCCGTCGACCTGCACATCGAAGCGGCTGAAAAATTTCGCGTCCTGCTTATCGCCAATGCCCGTGTCGACGAGCGTCAGGCGATTCTCATCTTCGATGAGCAGCGCGCGCATGGCCCAGGTGCACATATTGTTGGCATCGGCGGGGTAAACTTTTTGCCACATCGACTTGGGCACTACGCCGAACATGGCGCCGCCGTCGAGCTTGAACAAACCGGTATCGATAGTATGGACAGTCATTTTTTAGGGTGTGAGGATGGGAGGATACGGGGCGGTGAAGTAAAAAGTGGAGAGCACAGGGTTTAAGGTTGATAGCGGCGTCCACCTACCCCCATACCCGCTTACCCTATTCCACCACCACGCCCATGGCCGAAAACTTGTCGATGCGCTGCGAAATGCGGTCCGCGGCGGGCACGGCGGCCAGTTCCTTAATCGTTTTGAGCAGCGTCTTTTTCAACGTCGCAATCATAGCGTCCGGGTCGGTGTGGGCCCCGCCCAGCGGCTCCTTCACGATGCCGTCTACCAGGCCGGCTTTCTGCATATCGGTCGCCGTGAGCTTGAGGGCCTCAGCGGCCTGCTCCTTGTAGTCCCACGAGCGCCACAGGATACTGCTGCACGACTCGGGCGAAATCACCGAGTACCAAGTATTTTCCAGCATCAGCACCCGGTCGCCGATGGCGATGCCCAGGGCCCCGCCGCTGGCCCCCTCGCCGATGATGACGCACACCACAGGCACTTTCAGCATGAACATCTCCTTGAGATTGCGGGCAATGGCCTCGCCCTGCCCCCGTTCCTCGGCCTCCAGGCCCGGAAACGCGCCGGGCGTATCAATGAGCGTGACGACGGGCACGTTAAATTTTTCGGCCAGCTTCATCAGGCGCAGGGCCTTGCGGTAGCCCTCGGGGTTGGGCATCCCGAAGTTGCGAAACTGCCGCTGCTTGGTGTTGTGGCCCTTCTGCTGCCCGATGAACATTACCGGCTGCCCATCGATTTCGCCCAGGCCGCCCACCATCGCTTTGTCGTCGCCCACGGTGCGGTCGCCGTGCAGCTCCACAAATTTCTCGGCCATGCCGTCGATGTAGTCGAGGGTGTATGGCCGCTCGGGGTGGCGCGAGAGTTGCACCCGCTGCCAGCGCGTGAGGTTGGCGTAGGTTTCCTTCTTGAGGGTTTTGATTTTGGCTTCCAACGCCGCCACGGCATCGGCTACATCCACCTCGCTGTCAGCGGCCAGCCGCTGCATTTCCTGGAGCTTGCCTTCGAGAGCAGCGATGGGTTGTTCAAAATCGAGTAGCATTGCAGGCACGGCTGATGGGAAAAGAAGCGGATTATTACGTTGGCAGACGGACCCAGGGGCCCGCCCTACCCCGCCAAAAAAGCGGTTGGCAAAGGTAAATCATCCGCCGTTGGGACGCCTACCAAAAAATAATGAGCCTGAAAAACAACCCACAAGCTCCAAAACCGGGTGCTGCAAAGAGAAATAATGCCTCCCAGCTTGCAAACGCCTATTTACTTCCCCTACCTTTGCATCACCAAAACAGAAAACCACACGGTTTTTCTGGTTCGGTAAACGGTTTGGTAGTTCAGTTGGTTAGAATGCCGCCCTGTCACGGCGGAGGTCGCGGGTTCGAGTCCCGTCCAGACCGCAACCGTTTAATGAAAAGGCCCTGTAAGTATCTCACTTACAGGGCCTTTTTCTTTTGCCAAATAGTTAGGGGACGCCACAGGGAACAGATTTACTGGCTGTTCCTGCGCTGCCCGTAGCTTAAGATGTAACAGCTGTCCCGCTTTCTGGAATCGATTTTAGGCTGGTGCCCCCCAAGGGGACAGTGGCAGGGGACAAACCAGCGGCCCGTTCCACTCTAGGAACGGACCGTCTTTTTTTAGCGCGTCGCGTACCGCTCTCCTGCTCGCACCATGCTTCCGCCATGCTCGCGCTACGGCAGCGGAGCTTAGGCGGCGCGGCGTAGCGGCGGGTTGAGGGCAGCGGTGACTTGCTGCGCGTCGAGGCCGGTGTGGTGACAGAAATCGGCCACGGTGAGCAGGGCCCCGGCGGGCTTGCCGGCCGCGGCGCGGGCCTGGCGCAGCAGGCGCTTGGCCGCGTCGTAGCTGCGACCGGTCAGGGCGGCCACGTCTTTGGGATAAATGCAGATTCGAAGCGGGGGCATATAAGGGCAGAATAGGGCAAACGGGGCAGAGCGAAGATAATTCAGGCCGGGCCCCCACTAGCTTCGTTCCATGAAAAATGCAATTGGCCGGTTAGGGATTTTACTCGCCGCGGCGGGGCTCTTGGCGGGTACGGCGCACGGGCAGGAAGCGGGCCGGGTGGTGCGCGTCGTGGATGCCGACACCTACGACGTGCTGACGGGTGGCCAGCGGGTGCGCGTGCGGCTACTGGGCGTGGACGCGCCGGAGCACGACCAGGTGTTTGGGGCCCAAGCCACCGACTCGGTGTCGCGGCTGCTGGCCCCGGCGCGGCTGGTGTGGCTGACGCGGCACGGCGTGGACCTGTACGGGCGGACGCTGGCCATGGTGCGGCTGCCGGTGGCCGGCGGGCTGGCCCTGGCCCTGGACTCGCTGCTGGTGGTGCGCGGCTGGGCCTGGGCCTACGACCCGCGGCGGCGGGTGGCGGGCCGCGCCGCGCAACAGGCCGCCGCGGTGGCCGGCGGGCGCGGGCTTTGGAAGTGCGGGACCGAAAACGCACTGCTGCCGAGCCAGTGGCGTCGATTCAACTACCAAAACAAGCGGCGGTACGGGGCGGGCTGCCCCTGGTAACGAGGCCGCGCAAACGCAAGCAGCCCACAACGCACCCATTTTCTTTCACCCACTTACTTATTTACGGCAATGGCACGTCAAACGGGCATTATCGGCATTCAGGGCACCGTCGGGGGCCTGGTGTTCAACAAAAACGGGAGTATCTCCCAAAAGCCGCAAGGCAACAAGGCCGCGTTCGCCTCGGCCCCGAGCCGGGCCCGCACGCGGGAAAACGCCAGCGAGTTCGGCACGGCGGCCTCGGCCGGCAAGCTCATTCGCACGGCGCTGCGCACGCTCATCAGTACAGCCAGCGACTCGCGCATGGTCTCGCGCCTGACGCAGAAGACCCGCGCCATCGTCGGGATGGACGAAACCAACGACCGCGGGGCCCGGGTGATGGACAAGGACAACGCCCTGGAACTGGTGGGCTTCGACTTCAACGCTTCGGCCTCGCTGGGCCAGGTGTTCTTCGGCTCGTACACCACGGCCGCCGCCGGCGCGGACTTGACCATCGGCCTGCCCAGCCTCAACGGCTTGACCGACGTGGCGGCCCCGCAGGGGGCCACGCACTTCGAGCTGGTGCTGGCCTCGGCGGCCATCAACTTCGAGACGGGGGCCATTGTGCAGGGCGCGGTAGCCGTGCCGCTGGGCAGCCTGCCGCTCAACGGGCCGGTGCTCACCAACCAGACTATCAAAGCGACGCTGCCGGTGGCCCCGACCGCGGACGACGTGGTGCTGGGCGTGCTGGGCGTGAACTTCTACCAGCTGCTCAACGGCAAGCAGTACCCGCTCAACAACAACGCCAGCAACCCGCTGGCCATCGTCTACGCCGACTAAGCGGCGGCGCGGGTACGCAAAGCGGTCGGCTGGCAACGGCCGGCCGTTTTTGTTTTGCCCCTTGTGCGTTTTTCTAACTGGCCTTTTGGCCCCTTTACTACTACAGTTATGGCACTAACCGCCTATCAGAAACAATACAAGCGGCGGGCCACCAAGGCCCTGGCCCTTTACACCAAAGCTGGCAAGCAGGTGCGCGTGCTGGTCAGGCAACTGGTAGCGGCCGAGCAAAGCAACGCCGCGGCCACGGCTCGCATTGCGCGGCTCAACACGCTCTACGGCACGGCCCTGCCCGCGGCGACAGACCTCATGGTGGACTTTGGCCCCTCCGATACACTGGCCAACTTAGCAGCCACCACGGAGGCCGACGCGCTGCTCTATGCCGACGTGGCCGCCGGCAATCGCGGGGCCGCGCTGCCGACCGAAGCGGTATTTGGCGAGTAGTGCCGGCTTTTATCCACTCTAACCTCAATCCGTTATGGCAACCTCCGCTTATCAGAAGCAATACAAGGCGCGCGGCAAAAAAGCCCGCGCCGTTCTGGCCAAAGCCGACCGCAACTCGCGCAAGCGCCTGGGCCAGGTGGCGGCCGCGCAGCAGCGCCTGAACGACGCACTGGCCCGGCTGGCCCGGCTCAACCAGGTGTACAGCACAGCCTACCCCGAACAGACTGACTTATCCGCAGACTTCGACGACTACGGCGCCGGGGCGGCACAGCTGGCGGGCGCGTACCCCGTGGCGGGAGCGCTGCCCGCGCTGGCCGTGGTAGCCGAGGCCTCCGGTGGGCTGGCCCTGGCGGGCGAAGCTATTTTTGGAGAAGCAGTGACGGGGCCCCCGCCCGCGCCGTTGCGCCTGACCGGGGCCGCGCTGCGCGGCGTTAACCCGACGGACGGGGGTTTCACGGTGCTCGAAGGGCAGGTGACGGCCACCGGCGGCACGGGGGCCGTAGCCGTGCGCATCACTATTGACAACTTCGTGGACGGGGGTACGCACCAAATCGGTGAACCGTTCAGCTACCCGCTGAGCACTCGTTTTGTGACGGGCGTGCGCCAGTACCGGGCGGAAGTCGTGGGGCAGCCCGGCGTCTTCGTAACGGACTCCTTTACGGTGGAGTAACCACGCTTTCGGGCAACACAAAGGCCGGCCTTTCGCAATTGCGGGGGCTGGCCTTTTTACGATAAGGCTAGGGCCAGGGTGGCGCTCCTGGTGCTGGCCACACCAGGTGATGGCAGTTGGGGCGCTGGATACGGGCGGCACGCGGTGGCCGATGGCGAATGCGGAGGTAGCAAAGTAGGTACTGGGGGTAGGGCAGTAGGGGAATCGTCCCCGGGTTGGGCCGCGGCTGATGGGGTGGGTGTTGCCGCGCAGAGTTGCTCGTGCCAGGCTTAAAAATTGCAGCACACGGGGCAGTACCCGGCTTCATTCCCGGCCGCGTAGCCGGGGGGCTTGGAGTCGACCGACCAAGGAAATAAACCAAGCTTGATGTAATTCCGGTAGGCCTCCCGCAAATAATGTAAATCCAATGTATGCGGAAGGGCGGCGCGGTGCTGATGCTCCCGCAAGAACCGGTGAAAGCCCCTGATTTTCTTTTTTCGCTTTTCCCGGCACGCATCCCTTTTTGCAATCCCACGCATGCCCAGAGCTACGGATAGCCCAAGAGTTGGGGCAGAAATTCCCGGTAAGGAAATTTGAGCCGGGTCAGTGCCGCACAAAACGTCCGTTTTACCGCTGCCAAGGCTGTTTTTACCAAGTAGTGATTTTACCCAAGCGAATCGGCTGCTTGTGTTTATCTCCCCCATCCACGGCTTGTTCGGAGGGTAGCGACGGGAATTGAGGCCCCATAGTCCCGTTTTTCGGGGTGGCAAAGACTGGCCGCTGTTTTCGGTTCCTGGTGCCGGGCGACCCCGTATATTGCTCCCCAATAACTGCTTTAACCCACGGCCCTTACCGGTCCCGCCGGACGCCTCCCCCCCGCACTTTTCGCCCATGAAATCAATTTCTTACGCCTTCGTTACCGGCCTTGCGCTCGCCTGGCTGCCCGGCACGTCCTTCGCCCAGCAGGCGGCCCTCGATGCCCGCATTGCCAAGCTCGCGCAAGCCGAGGAAACCAAGGTCATTGCCTGGCGCCGCGACTTTCATCAGCACCCGGAGCTGGGCAACGCAGAAACCCGTACGGCCGGCATCGTCGCGGCCCACCTCAAAAGCCTGGGGTTGGAGGTGCAGACCGGCGTGGCCCACACCGGCGTGGTGGGCCTGTTGCGCGGGGGCAAGCCCGGCCCGGTGGTGGCCCTGCGCGCCGACATGGACGCCCTGCCCATCACCGAAGCTACGGGCCTGGCGTTCGCCTCCACGGTCAAAACTACCTACCTGGGCCAGCCCGTGGGCGTGATGCACGCCTGCGGCCACGACGCGCACACGGCCATGCTCATGGGCGCGGCCGAGGTGCTGAGCCAGGTCAGAAAAGACCTGCGCGGTACCGTCAAGTTTATTTTTCAGCCCGCTGAGGAAGGCTCCCTGCCCGGCGAGGAAGGGGGCGCGAAGTTGATGGTGAAAGAAGGCGTACTGGAGAACCCGCGGGTCAGCGCGGTGTTCGGCCTGCACATCGACGCGCAGACGCCGGTGGGCCAGCTCACCTACCGCCCCGGCGGGATGATGGCCAGCGCGGACGATTTCACCGTCACAGTCCACGGCAAAGGGGCGCACGGGTCCACCCCTTGGAACGGCGTGGACCCGGTGGTGACGGCGGCCCTGATGGTCGTGGCCCTGCAAACCCTCGTCAGCCGCCAGGTGGACCTGACCCAGGATGCCGCCGTGGTCACGGTCGGCATTCTTCGGGGCGGGGTGCGCACCAATATCATTCCCGCCGAGGCGGAGCTGAGCGGCACCATTCGGGCCCTGGACAGCAAAATGCGGGCGCAACTGCTGGCGGCCTTCAGGCGAACGGTCACCGGCATTGCCGAGAGCGCCGGCGCCACCGCTGATGTGGTCTTCGACCCCGATGCCTATCCCGTCACGTTCAACGACCGGGCCCTGACGGCGCGGATGGTGCCCACGCTGCAAGCCGTCGCCGGCGGGGCGGCCCACGTGACGGAAATCAAGGCGGTGACGGGTTCGGAAGATTTTTCGTTTTACCAGGAAAAAGTACCCGGGATGTACTTCCTCCTGGGCGGGATGCGTAAAGGCACGGACCCCGCGACCACCGCCGACCACCACACGGCCGGCTTCGTGCTGGACGAAAGCGGCTTCACGCTGGGCGTGAAAACGCTGGCCACGCTGGCCGCCGACTACCTGGGGCAGAAGCCCTAGAAGCGCCGCAATAAAAAGGGGACTGTCGGGCCTTTACACCTCAGGGCCTGCTGTGGAACCGGACCGGCACCGACCAAAACGGCGGGGTATGGGAAGCGCGACCGGGCGCGTTCGACGGCCTCCTACTTAGTTGAGGCGCGCCCGGGATACCGGCGCCGGGCCACCGGCTGACACACGGAGCACCGACCAGGAATTTCTATTCCTGGGCTCGCACCGCTCCTGCTGCCAGGCGGGCCATCGGCTCCTGCTGGCCGGGCCGGCTTTTCTCGCGGATGGCCTTGAACCCCGAGCCGGACTTCCACTGCGGGAACGTGGTTTCGCTGGTCAGGCGCTGGCCCACGCGAAAGAGCAGGCGCACGTCCTGTTCGGCGCCGCGCAGGTTCCACTGGGCGTCGTACTCGTCAGAGGGTTGGTGGTAGTGTTTCGCATGGTATTCGCTAACCAGCTCTTCCATAGAGGCTTTGCTGTGCAGGCGGCTGTCGTAATACCCGCCGCCACATAGTACCGGTACGCCGACTTTGGCAAAGCTGAAATGGTCGGAACGGTAGAAGTGGCCGAGTTCCGGCTCCGGGTCGGGTTGCACGTAGCGGTTTTGCTCCTTAGTCGCAGTCCGGGCGTAGTCGTCCAGCTCCGATTGGCCGTAGCCCGCGACGGTGAAGTCGCGCATGGGCCCCAAGGTCGTCAGGACGTCGCTATTGAGGTCGGCCACGGTGTTGGCCAGCGGGAAGAGCGGGTGCGCCGCGTAGTACGCCGAGCCCAGCAAGCCTTACTCCTCGGCGGTGAAGGCCAGGAAGACGATGCTGCGGCCGGGCGGTGGCGTGGCTTGCCGAAAGGCCGTGGCCGCGGCCAGCAGGGCGGCGCAGCCGAGGGCATTGTCCACGGCCCCGTTGTAGATGGAGTCCCCGTTAATTGCCGGCCCAATGCCCAGGTGGTCCCAGTGCGCCGAGTAGAGGATGTACTCCTGCGGCCGGGTCGTGCCGGGCAGCACGGCCACCACGTTTTGGGACGCCTTATGGACGATTCTATTGCGAACGGACGTGCTGAAGGTCAACCCCAGGGGCTGGGCCCGGAAGCCCGGCTTATTGGCGGCCGCGTAGGCGGCGTCGTAGTTCTGGCCCGCGGCGGCAAACAGGCGCTTCGCTGCGTCCGGGGTCATCTGGCCACCAAGCGCCAATTTGCTGGCGCCGCGGTCAGGCCCTTCGAGCCTTGGGGGTACTGAAGGCCGTTTGAACGTTCTTCCAGCTCCAAGTCCTCGTGGAAGCCGACCGGGTGTCGTAGATAACGAGCAGGCCGGTGGCGCCGTGACGGACCGCCTCCTCGGCCTTGTAGTCTGCCCGACTGTACAACGTCAAGGCCTTGCCCTTGAACAGGGTCGTATCGGAGCCCGCGTTGCCGGGGTCGTCGTTCAGCACGACCACGGGTTTGCCCGTGCAGTCGAGCCCGGCGTAGTCGTCCCACTTATACTCCGGGGCCACCACGCCGTAGCCCGCAAAGACCAGGGGCGAATCGGTGAGGGTGACGCTCGGCACCTCGCGCCCCGTCCGGACTACCTAGTTGTATGGTCCCGGTGTATGGGGAAGGGGTTTTTTAGTTGGGTCGCGATGAAAGATAGTAGGATTTTTTCGCCATTCCGCACAAATAAATTCGTGCGGGGTCAGGCCCTTCAAGCGTTTGAGCCGCTTGGCGTAGTTGTAAGCCAGTAAAAAGGCCTGCAAGTGACTGGCCAACTGCGCCGTCGTCTCATAGTGGAACTGCTTAATCGTGGCCTCCTTCACCGTCCGGTTCATCCGCTCTACCTGCCCATTGGTCCAGGGGTGAGCGGGCTTGGTAAAGCGCTGCTCGATGCCCCATGCGTCGCAGAGCTGACCGAAAGGATGGCGACCGACTTTCGTATGATGCGGTAAGTTTCGAAACTGAATACCATTGTCTGTCAATATCTTATGCACCTTATAGGGAATCTGCGGCAAGACCCGGCGCAAGAAGTCCGTGGCTATCGCCTGCGTGGCCTGTGGCTGCAACTCGGCGAAGGCCAGCTTGCTGGGGCGGTCAATGGCCACGAATAAATACTGCTTGCCCTCTTCCGTCTGTACTTCGGCAAAATCCACGTGTAGGTAGCCCAGCTCGTAGGCCTTAAAGGTCGCCTTGCCCGCCCCGGCTGCCGGCTCGTCGGCCGGGGGTAAGCGGCTGATGCCGTGGCGTTGGAAGCAGCGGTGCAGGGCCGAACGGCTTAGGCGCGGAATCGTTTCCTGTAAGACGTAAAAGCAGTCATCGAGTGGCAGCAGCGTGTGCTGGCGGAAGAGTACAACGGCCGCCTCTTCCGCGGGGGTGAGCCCAGTGGAGGCCGGTTTGGGGCCGTGCACGGCCTCTTCCGTACTGGTACGCCGCCGCCATTTGCGCACGGTACCCTGGGTCAGACCCAGGCGCTTGGCTAGCGTTTGTACGCCTTCTGTACTTTGCTGGATAAGGCGCCGGGTTGCCGGCGTTGTGGTGGCGCAGCCGTGTGGTACTTTTCCCATAGAGTTGCCTGAAAGCTACGACAAAAGTCCCCTTTCCCTTCCCCTGGGACTATACACTTAGCGCCTTGCTTGATGAGGCCTTGGACCAGCGTTAGCTCGAACTGCCAGACCTCGAACGGGCTTTTTTTCTGGACACCGATAATGATAAAGCGGGCCGCGCTCAGCAGGTCGGAGTACAGGGCGGCCTGCCGGTCGTAGTCGTATTGCTCGATGGTGGCGACGAAATGGGCGTAGTCCTGGGCACTGGTAGTTTTGAAGTCCACCAGCACCACGCGGCCAGTTTTGCCCCAAAGGGGTCCCCTGGTTATCATCAGGTCGGGGCGCACCTTCACCGTGAGGCCGGTGGCCTCGTGGGTGGCGGTATGGGTCTGCTCGGCCTAGCCCCGGTAGAGCAGGTCGCGGCAAAAGCGTTGGCGGCGCACGGCGGCGGCCAAGCCCTCAATTTGTGCCCACGGGACGCGCTAGGCGGTGCGCTGGTACTGGGCAGAGCCGTCGGCGGTTGAGATGCTACCCAGTAAAGGGCAGCTAAACGGATGATTTCGCCGGTGCGGGCTGCGAGAGCTGACCTTCTTCGGGGTGCTGCTCGAAAAACTCGTCGCACCAGCGGCATACGTTCTGCAGCTCCTCACCCCGGGCCAGAGCATGGGCCTCGGTCACGCCGATGGACTCGCCCATTTTCCACGGCTCGCCCTGGTTGAGGCGCTGCATAATTTCGGATTTCGAGGCGCGCAGCAGCACATCGGCCACCTTTTCGGTGCGGGCATCGCCGAGAGGGAACTTAGTACCCGGGCAGCAGGGGTTAATTTTCCAGAGCTGGATGCTGATTTCTTGGGGCAGCTCGGTGCCGCCTAGGAAGCCCCGGGCACCGGAGAGAATAGCACAGAAGTTGTGGCTGGGGTCGCGCAGCCAGATGTCTTTTTCGAGGGCGCGGCCGCGGGCCCAGTTGCCGCCCAGCCACATGTCTTCGGAAGCGCCCCAGTAGCCCCAACTCAGGCGGTGGCCTGCCACCAGCATGTGGTCTTTTTCGATGAGCGGGTCGTGGTCGTCGCCGTTTACGCCGCGGCTTTCGAAGATATCAGCTAAGGTCATCAGACGGGAGCCAGCCATTTTGTGGTAGCGGTCAATGCTGGCAATGTCGAAACGGGTGACGCCTTTTTCAATCAGTAAATCGAGAATTTCGGGGGTGAGCAGGTCGCCGTTGGTTTGCAGCATGACCTGGGTGCGGCCCTGGTACTTATCCCGCATGGCATCCAGAATGAAGTAGAGCTTAGCGCGGTCGGCTAGGGGCTCACCGCCGGAGAGGATGAGGCGGTCGACGCTATCGGGGAGGTTGCGCACGATGCGCAGGCAGTCCTGGGCGCTGATGCGGGTACCCTGCGGGCCGGAGCTATTGTAGCAATGGTCGCATTTATCGTTGCAGAGCTGGGTGAAGACCCAGTAAACGGACTCGCAATGGTTGAAATCGGTTTTCATGAATGGGTATTTAACGACTAGTCAGCACGTCATGCCGAGCGCAGTGAAGTATCTCTGCCGCTTCGTTGCATCGGATTATTTTACTGCCGTGGTAGAGGTGCTTCGGCTGCGCTCAGCACGACGTTCATATTTTTTGCCTGAAAAGTAGTCTGCTGAATCGATTCCCAGAAAGACAGCTCAGCCTGGATATTGGTGCGTGGGTCCTGGATAAACTCGTTTACTGAAGCGAAGCTGGTGAGCACGCCCTGGTCGAGGTAGCCGAATCGGGTGCCCACGGTGAGGGCCTCGCGGCTGTCGTGGGTCACGAAGAGGGAGGTAATCTGGTGCTGGCGGCTCACGCGCAGAAACAGCTGCTGCATGTCGGCGCGGGTCTGGGCGTCGAGGTTGCCGAAGGGCTCATCGAGCAGCAGCAAGCGCGGCCGGATGATGAGGGCCCTCCCGAACGACACGCGCTGCCGCTGCCCGCCCGAGAGCTGGTGCGGGGCCTTTTGGCCGTGCTCGGTCAGGTCGAGCTCGGCCAGCAGTGCGCGTACCTGCTCGACGACCTCGGCTTTGGGTACTTTGCGGATATGCAGGCCGAAGGCCACGTTCTCGAATACGTTCAGGTGCGGAAACAGCAGCGGCTCCTGGTAGAGGTACACCATCTGGCGCTCGTTGGGCGGCACGGGCAGCAGGTTCTGGCCGTTCAGGGACAGGGTGCCGGCATCCGGGGCTTCGAGGCCGGCCAGGATTTTCAGCAGCGTGGTTTTGCCGCAGCCCGAGCGGCCCAGCACAGCCAGTACCTCGCCCTTGACGAGGCGGAAGGCGATGTCGCGCAGCACCGGTTGCCCGCCGAACTGCTTGGTGAGGGCATTTACTTGCAGCAGCTCGCTCATACTAGTGGTTGAAAAACATTAGCTAGTCGGGTATAATTTAGCTAGTTTGATGCGAGCGTCGGCCGTTTTGAACTGCCAGTTGCGGGGCTTAGGCCGCGCATTCTGGCGGTCTTGCCACTGTTCTACCACGTGGCGGACCTGCTCGCTGGAGGTGAACGGCTGGTCGAGGACCTGGCGACTAAGGACGGAGAATTCGATTTCGGCCATGTTCAGCCAGGAGCCGTGGGCCGGGGTGTAGGTGATGTCCATCCGTCGCAGATAGGCCTGGGCCACGGCAGGCGGAAAGTGGGCGTAGAAAAAGCTGCGCTTGTGCGTACGCAGGTTATCCATGACCCAGTGCACCTTCTTGGCCTCGCGGTAGGTCGAGTCCATCTGCCGGGCCACAAACTGCACCCAGGTGGCGGCTTTGTGGTCGGCCTCGACCGTCAGGCAGCGCCAGCCCCGTAAGGGCTCCGTGGCCACGAATAACTCCACCACGCCCCGGCGCACGTATTCCGAATCGCGGCAGCGCTGGCCGGTAGAGGTGATAAACGTTTCGTAATCCAGTAGTTGCTTGGGCGACTCGTCCAGGCAAACGACCGGATAGTCTGCGTCATAGGGTTGCTCGTAGAGGTCGAGTACCTGCTCCATCTGACAGACAAAAGAAGCGCTCTGCTCCGCCGGAATCACCCACTGCTGCGGGCCGTTGAACGGCTTGAGTTCGTTTTTTTTAGCAGCCGCGCCACCATCGTGGTCGAGATATGTTCGACCACTTGGAGTTCGACCAGCTGGTCGGCCAGCAACTGGAGCTGCCAGCGGGGCTGCTCGTCGGGCGGGGTCTGGCAGAGCAGGGCCAGTAAATGGGCTTCCACCCGCCCATCTATCTTCTTGTCCGAACGCGTTTTACGCGGCTTCGGCTCAAACAGGGCCATCCCTTCTTCGCAGAACTGGCGGCGCACCCGTTCGACGGTTCGGGTACAGACACCCAGTACGGCGGCTAGGTCGGCCGCCGGCCGGCGGCCAGTCTGTTCGTCGCTATTCAACAGAATCTGAATTCGTTGCAGTTTGGGCGAATGGCTTTTGTATTTCTTTTGCCAGCCTTCCAGGGTCTGGCGTTCTTCTGGGGTCAAATGCAGCCGATACCGTATCATATAGCAAGTGCTTTTGGAATAAACACCAACCGACTCAGTACTGTTTTTCAACCACTAGGGCCCCCGCACCGTACGCGGCGGCATCGATGGTCATGCGCTCCGGCGTGGGGTGCACGCCGCTGAGCCACTCGGTAAGGCGGTCGACGTAGTTATCCAAGTGCGTGATTTGCTGCACGCCGTGCTCCACGAGGGGGTCGAGGGTGGTGGCCAGCAGGGTGCCGCCGTACTGGTGGGTTTGCCAGGTGATGACGTCGCCCCCGGCGTTGGTCTGGAGGATGTCGGCCCCGATGGGTACGCGGGTGTACACGCCATGGGTGTGCCAGCAGGCTTGGCGCGGCGTGAGGCCCTGGTACACGGGGTGCTCGTAGTTGGTATCAGACACGGGCGGGTTGGTGGGGTCCGTCACCCACCAGTAGTTATTCACCGGCCGGTTTTCCCACTGCGCATCGAGCCAGGCCGTGGAGGAATCGCCCTCCAGAAACACCTTTTTACCCGCCGCCAGAAAATCGTAGATGACGTCCTTTTTCTCGGTCAGTACCGCTTGGTTCGATTGGAACGGAATGGCCAGCGCGTCAAGGTCGCGCACGGCTTCGGCGTCGAGGTCGTGCACATAGAGCAGGCGGTAGAGGTCGCGGTATTTCGGCGCGGTAGCCATGGCGTAGTGCGACCACACGCCATTGAAAATCAAGCCTATCTTAGCCATGGGCGGGAACGGTTGAAGTGGAAAGCAGGTGAATAAAGTTGCGGTACAGGGCCACTAGGGCCGTATCGGACTGGCCAGCGTAGGTGATATCGGCTAGTGGGCCACTGGCGGTGAGCAGCATCCGACCGCCGGTGCTTACCTCGTCGAGCACCACGATGGGGCGCTGCCAGGTATCGGCCAGCAGCACATCGGCGCCGGGCGCGGCTTGGATATAGCCGCAGGCCCACCAGCCGCTCATGCCGTGCGAGAAGTTGAGCTGGTCAAGATCAAGGTTATCGAGCAGGTGGTGGCGGTCGGTGACGGAGGAATAGCGCACGTCCATCGTGCGGCGCGAGTTATCCATCACCCACTGGTTGCCGGGCACCCAGGCGGTGAAAAAACCATCGCAGCACACCAACGCCCGGCCCGCGTCGAGAAACGCGCGGACTTTATCCTTGATTTTTAGCATGGCGATGTGGTCGGAGCCGTTGGGTACTACCAGTAGGTCGTAGGGCAGTAGCTCAGGGTCGAAATCCTTGGTGATGAGGCAGGTAGTGTAATGCGCCCACTCATTTGACACGAAATACTTTTCGAGCCCCTGGAGGCCGTTGGAAATGAGCAGGGCTTGGAGCACGGGTGGTGTTTAGGGTGTTGAGGTTTTAGAAGAACGTCATGCTTTATCTGGCGTCCGCGCAGCCGAAGCATCTCTACCACGCAACTAACCTAATTAACTCCAACGAAGCAGTAGAGATGCTTCGGTCTCTGCTTAACGCGCAGAATGCTTAGCATGACGTGCTGAGTTTGAGCGGGGCTGTTTTCACAACACATACGGATAAAACTTCTCATTCAGCCTTGCGCAGCAGGGCGCTTTTATTGACCCACAGCAGCAGTACCGGAGGCAGCAACAGGAGCAGCGAAGCGACGGCGGCCAGCTGGGCGTTGGCCTCGCCCACGTAGGCAAACACCTGCACGGTGAGCGTACGCACCTTGCCTACGCTCAGCAGGTTGGTCAGGCCGAAATCGAACCAAGCCAGCAGGAAAGTCTGGAACAGCGCCGTGCGCAGCAGGGGCCCCGCCAGCGGCAGCAGCACCTGCCAGAGCGCCTGCCGGGGCGTGCAGCCCAAGGTGCGGGCCAGCTGCTCGTATTCGGTGGCCTGCCGCGTCCAGAAGCTGCGTAGCAGCAGCGTGGCGAAGGGCACGGCAATGAGTAGTAGCCCCAGTACCCCACCCAGCGAACCGGACAGGTGCAGCCGGATGATAAACGGCTGGATGAGCACCGCCAGCAACACCGGCGGCAGTGCGTAGGGTAAGTAGCTAAGGGCTTCCCAGCGCCCCGGCCGGGCCGCGCGGGTAATGGCCCGCGCCAGCCAGAAGCCGCTGGCCGTAGCGGTTACGGCCACTACACTGGCCAGCAGCACGCTGCGGCCCAGCCCGGCCAGCAGCTCATTATCAGCGGCCAGCAGGTCGCGCAACGCCCGCAGCGAGTACACAGCCGGCAGTACGGCCGGGAAGCGCCACGCGGGGGCCACTGCCAGCAAGGCCAGCAGCCCGAACGGTAATGCAAACAGCACCACCAGCCCCGTGGTGAGGAGCTTAGAGCGCATGGCGGCGGGCAAGACGGGTGAGCACCAGAATTAGGCCCAGCAGCCCTACGGCCACTAGGAAGCCCGCCAGGTAGGCCGCCGGCAGCTCGCGCAAATCGAAGCGCTGCAGGCGGGTGGCGATGTACACCGAGAGCATCTGTGGGTAGGGCCGGCCCAGCAGCAGCGGAATATCGTAGGCCCCCAGGGTTGCGATACCGCTGAGCAGCAGCGTGGGGGCCGCCCGGCGCAGCAGCACCGGCACGGCCACCCGCCACCGGAACTGGCCGGGGCGGGCTCCCAGCGTCTGGGCCAGCTGGTAGTAGTCGGCCAGCCGGCTTTCCTGGTAGATGGCCTGAAACAGCAGTGTGAGAAAGGGAAAAGCCAGCAATACGTGCGCCGCGATAATGCCCACGCCCGCCGCATCCTGCACCAGCTCCGGAAAGCCTTCGACGCCCGACGTGAACCCGAGGCCGAAACTGAGGCGCGAGAGCCAGCCGGCCCGGCTCAGCAGCTGAAACAGGTAGAAGCCCATCACCAGCGAGGGCATGAGCAAGGGCACGTAGAGCAGCGTCGGAAACGGCCGGCGGCGCAGCGTGGCTTGCGCGCCCAGCACCAGGGCCAGGGCCAGGGCCACGGCCAGCGTGAGCGAGGCTCCGGCCACCCACATGCTGAATAGGGCCGATTTCAGCAGCCCGGTATCGGTGCCCAGCGCCAGCCAGTAGCGGCCGGTGAAGCCCGTGGCCAGCGGCCCCGCTATGCCCACGCTACCTAGCAGGGCATACGCCAGCCCGGCCAACGGTAAGCCAGCCACCAGCAGGGCGTAGAAGAGCAGGAGCCAGTTGCGGGATTTCATTGATTTTGATGAAAGAACGTCAGATGAGCATGACGTTCAAAGGCAGATAAGTACCCTACTTCTCAATCACCTGGGTGCGGAAATCCTTGAATAGCCGGGTCATGTATTCTGGGTCGGGCTCCATCAGGGCGAGGCCCTGGATGGCTGCGCGGCGGGGGGCGTAGCGGCGGGAGGGCAGCTGTTCGAACTGCCGGCGCTGGGCGGCAGGCAGGGCAGCCAGGTTCAGCACGGTGTGGTCACCCCACACGTTGGGGTCCATTTTTTTGAGCTGGGCCTCGGGCGAAATCAGGAAATTAACGGCCAGCAGGGCGGCTTCCGGGTGCTGGGCCCCTTTCACGATGCCTAGGTAGTGGGAGTTCTGGATGGTGCCGGGCCGGGGCACATAGGCGCGGGCGGTGGCCGGGAAAACGCCCTGGTTCACCTTGTTGTCGACCTCGGCGTCGTTGTTGGAGAAGGTAAAGGCTACCTCGCCGTTGGCAAAAAGCTGGTGCAGCGGCGCGAGCTGCTCGGGGAAGGTCTGGCCCTGCTTCCAGAAGTAGGGCCGACTGGCATTCACCTGCTTCCACAGCTCGCCCGACCACTTGTTGTACACAGCTTCATCAAACTTGCCCTGAAACAGCTTGGGGTTGCCTGACAAGGCCATCATCCACGATTTCAGCAGTGTCATACCCGTAAACTCGTTCGGGATAGTGAACTGGCCGGGGTGAGCCTTCACAAAAGCTGGCAGCTCGGCCCACGAGCGGGGCGGCTGCGCCACCCGCGCCGAGTCGTAGATAAATGTGAACTGCACGTTGCCCCACGGGCACTCCATCCCCGCCACCGGCTGCTGAAAATCGGTGTTGATGAAGGGGTTTTGCAGGTCGAGCAGCCTGGCGTTGGGCAGTTTGTCGACGAATGGCCCGAGCAGCGCATCCACCTGCCGGAGCTGGTAGAACGTCTCGCCATTAATCCAGACCACGTCGGCCTCGCTGGGCTGGCCGGCCTGCTGCTCGGCAGCCAGCGTCTGGGCCAGGCCCGCACCCTGGGCGGCCGCAATTTGCAGCTCGATGCCGTAGCGGCGCTTCAGCTCGGGCTTCACGTAGGTGCTCATGTACTTATTAATGAGCGGATCGCCCATCCACATTAGCATGCTCACCGGCTGGTTTTTGCCCTTGGCTTCGATTTGTGGCCAGGTTTGGGCCAGGGTCTGCTGCGGGGTATGCGCTTTGTCCGACGCGGAGCCGCACCCGGCGAGCAGGGCGGCGGCAGTTGTCAGGAGCAGGAATGTTTTTTTCATAGGGAAGACGTGAACCTGAGGGAACGCCCTACTCATCTGGCGTCCGCGCCGTCGAAGCATCTCTACCGCGTAACTAATTCCTTTCGATTGAATTACTACTGTGATAGAGATGCTTCGACTACACTCAGCATGACGTTCTAATTCTGTCGTTCAATTACAGCGCGTAGCGCAGGCCGAACTGGAACTGGCGCGGGGCGCTGGCGTTGCGCCGGATGATGCCCGAGCCGGCCGCGCCGATCTGAATCTGGTTGCTCTGGGTGGCGTTGTTGGCGTAGCCGCTCAGGTTCTGGGTGTTGAGGACGTTGAAGATGTCTGCGGTCAATTCCAGGCGGCTGGTGGCCTGGCCGAAGGGCAGGGTGTACTGCGCGCCCACGTCAAAGGCCTTCGACCAGGGTAGGCGGTCGGAGTTGCGTGCTTCGCCGGGGTAGCGGTCGGCATTGCCGAGGTAGGCAGTGCTGAAGGAGCTGCCGTCGCCGTTCAAGTCGTTGGTGTAAGCGGCGGGGTTCGAGCCGGGGATGAGGTAGCCGCCCGCGACGCGGTTGATGGGCTGGCCGCTTTGCAGCAGGGCCGCCAGCGTGAAGCGCAGCGCCCGGATGGGATAGTAGCTGCCGATGGCGTTGATAACGTGCGTACGGTCGTTGATGGAGTTGGCGAACTCGGGGCCGTAGTTGTTGGCATCGGCGGCGCGGAAGTTCACGTCTTCGGTATCGTTTTTCAGGTTCGAGAGCGTGTAGGCCACGCGGTAGCCAAACTTGTCATCCCCTGCATCTTTTTGAATGTTGAAGCTGGCGGCCATATAGCGCGAGCGGCCCGCCGACTCGGTTTCGACCACGTTGGTAGCTACGCCCGGCACACGCTGCCCGCCAATGATGGCGCTGCCGTCGGCCAGAATGGGCACCGGCCGGGTGGCGTTGGCCTGGGCCGGCGTACGTACTACCACATTATTGGGGTCCGTCTGCGAATATTCTGACACGGCATTTACGTTGCGCAGGCGGAACAAGTCGTAGGAGCGGTTATATATCAGGTCGACATAAAAGCGCGTCTTGGGGTTCACCTGGTACTGGTAGCCCAGCATAGTCTGGTGCGAGTAGGGGTTCTGGTAGCCGTTGGGGTTCAGGATGCGGCGCTCATAGCTGGACACGCTGGCGCGCTGGTTTTGCAGGCTGGCCCCCGAAGGGCCTTGCAGATAGGCCACGTTGGGGACGCTGCCGCTCAAGTTGCCGTCGAAGGTAATCTGGTCGACGTTGGTGCCGGCGGGCAGGGCGCCCACGCGCACCAGCTCGCGGAGCTGGGTTTTGTAGTCGGCACTGGTGGTGTTCTGCTGCAGGGCGTCGCTGTACACGGTGTACAGAATCTTGTCGTAGAAGAGGCCGTAGCCCCCGCGCAGGGCGCTACGCTCGCTCAGCTGGAGGTTAAAGTTGGCGCGGGGCGCGAGGTTGTTGCGGTCGCCGTGGTCGGCCCCGCCCTTGGAGAGGTTGTCGTAGTCGTAGCGTAGGCCCAGGGTCACGTTCAGGCGGTCGGTCACGGCCACCTGGTCTTCGAGGTAGATGTTGTACAGGTTCTGGGTGGTGCCGAAGGAGGCCGGGCGCAGCTCCACGCTGTAGTTCAGCACCTGCCCGTTGCTGGGAATATCGTTGATGCTCAGCCCCGGCCCGAGATTGCGGCCGCTGAGCGCGGCCAATTGCGCCGGCGTGAGCTGCACTGTGTAGCTGCCGTTGGGGTTGCCGCCGCCGTAGAGCAGATGCTCGGTGCTGATGATGCCGAAGCCGCCCTTGAAGGTATTACGCCCCTTCAGCAGCGTGAATTTCTGCTGGGCCTGCCAGGTGCTTTGGTGCGAGTCGAAGAGGTAGCCGGGGTGACCGAGGTAGGCCACGGCCGCGCCGTTGTTATCGAGCACGGTCACGTCGGGGCTATTGGGGTTCTGGGCGCGGGCGTAGTTCCAGCGAAAGCGGGCATACTGCACGTCAGTTTCCGAAGTGAAGTTGCGGCCCACGTACACGTTCTGACTGGCAATTTCCACCGAGTTGCGGTCCTGCTTGTTGCCGCTGGAAGGAAAGGCAATGCCACCGTCGAGCCCGCCGCCCTGGCGCTCGATGTTCACGATGCCCACGTTGGCCCGCAGCGACGAGCGGAACCGCTCGGTCCAGCGCTGGTCGAGCTTACCCGAGAGGTAGGTGAACTGGTTGCGGCCGCGCACGGTGGCGTTGATGCCTAGTTCAGGCGAGGTTAGCACGTTGTCCTTCAGGTCGAAGGTCTGCTCCGCGTTGAGGTAGTAAAAGGTCTTGTTCTTTACCAGCGCCCCGCCCACGCCAAAGCCGAACTGCTGGCGCTGGAAGCCGCTTTTCACCTGATTACCCGAGAGGTCGCGCTGGGCAAAATCTGTCTTGCCGTCGATGCTGGGGCCGGGGCGGGTAAGGTAGAAGACTTCGGCCGTAAGGTTGTTGGAGCCCGACTTGGTCGTCACGTTCACGATGCCGTTGGCCGAGTTGCCAAACTCGGTGGAGAAGTTGTTGGTGAGCACGTTCACGTTCTGCACAAAGCCCACCGGAATAGCGAAGCGCTGCCCGCCAAGGAAATTCTCGTTGTTATCGAGGCCGTCAATCAGGTAGTTGGTGTATAGACCGTTGGCCCCATTGATGCTCACGTTGGGGGCTTCGGAGAAGAAGCCGGTGGCCAGCGTCACGTTGGGCAGGCGATAGAGGGCGCGGGTGATGTCGCGGGCCTCAATCGGAATTTCACGTAGCTCACGGGCCGAGAGCTCCGACGACACCTCCGCGTTCTGGGTATTGATGGTAGTGGCGTTGTTGGGGGCGCGCACCACCACACCGGCCAGTTCCTGGGTGCTCACGTTGGGCAGCACCAGCGTTACGCTGGGGCTGGAGTTGGCGCGCAGCACCAGGTTGGCTTCGCGCACGGCTTGGTACTTGTCGCTCACCGTTGTGCTCACAGCGTAGCTACCAGCCGTGCTCAGGCCCCGGAAGCGGACCTTGCCCCGGGCATCGGTGGGCTGCTCGGCGCTGAAGCCGATGGCGGCGTTATCGAGGTGCACCGGTAGGCCTACCACGGGCTTGCGGGCATTGTCCTGCACCGACACTACCAAATCGACCTGCGCGAAAGCGCGGTGCTGAAAACCGGTAATCAGAAGAAAAAAAGCAAAAAGAGTAAATAGCTTTTTCATGAGAAAAAGTGAGGCAAGCTGAAAAAAGAATACGCCTGCCTGCCCGGCTGGGGCGCACGCTTCGACGAAGCGGCACCTCACGGCCGGGCAGGCAAACACACCAGACTTTTTTCAGCGGGCCGGAGGGCCTCTATGCGGCTGGGCCGGGGCGGCGCCAGAGCCGCAGGCCGGAACCGGGTTTTCGGGCACGGCCGCTGGTCCGCGGCGCAGTTGCCGCAGGGTGCGGCGCAACACCCAGGGCAGTACCTGCCGCAGCGCGTGGGCCAGGTCCTGCTCGTTGTCAATGTCGGCCAGCTCGGGCAGCTGCTCTACGGCGGCCCCGCTGGCGCGCAGCTGGCGGGTCAGCGCCCGGCCGAGCGTAGCGGTTTGCCAGGGCAGCGCGGCCCAGGCGCAGACTTCGAAGTGGGCCCGCGCTATGCCTAGTAGGTACACGCCGCCATCGGTGGCGGGGCCGAGGACCGCGCCCGTCCGGGCCAGGGCCGCAATGGCCTGACGCAAGCGGGCGGCATCGAGTTGCGGGCAGTCGTTGCCGATAACCAGCAGTTGCTCGTAGCCGCTGGCAAAGACCTGCTGCATGGCCCCGCTCAGCCGCTCGCCAAACGTATTACCGGTCTGCCGGGACGAGTCGACGCAGATAAAGTTCACGCCGACCTGGCGGGCTACGGTCGTGGCGTGGCTGATGAGCTGGGCCGCGATGGCCGCATTACCCCCGCGCGGGCCGTGGCTGCTAAACCGTTTGTGCGTGGCGTCCTGCCCCGCCGAGCGGGTAAACAGCAGGAGAGCGACGGTACTGACGGGCAGGGACGTAGGCAAAGCGGATGGGTTGGAGGTCGGCGCAGCAAGTATTGGCGTAAATAGCCGGATTTGCCGAAGCGCCCTATATACGCCCGCAATTCTATTTCAGATGAAGCAGCCGGACATTTTAGCCCACCAGCTGCTGTGCGCATGGCAAGGCGGTCAGTCTGCCACGGCCGCCTTGCGCCGCAGCTCACCGTTATACTTGTCACGAAGTAGGTTGCGCGTCGAGAATATGAAATTTACAGGTTAGCAAGGACGCAAGGTCTGGCCCAAACTCGGGGAGTCGGTCGAAGAAGTTGAGCACGGCCGTGCGAAACTGGCCTTTGGTGCGGTAGAAAGAGGGGTTGATAATCTTCTGGCGCAGATATTTCCAGAAGCGCTCAATCAGATTCAGCTTAGGCGAATAAGGCGGCAGAAAGACCTGGCAGCTGGGCTGGTCGGCCAGCCAGGCCCGCAGTTCCTTGTTTTTGTCGTAGCGGGCGTTGTCACAGATGACGTAGACACGGGCCTTATCGGGATGAACGGCCAGCAGCTGCTCATATAAACGTCTCGTGCTTTAGGCGTTGACGCAGCCAGTTTCATCCAGCAGCACCTGCGTGGGGTCGTGGGCGTTGAGGGCCGCGTTCAGATTCACCCGTTCCCGTCCGCTGACGGTGAGCAGCGGGCGCTCCTGGCCTACCTCGCACCAGGCGCGGGTGCAGCGCGTGTTGTGGGGCGGGTGGGCGGCATCGGCGTAATACAGTACGGCCTCCCCCTGCTCGACGTGGGCTTCGAGCACGGCCAACTCGTCCAGAAAATCGGCCTGTGCTGCGGCATTGGCCTGGCAGGGCACGGGGGTGGTGAGCTTATAGGTAAAGCCCAGCCGGTGCAGCAAATCCGTCAGGCCCAAGCGTGAGTAAGCCCCCTGGTAGGTGCGCCATAGCCAGGCCTGCAAGTCTTTACAGTCGGTATAGAGCGTCGTGTTGACTTCCTGGCAGAGGTGGGCGAGTTGGGCGCTGGTCAGCAGGCCCCAATAGCCCGGCTGCTCGTGGGCCAGGTACTTCTCCAGCCCCAGGTCGGTAAACGCCCGCACGTAGCGGTAGACCGTCGTCTCGTCCAGGCCTAAATCCTGGGCCACCGTCGCCAGACTCCGGCCCGCGTCGAGCATCAGCACGACCGTGACCTTCACGTACCCATCGTCATCGCGTCGTTGCTTCTGCAACTGGCGCAAGTGCTGGCGCTCGGAAACGGGCAACTCCACGTTCATGACACAAGTTTAGTGCTTTGCCCGCAACGCAGTCGCAACTTACTTCGCGACGAGTATAACAGAAGAACTATAGGTCCTTCTGCTGCCCGTCATCTTTAGACCATCTCACTAGCAGAACCCCTGCTTACTTTCTAGCCAGCGCCGGGTAGATGGCTAAGCTGCTGTTGTCTACTCCCGCTACTTTGGCTAGCGCTTTCACGGTCGCTCCAGGCTTCAAGCGAAACGGCTTTTTGTACTCGTTATCCGCTGTGAAAGTAGGGGTGGCCCCCGAGACGGTATAGTACACCTTGGCTCCCGGTGTCGGACAGACAAGGGTCACCGTCGCGCCGGTCAGGTGGATAAGCGGCTTAGCCACGCGGTTGGCGTACCGGGTGGTGCGGGCGTCGTGGATGATGCCCTGCCAGTTCAGGCCATACCCAAAATCATAAGTGTGACCGGCCGCGTCGGTATAGCACTCCATGTCGTGTGGAATGTCCTCATTTTGCTGCTCCACGGTTTGCATGTTGGCCGGCAGCTGCACGGGCAGCAGGCCCCGGGGCTCAGCCAGGCCCGTGAGCACGTCGAGCACCGCCTGGTGCGACACGCCGAAGCTGACGACCAGCCCGTTGGCGTACTTCTCGAACTCGGCGGGCACGAACGGCCTGCTGGCATCTACCGCCACGATAACCGGCTTGCCCTTCATGGCGGCGTAGGTCTGCTCGACCATTTTGAGGTTCTGCCAGTTGCTGCTCGTCACGCTTTTGCCGCGGTAGGTGCGGTCGGTTACGGTGGGCTCGGCGGGGTCGCCGGCCATCAGGCTATGGGCGCGGGCGGCCGTGGCGGTGTAGGGGCCGTACTGCAAGCTAATGGGCACGTAGCCGGTACCCCCGCGCTGCGCGTCGGCCGCGTCGTAGCCCGTCCCGCTGCTGGGGCTGCCAATGAATACCAGCGCGTAGTCGGCCTTGGCCGGGTCTTCGGTCACGGTGAAATAGCGCGCCAGCACGGCCGCCTTCGCCACGTCCTCGTAGTGCTCGGGGCTGGGCGGACCAGCGAATCCCTGCCGGGCCGGAATGAATTTTTGGGGCACGTACACCGTTTTCTTGGCCGGCAGGGGCAGCACCTGGCCGGCGTTTTTGAGCACCACCACCGACTGCTGCTGGGCTGCGTAGCCCGCCCGCATGTAGTCGGCCTGGCCGACGAGCTCCTGCGACTTCTCGGGGCTGAGGTAGGGGTTCTCGAAGAGGCCCACCCGGAAAATATTGCGCAGCAGCCGCACCGCCGACTGCTCGAACCGTGCCCGCATGGCCGCCTCGCCGTGCGCCTGCACCCCGAGGGCGTAGGCTTCCAGCACCGGCCCGGCGGCATTGTTGCCCCCAAACTGGTCGGCGCCGGCCTCCAGAATCTTGTAGTGGCGCTCGGCCACCGACTTGCCCTCCATGCCCCACGACTTGCCGGCAAATACCGCGGGCGTCGCGCCCTCGTTGGCCGTCACCGACCAGTCGGTGCACACCACTCCGTCGTAGCCGTATTTGCCGCGCAGCAGGTCGGTGATGAGGTACTGGCTGTAGCCGTTGCCTACCTGCTCCTTGTTCTTGCTGTCGATGCCCGACGAGATGGTGTAGTAGGGCATCACGGCGGCGGCCATGCGGGTTTTGCCGCGCAGCTTCAGCGCGCCTTCCACGAAGGGCACCAGGTGCTCGTCGAAATTGTGGCCGGGGTACACCGCGAATTTACCGTAGGCGTAGTGCGCGTCGCGGCCGCTTTCCCCGGGGCCGCCGCCGGGCCAGTGCTTCATCATGGCGTTCACGCTGCCAAAGCCCCAGCCACCAGCTAGTTCCTGCGACCCCTCCGAGGTCTGGAAGCCATCGACGTAAGCCCGCGCCATCGCAGCGCCCAGCTGCGGGTCTTCGCCGAAAGTGTCCGAGATGCGCGACCAGCGCGGCTCGGTGCCCAGGTCGATTTGGGGCGAGAGGGCCGTCGTGATGCCTAGGGCCCGGTACTCCTGGGCCGCGATGTGGCCAAACTGCTGCACCATGGCCGGGTCGAAGGTGGCGGCCAGGCCCAGCTCGTCGGGCCATTGCGAAATCTGCCCGCCCGCGCCGGCCGTATACTCCACCCCCGAATTGGTACCGTTGCGCGGGTCGGAGCTGTTGTTGGCCGGAATACCAAATGCGCTGCCTTCCACCAGTGCCTGCACGTTATTGTTCCAGCGGGCCGCCATGGCCGGGCTCTGCACCTGCGTAATGAGCACGTGGCGCAGATTGTCCTTGAGCAAAAAATCGCGCTGCTGGTCGGTCACCTCGGCCGCGTCGATGCCGCCGTCGGTAAAGAGCTTGCCTTGATAGGTGCCCGCCGCAAACGGACCAGCCTCGGCCGGAATGGCCTGGTGGGCGCTGTAGAGCATCAGCCCGGCAATTTGCGGAACGGATAGCTTCGTCGCCAGGTCGCGGGCCCGTTCGTCTACCGGCAGACGCCAATCCTCGTATTTGTCTAACTGTCCATTCTTATTCAAATCTTTGAATGAGTGACCCGCTGCTGCGAGTATTTTCACGCCCGATGCCGGACAGTAGCCCAGAGTGGGCCCTGCGGAATTGTTAACGTAGACAATACTGGGCTCAGCGGCAAAAGTCCGGGCTGGTGGACCGGATTTTTCCGTCGTCATACCAAACAGGAAACTAGCTAAGCCGATGGCCCCTATTTCACGTAGTCGGGACCAGCGGGGGAAACGTTTTTTCATCGGATAGGGAAACAGGTGCGAGGGCGTTAAATAAACCATGAAAACCTGCTACCAAGAGCATAGCTGGTCGGCGAGTAGGTAGCTTACGAAATGACTAACACAACCCCAACTACTTGGCTAAGTAAGCTGGAAAGTAGCGGTCCGTCTGCTTGCGTAGCTTTTTGTTACCCTGAGGTGGTCGGGTGCAAACAGACACCGGGCTAAGGTAGGTTGAAACGGTACTGGAGTTCGATTTCGAGCGGGGTACAGTAACCCAGGGCGGAGTGCAGCCGCTGGGTATTGCAGTAATGGTCCAGATACTCGGCCAGTTCCAAGCGGGCTTCTTCTAGATCGACAGAACAGGCTCCGCGAGGCAGCAATTCGGTTTTGAGGATGCTCCAGCCGCTCTCGACCAAGGCGTTATTATACAGGTTGCCGGGCCGACCTAAGCTCGCAGTGGCCTGGGTGCGGCCGAGTAGTCAGGTAAAGGCTTCGCTGGGGTACTGGCTGCTGCGGTCGGCGTGCACGAGCAGGCCGGGCGGGGGCTGGCAGACCGCAGTAGCCCGATTAAAAGCGCTTAGCATCAGGTCGGTATGCAGTGACTCGCTCACGTGCCAACCCACCGCCCGCTGGGAAAAGGCGTTACGCCAGTAGGTCAGGTAAGCCCAGTGCCCCGTTGCCAGGGCTAGGCAGGGGCTGTCGCCGACCCAAAGTTGATTGGGGGCCGTGGCCGCGGGCCAGCTGGCGAGTTTGTTGGCGGCAGCCACAGCCTACGGGGCTGCCTGGGTCGTGCGTGGGGGACGGGTAGTGGCGCGATGAGGGTGCACAAGCCGCTGGTAACCATCCGTCTCCGCAGGCGGCAACGACCCACCGCGTGGCCTTCGCGCTGGAGTGGGGCCCGCAGTCGACGCTGGCCATAGCGGTGGGCATGAGTGATAAAAACGTGTTGCGCGGCCACCTGCCAGGAGGCCACCGGAGCTGGAGAGCACTAAAAGACGTGGGACAGGGTCGTTACGCGTTCAGGAGTCTGTTCACTCCATTTCTACCTAAGCTAATCAAGCAATAGAACGGCCTCGTACTTTTCGGTGCCCTCGTCAATGATGTAGCTCCACACTGGATTTTATGTAAGAAAGATGAATAACATCGCCTATCACATTACTAATTTATCACGTAAATTTTATTAAATTATTTAATGTGACGTAATGATTATCATTTAGTTAGTGCGTCTTACAAATTGGTCCTGGAGTTAAATAATCGGTAAGTTTGTCTCGGTCACTCAATCTCCGATGCTACATATTTACCGTTTTTGCGCTGCTTTTTTGACCGTGCTGTTGTGCGGAGTAACCTTGACGGTTAGCGCGCAAAACCTTGGCCGATCCAACCTAGCAGCGCTACGCGGCACGGTGCGCGATGCCAAGACCGGCGATGTACTCATCGGGGTCAGCGTGGTGGTGCCGGCCACCCAGCAGGGCACGGCCACCGGCCTCGACGGCACCTTTGTGCTGCGAGAGCTGGCCCCCGGCCCGGTGGTAGTGCAAACCCGCAACCTCGGTTACGAGCTACAGACCCAAACGATAAGCCTGACGCCCGGCGCGACTCAAACCCTGGACTTCCAGCTAATCGCTACCGGCCACGAGCTAACGGAAGTAACGGTGACGGGCCAAGCCGACCGCGAGTCGGCCCAGAGCGCCCGGCGCGCGGAGCAGAAGGCCGATAATGTATTGAATATCATCTCGGCCCGCACCATTGAGCTGTCGCCCGACGTGACGGTGGGCAATGTGGTGCAGCGCGCCTCGGGCGTGTCGGTGGTGCGCAACTCGGGCGGCGATGGGCAGTACGCCATCATCCGGGGCATGGACCGGCGCTACAACTACACGCTGGTAAACGGCATCAAGATTCCCAGCCCCGACCCTAAGAACCGCTACGTACCGCTCGATATTTTCCCGGCCGAGCTGCTGGAGCGCCTCGAAGTTATCAAAGCCCTGACCCCCAACATGGAGGGCGACGCCATCGGCGGAGCCCTGAACATGGTGATGAAGTCGGCCCCCGACCACCTGGTGGTGGCGGCCACGGCGGCAGGCGGCTACAGCGACTTGTTTGCCACCCGGCCGTTTTCGGGCTTCTCCACCAGCAGCCTGCCCCAGCAGTCGCCGGGCCAGGCGAACGGCACCGACTATGCGGCCAAGCCCAGCGACTTTTCCAACACGCCGCTCAACTACTCCAGCGTGCAAGTGCCGGCAAACTCGCTTTTCGGGTTGACTATTGGCAACCGCACCCGCGACGGCAAGCTGGGCCTGCTGGTGGCGGGCAGCCTCCAGAATACCTACCGGGGCTCAGACCGCCTGTTTTACCGGCCGCTGGGCCAACCCAAGCCCGAGCCGCTGCCCAACACCTTCACCTTTGATGAGATACAGCGCCGCGAGTACTCGCTGCTGCAAAACCGCGCCGGCCTGCACGCCAAGCTCGACTACGCACCCAGCGCCCGCAACCGCCTCAGCCTGTACTCCTTGCTAGTGCGGCTGGACGATGCGCAGCACCGCCACATCACAACCAACGACCTGGGTACCGGCGGCGACGTACCCGTCAGCGACCAGTCGCGGTTTCAGCGCCAGCAATTGTGGTCCGAAACCTTGCAGGGCACCCACCAGCTGCTGCCGCGCTTCAGCCTGAGTTGGTCGGCGGTGTATGGCCGGGCTACGTTCGACACGCCCAACCAGACCGACATCACCATTGTGCGGGCCACGGCGGCCAACACCCAGCAGGGTACGTTTGTCTCGAATTCATCGCACCTCTGGCAGCACAGCCTCGACCAGGACGTAGCTGGCTACGCCAACCTGAGCTTCGCGGCCACGGACAAGCTGGAATTCACGGCCGGCGGACTGCTGCGCAACAAGGACCGCACCAGCACCTACGACTACTACGACCTCGATGCGGCCACCACCGGCACCGGCACCAACAACCGCCAGCCCTTCACCACTTACGACCAGGCACGCTTCGTCTTCAGCCTCGACAACGGCCAAGAGAAGAGCACCGATGGCAACAACTACGTAGCCAATGAGCGCATTGCGGCCGGCTACGCCCAGGCTAAAATATTGCTAGCCAATAAACTGCAAATTCTAGGCGGGGTGCGGTTCGAAAACACCAGCCAGCACTACGACTCGCAGCTACCGGCCACGCAGGTAGGCCGTAGCGGCAACATCAGCTACCTCGACGTGCTGCCGAGCGTGCATTTCAAGTACTTGCTGAACGAGCGCCAGAACCTGCGCCTCTCGTACTTCAAGGGCATCAGCCGGCCCAACCTGTTTGAGCTGGTGCCGGCCGTTACCAACCTCAACAACGACTACTACACCGAGGCTGGCAACCCCTACCTCAAACACACGCAGGCCGATAACCTTGACTTCCGCTACGAGCACTTTGGCCCGGCTGCCTCGCAGCTGCTGGCGGGCGTATTCTACAAAAACATCCAGAACCCGATTGAGTACGGCTTCGCGCAGGTAGCCAATAATACCTCGTACTACCAGCCGCAGAACTTCGGTAACGCCACTAATTTTGGAGCCGAGCTGGTGTTTACTAAGTACTTGCGCAACTGGGGGGTGAACGGCAACTACACCTACACGCACTCAAGCATCACGACCACCAAGCGCGTGTATTACCGCTCGGCCACTGACGGGCAGTACCACACGGTATCGCCCGACCAGCCGGCCACCGCCGAGTACCCTACCCCTCCCACCCAGACCCGCCCGCTGCAAGGCCAGAGCAACCACATTGCCAACCTGGCGCTGCTCTACCGCAGCGAGGCCACGGGCTTCCACGCCCAGGTGGCGGCCGTGTACACGGGCCGGCGCATCAACCTGGTTTCGCCCTATAAGGACCTCGACCAGTGGCAGCGGGCCACGACGCAGCTCGACTTTTCGGCCGAGCAGAAGCTGCCGGCGCACCTCACGGCCTTCCTGAAAGTGACCAACCTGCTGAATACGCCCACCGTGGTGGAGGTGCTGCAAGCGCCCACCGGCGGCCTGCTCACGGCCCCCGAGCAGAACAGCCCCAACCGCATTCTGGTGCAGCGCGACGTGTACAACCGCACCTACCTGCTGGGTCTGCGCTACCGCCTCAATTAAGCGCCTACCCCCCCTTTTTATTTCGTTCTCGTGAAGCGTTTTCTTCGACTGCTGGGCCTATCCGCGCTGCTGGTAACCAGTCTGGCCGGGGCTCGCTCGGCCCCCGGCCGGCCCTGGCCCCTACCCCCCACCGGCACGTTCACATTTGTGGCGCTGGGCGATATGCCCTACACGCTGCCCGCTGATTACGGGCGGTTTGAGAAGCTCATTGGGGCGATAAACCAGCAGCGGCCCACTTTTTCGGTGCACGTGGGCGATATTAAATCGGGCTCGACGCTGTGCACGGAGGAAATCTACGGCAAGGTGCTGACGGAATTTCGCACTTTCGAGCAGCCGCTGGTGTACACGCCCGGCGACAATGAGTGGACTGACTGCAACCGTGAAAAAGCGGGCCGCTACGACCCCGAGGAGCGCCTGGCGGTGGTGCGCAAGCTGTTCTTTCCCGACCACAACTCCTTCGGTAAGGCCAAGCTGGCGCTGACTACGCAGGCCCTGGACCCTGCATTTGCGGCCTACGTGGAAAACAACCGCTGGAGCACCGGCAACGTGGCCTTCGCCACGGTGCATTTGGTGGGCTCGAACAACAACTTCGTGCCCAACGACGCCAAAGGCCAGAACCGCGAGTTCTACGACCGCCAGAAGGCCAACCTAGCCTGGCTCGATGCAGTGTTTGCCGACGCGGCGGCGCAGAAGCGGCTGGGCGTGGTGCTCTTCACCCAGGCCGACATGTTCAGCCCGGCCAAGAACGCGAAGGACGCCGACGGCTTCACCGAAATTGTAGGGGCCCTGGCCCGGCACACGGTGGCCTTTGGCCGCCCGGTGCTGTTGGTAAACGGCGACTCGCACCGCCTCATCCTCGACAAGCCCTTGCCCAACCCGGCCTCGCCCAAGCAGGTGCTCCAAAATTTCACCCGCCTGCAAGTGCCCGGCGAGGCCGACGTGCAGGCCGTTCGCATCACCGTTGACCCCAGCCAACCCGCCCTGTTTTCGGTGCAGGAACTAGTAGTACCCGGTAATTAATTCTGATTTCCACCTTTTCTTTTTTTACTTTTACTACTTACCATGAACCTCTTAACAACTGCCGGGCGCGGCGCGGGCCTGCTGGCGCTGGCTTCCATGGGGCTGCTGACCTCGTGCAACAAGTCGAACGAAGACGTACAGCTCTCGACCCCGCCGCTGACCGTAGGCAAGGCCGTGGACAACAGCGCACCCATCGGGGGGCCCGTCAAGGGCACGATGAAGCAGGACCTGAGCTTCGAAGTAAACGCCGACGTAATTGTGAATGCCGGCGACACGCTGGTGATTCAGCCGGGGGTGAAGGTCAACTTCCTGGGTAACTACAACTTCGTGATTAAGGGCACGCTGCTCTCGCTGGGCACGGCGACCAAGCCGATTTACTTCGCACCCAAGAACTTCGTGCACACCGACCAAGTGGGCGCCGACCCGGCCACCGACCCGGCCTACCAGGGCAAGTGGGGCGGTATTTTGGGCGACGTGACCTGCTCGCTGATGGTGCTGAAATGGACGCACGTGGAAGGCGGTGGCGGCACGGTTATTACATCGCCCGTGTCGGCCGGCATTGCCAACAACAAGAATACCTACCCTATTTTTTTCCAGAATCCGCAGGGCGTGTTTGACTTGGAAGACTCGTGGGTGTACGGCGCGACCGACGACCCGGTTCGCATTCTGGGCGGCCGTATCAACGTGATGCGCAACACCTGGGAGAAAGGAGGCAAGACGGGCGGTGAGTACCTGAACATCAAGTCGGGCACTACCGGCAACATCGCCTACAACCTGTTCATCGGCTCGGCCACCAACGGCTCGAAAGCCTCGAACAACGGCGGCAAGAATCCGCAGACCAACATCTACATGTACAACAACACGTACGTGCACAACGGCTACCGCCGCACCTCGGCCGGCCGGGGCGGCTCCATTAACTACGAGGAGGGCTCGCGCGGGATGTACTACAATAACCTCATGGTCAATTGTAAGTACGGCCCGCGCGTGGTGGGCTCGGGCAATTACCTGGGCAATGTGCTGGTAGTTGCTGACACGGCAAACCTCAAGTACGGCAACAACCTGAACTACGTAGACTCGCTGGCCCAGACCAACGAAATCTACCCTACGTCCTTCCTAACCAAGCCCCAGGTGACCGACCTGCCGCTGCCCAGTTCCTTCCTGCCCACCGGCTACAAGTTGGGCCAAGTGTATAACGGCTCAGCCGCTATCGCCAAGAACAACCCGCAATTCGTGGGCTTCTCGCTACCATTTGCTGGTAAACGCCTGGCCGACGTGAACACGGTGGGTACCTACAACTTCCACCTGAGCAGCACCTCGCCGGTCATCGGCAAGGGAAATGCAACTTTCGCGCCGCTGGCTACTTCGCCGGCCATCCCGGTGAACGCCAACTACGGCGCCACGGCCATCAACCCGCCCAGCAAAGACCTGGGGGCCTACCCCACCGACGGCAGCGGCAACCAGCACTAAGCCCTTCGAAATCAGCCAAAAAATTGATCTTTCAGAACATCAGGCGGCGCTTGCCGGAGCATCTTTCCCGCGTCATTGAACAGTTCGATGGCGCGGGACGGCTTCGGCCGGCGCCGCACGACGTTCTTTTCCTGGGCCTTTTTTATGAAAATCCTTATCCCTTTAGCCGTTGGCCTACTAGCCGCGCTTGGCCTGGCAAGCTGCCACACGGGCCCCGACGCCATGCCCCAGCCCACGCCTAGCCCTGCCCCCGCCGCCGTGCGCGATACGCTGGCCTACTCCTTCGCCGTGCTGGGCTGCAACCGCGTCGACAACTCGGACCTTAACCTGGCCGCCAACCCCAGCACCGCCAACGTGCCCCAGCTCAACCAAACCTACACCGAGCTAGCGGCACTGAAGCCGGTGCCCGACTACTTGTTTTTTATGGGGGACATGGTGCTAGGCTACTCGCCCGATTCGGCCGTGATTGGCCATGAGCTGCGGGCCTGGGTACGGCTCTACCAGGCCGCGCCGCTGAGCCGCACCAGCATCCGGCTGGTGGCTATGCCCGGCAACCACGAGGTGATGAGCGGCAAAAACCAGCCCTCCTTCGCAGGGGCCGAGCTGGCCTGGCGCAACGCCATGCGGCCCTACATAGTAGGCAGTAACGGCCCCGGGGCCGGGGGCCCCGACCAGCTAGCCACCGACCAAAGCCGCCTCACCTACTCGTTCGACTACAAGAAATCGCACTTCGTGGTGCTGAACACCGACCCCGTGGGGGCCGAGGCCACCGTGCCGCTGGCCTGGCTCCAAACCGACCTGGCCGCCGCCCGGGCCAAGGGTAGCAAGCACTTATTTGCCTTTGGCCACAAGCCGGCGCTGCCCGCGCCGGGCGGCGACGGCCTCCGCAACGGCGGCAGCATGTGGGACGTGCTCGAAGCCAACCACGCCGAGGCCATGCTGGCGGCGCACAACCATTTGTATTTCCGCTCGCAGCAGCCCAACTACCACCCCTGGCAGGTTATCGCCGGCAACGGCGGCTCGGTACTCGACGCCAGCGCCTCGCCCAACAAACTTTTCTACGGCTACACGCTGGTTAAGGTCTTTACCAGCGGCAAGGTGAAGGCCTACAGCTACGGCCGCGACCTGCCCGCCAACGGCTACCTGGGCGCCGTTACTACCGCGACTCCCACTACTGTGCGTGACTCGGTGGACCTGACCTGGAAATAAGAAGGAAATTGGTACGGCACAGGATAGCCGGCCGCACTTAGGCCAGTAGCCCGGCCGACAAGCTGCCATTAGAGCCTATTAAAATTTACGGATAAGGTGTCGGATACTGGACAAATACAAGATGACTTCGGCGCTACTCGTTTCACATTCGTGGTCGCGGCTTAAGCGTCAGTCCCAGTGCAACCAACTGATGGAGCGTTCGACCACCCAACGCGTGAGTTGCGGGGTAAAGCCCCCGCGGCCGCTCAGGCCGGGGGCTGTTTCCGGCCGCCAGCCGCAGGGGGCCTAGGCCCATCCGGCCAGGGGGCGGCCGTCGTAGCCGGGTCGGTGAAGACGAGTTATAGCCGGCTAAATCCCTGCCGGTGCAGCTTTTCCAACACCGCCCGGCCGCCAATTCGGCCATTCTCGTTGGCCGGTCCCACATGGGCGGCCAGCAGCCGGCCGCCCGTACCGACGGCGAGCAGGCGCTTGCGGCCCCGGATTTTTTTGTGGCCATCAAAGCCCTTGTCCACTATGACGCGCTCGCTGCACTTGATGGATTGCGCGTCCACGACGGCGACGCTCGGGCTGGACTGGCCCAGCTCAACCAAGCATATGGCACGGCCTACCCCGAACAAACCGACCTGTCGGCAGGCTTCGACGACTACAGCGCCGGGGCTCAGCAGCTGGCGGGCGCGTACCCGGTGGCGGAAGCGCTGCCCACGCTGGCCGGGGTAGCCGAGGCCTCCGGTGGGCTGGCCATGGCATCGGAGCCGTACAGCAGCGAGCCGGGGCCCTTGATGATCTCGGCCCGGTCGATGCTGAACTCGTCGATTTCGATGCCGTGCTCGTCGCCCCACTGCTGGTCCTCCTGCTTGGCGCCGTTGTTCAGGGTCGTCACGCGGTTGTAGCCCAGCCCGCGCACCACCGGCTTGCTGATGGCGGCTCCAGTAGTAATCTGGCTTAGGCCCGGCGTGTGGGCGATGGCGTCAATCACGTTCGTGCCCGAAGTTTGGTTGAGGCGGGTGCGGTCGATGACGACGGTGGGCACGAGCGGCGCGCCTCAGTGGCCGCCGACACGCCCGTAACTACTACCTGGCCAATTTCGGTGGCCGCGGGGATGAGCTTCACGTCCAGCGGCTGGCCGGCGCCGGTGTCCACCGTCAGGCTCACGGTGGTATAGCCCAGCGAACGAATTTGCACCCCAAACCGGCCCCGCGGCAGGTTGGCGAAGCTGAAATTGCCGGGCCCGTCGGTAGCCGTGCCCTGCTTAAGGTCGGTGAAGAGCACGGTGGCTCCGAGCACGGTGGCTCCGGGCACGGCCTCGCCAGTGGCGGCGTCGGCGACGTGGCCGGCAAAGGCCGGGCCGGCCGCCGGCGGGGCGCGGGGCGCGGGGCGCGGGGCGCGGGGCGCGGGGGCCGCGGTTTGGGCCCCGGCCGGGCGGGGCGGGCCGCTTAGCAGCAAAGCGGCAGCGCATGGAGTCGATAGGGTAACGAAAGAATAAAAGAAGAAACGCCGGCGCTGACAAGAGCCTTTCTGCGAAAGAGGACCCCGGGGCCCTCCGACAGCAAACGCGGGAGAATCCTGGCCGGTGGCCAGCATTCTCCCGCGTTTACGCCAAAATTAACCAGAGCAGATGGACCAGCCGTGAAAGCTTACCCGGGCGTAAAGGCGGGCTTTCGCAGCCACTGCCCGCTGCCCGCCCACTACTCCTTACTTCTTGTCAGCCAGCATCTTTTTGTGCTCGGCCATCATGCTGGCGTGGTCGGCAACGAGCTTCTGGTGCTCCTGCTGAATCTGCTGGTCCTCCGCCTTCATCTGGTCGTGGTCCTGGCGCATTTGGGCTTCGGGCACGCCACCGGCCTCGTGTTTGGCTTCCAGCTCAGCATGCCGCGTTATCACGGCATCGTGGCGCTTGATTACGGCTTGGTGCTGCTGAATAAGGGCATCGTGGCGCTTTTCGAGGGCCTGAAAAGCGGGGGTCTTCTCAATGCCCGCCTGCTGGGCGGCGGCCAGCGCCTGGCGGTGGTCCTGTTCCATCACCGAGTCGGCGGTTTGCATGATGCGGTGGTCGGCCTCCAGCTTCTGGTGTTCGGTCACTAGGTCGGCGTGGGTGATGACGGGGGCCCCGGGGGCCCCAGCGGTGGTGGCGGCCGAGCCGTCGGGCTGGTCGGCCGCAGGCTTGCTGGCCGGGGAGCAGCCCCCGAGCGTGGCGGCCCCCAGGGCCAGAACCAGCGCGGCGGCCGGGAAGCGGTGGTGTACTGATTTCATGCGGCGGGGAATAAAAGGTAAAAGAAGGGGGATCAGCAAAAAGATGGTTTCCCAGGGGAAGTTGACTGCCGCGCCCGGCGGGCAAGAAAACCCCGGCCAGCGGCCGGGGCCTTCCCGCGATTTCTCCAAAACCAAACGGAGAAGCCCAGCGGCGGCCGCGCCAGCGCGGCCGCTGCGGTTGGGGCCCGCCCGGCCCCGAAGCGATGCTATTTGCCGAAGGCGAAGGCTAGGCCCAGCGAAGTGTTGAGGGCTGTGGGGGCCACTTTGGTTTGCAGGCGGCCGGCGTTGTTGGTGCGGTTGGCGTTGTCAATGCTCAGGTCGCCGGTGCCGAGGTAGTCGGCGCGCAGCACCACGCCCAAGTGGTCGGTGAGGGCGTAGTGCAGGCCCAGGCCGGCCTGGTAGCCAAACACAGTGCTCG
Source organism: Hymenobacter nivis (assembly GCF_003149515.1). NCBI lineage: Bacteria > Pseudomonadati > Bacteroidota > Cytophagia > Cytophagales > Hymenobacteraceae > Hymenobacter > Hymenobacter nivis. The sequence continues at coordinate 1,533,265 of NZ_CP029145.1, forward strand.
TCGAGCTAGTCTGCTTGAGTAGTGTCTGGTCATTGTCTTCAAGCTGCACGGTGTAGGTGGGCGTGCTGATGCTGTGTACGAGGCCCACCAACCCACGCACTTCCAGCTTGAGCTTATCGCTGCCAAGCGGCAGCAGGAACGTAGGGCCCACCATCGCCGTGAGGCGGCGGTAGCGATTGTCGCTGCGCAGGGTGCTCTCGTCCACCCCGAAACCGTCGGTGAAGCCGGCGCCGATTTTGGCCAGGTCATCGGCTTTCAGGCGGCCGTTGTCGGTGAAGGCCACTTGGCCGGCCAAGCCCACGATGCCCCCCCCGAAGAAGTACGCCCCGTCGAGGGCCCCGTGGAAGCCGGTTTTGGCGAAGCCCGCCGAGTTGTTGTAGTAGTCAGCCTTGCCAAAATCGCCGAGGGCAAACGAGGCCCCGGCGTTCAGGCCTACGTAGCTTTTGTTGGGCCCCTGGGCTGCAGCGGCCAGCGGCAGGGCCAGCGCAGCGCTTAATAAAACAGCTAAGAATTTCATATTAGAACAAAGAAAAAAAGTGAAAAGCCGGGACTACTGAATTGTCACGTTCAAGCCTACGTCGAGGTCCGTCGAGCCGGGGGCGTAAGTGCCATCCTTGGTATTGGGCTGGTGGCGCAGCACCACGCGCAGGTAGCCAGTGCTGGCGGCCCCCGTTTTAAAACTGGTTTTCAGGCCCAGTGGTAGCGGTGGGCTGTTGGTGTCCACGTCGGTGGTCGTTACCGTCAGGTTGAGCGGCGTCGTGCTGGGGAGCGGCGTCGGAATGGGCGTAGGGTAAGTATCTGCACCGGTCGGAGCCGGAATCACGTAGGACTGGTTGGTCGGCAGCGGCTGGTAAAAGAAGTGGTGGTACGTAGTGCGCGACTCGCCGATTTCCTTGCCCACATCGAAAGTGGGGGTCTGGCTCTTGTCGAGCACGCCGAGCTGGCCGGTATAGGTAGCGTTAGCCTTCAGGGCGAGGTTGGCCTTGCTCACGTCGGGGGGCAGGGGCTGGCCTTTGTTGTCGAGCAGCTGCTCCCACTGAGCCGTTACCACATCGGACGGGTTAGCGGTGTTGGTCAGCGTGAGGATGGTAGTAGTCAGGGCCTCGTTGGCGATGGTCGGGGCCACTACTTCTTCGCTTTTGCTGCACCCGGCCGCAACGGCCAGCAGCAGCGCAGCCGACAACAGGCGGGCCGCCGGCTTAAACAGGGGAATTGATTGGGTTTTCATGATTTTAATAATGGGTGAATGGGTGAAGGGGTAATTGTGAAAAAAACTGGTTGGGCAGGGCCCATTTTTACTTAAAGCCGAAGGGCACGCGCAGGCGCAGCTGCACGTTGCGGCCCAGGTCGGCGGCGTAGTAGCGGAAGCGGTTGAGGTAATCGCGGTACTCGGCGTTGAGCAGGTTGGTGGCGCTCAGGCTCACCTCCACGGGCTGGCGGCCCAGATGCAGCGTAGTGCCGGCCGCTGCGCCCCACAGCACGTAGCCTGCGGGCGGCGAGGCATAGTCGCCATTCAGCGGGGCGCGGGTCTGGCGGGCCACTACCAGGTTATTTAGCTCCAGGTAGGGGCCGGTGGCGGGGCCCCCAAACGTATAGCGCAGGCTAGTTTGCAGCCGCTGGGGCGGGGCGTAGATGAGGTAGTCGTGGGCTGTCTGGTTATAGGCCCACAGCAGCGAGAGCGCCGCGCTGGCTGTTAGGGCCGGCACGGGCCGGTAGCTGGCGTGCGCGTCTAGGCCCCGGAAAATCGCGTTGGTCTGCACGTATTCGAATACCGGATAGGCCCCACGCACCGTGCGGATGTAGCGCAGCGCAGGCTGTAAAAAGACGTAATTCTGAATGTAATTGACGTAGCCGCCCACCTCCGCTTCTACCCGGGGCCCAGCGTAGTTCAGGCTCACCGTGCCGTTGTAAGCCTGCTCGCGAGTGAGGTTGGGGTCGCCCTGCTCGTAGGTGGCCGCGCTCTGGTGCACGCCGGCCGCATACAGCTCATTCACGGTGGGGGGGCGCCAGGCCGTGCCCAAGTTAGCGTTCAGCGTCAAGCCGTTGCCCAGGTCCAGCACGCCGCCCAGCGTGCCCGTCACGGCCTGGTAAATGGTAGTAGGCGTTTCCACCTGCACCGTATTGTTGTTCAGGAAAAAGGCCCGCAGCCAGCGGTAGTCGTAGCGCAGGCCGGCTTCGAGCGTGAGCCGCTCGCCGGTATGCTTGCCCAGCGCGTACACCCCGGCTCCGTAGTTGCGAAAATTCGGAATTAGGAACTCGTACTGCCGCACGTTGGCCTGCGTCGAGCCGGCCGCGCCCACCGTGGCGCTCCAGGCCGGGGCTTTCGGGGTGGTCCAGGCCAGGTCCAGGGTGTGGGTAGTGAGGCTGAGGAACAGGTCGGGTACGTCGCCCAACGCGGGGTTGTAGGGAATCTGGTCGCCATACTCCGAACGGGCATCGGTCTGGCGGGCAAACGTGGCTTCCAGCCGGCCGGCGCGGGCGAGGTCGGCGCGGGCCTGCACCTTCAGCAGCTCGTGCACCACGGCCTGGTAGGGCCGGCCCACGGCGTACGAAAAGGCATCGGGCGTCAGGGGCCGGTCGCGGGCAATGGCGGCCGTCAGGTCGGTAATCGAGCCGTTTTCCGCCCCCGAAAAAATACCCAGCTTGGTATCGAATCGGCTAAAAAACACCTCCCCGCCCACCCGGCCACGGTGGTAGCCCAGTGCCGCCGAAAAGTTCTGCTCGCGCAGGCCCGTGTTGTTGAGGTAATAGTGCGCCGTTTGGGCGTTGCCGGCCCCGCGCAACGTGCCTTGCAGCCGGGCGCTGAGGCCCCGAAACGCGCTGGTGCTATCAGTCACGGCCGTTTGCACGAAGCCCGAAGCGGCCCCGCCCCGCCCATTGCTCAGGCCCACCAAGTTCAGCTCGCCGCTTACGCCGGCCGTGTCGGGCAGGGCGGCGGGCTCCACCAGCACCACGCCGCCGATGGCATCGGCCCCGTAGCGGATGCTGGCCGCGCCCTTGATCACGCTCAGGCGGGTGGCGGTGAACGGGTCGATTTCCGGGGCGTGGTCGTTGGCCCACTGCTGCCCTTCCTGCCGTACGCCGTTGTTGAGGATCAGCACCCGGTTGCCGTACAGCCCGTGGATGACGGGCTTGGAAATCGTGGGGCCCGTCTGGATGCTGTACACTCCGGTGATGCCTTTCAGCGACTCGCCCAAACTCAAGCCCCGGGTCTCGGCCAGGGCCCGGCCGCTCAGCGTTTCCTGGCTTTGGCTGACGAGCGGCCGGGTTTCCTTTTCGCCCAGCACGCGCACTTCCTTCAACTGCTGGGCGTCGGCTTTCAGACTGATGTCGCGGTTGAGGGAGCCCTTTAGCGTCAGCGCAATCACTACTTCGCCGTAGCCCACGAAGGATGCCCGCAGGTGGTAGGCCCCGGCGCACAGGCCATGGAAATGGTAGTGGCCGTCAGGGTCGGCGGCTTCGCCGCCAGCTAGCTCGTCGAGGCGCAGCACGGCTCCCGGCAGGGCCTCGCCGGTGCGCTGGTCGGTGATACGGCCGGCCAGCGATAGTGCACAGGGCGCGGCGGTCGGGGCGGTTTGCGCTCGGCCGGGCAGGGCCAACAAGCCCATCAGTGCCACGCCCAGCCACGCCGCGACGCGGCCCGGCGGGCAGGAAACAATTTCCATCAATCAGGTACCGAATGCCGCGCCAGCGCGGCGTAAGCATGAGCCTACCCTTTGACCGCGGCGCAGTCGGGGCAGGGCCTCGTGCAACTCTCTTAAGAAGCCGGGGAGCCGCTTAGGCGGCCGGGGGCCCGCGCAATTGTGCGGTCTGGCGGGCAATCCAGGGCGCGGTGGCCACAGTGGGCACGGGCGCGGTGGCAAAGCACGGACGCACGGCCGGCACAGGCATCACCATCGGCACGCTGGCCAGAAACGGCACGTCGTAGAGGTGTTCGACCTGGCAGTGCTGGTGCTGGCCGCTCAGCAGCGCATGGTGCTGGTGCCGAAAGGCGGCGGTCTGTGCCGGCTCGTCGGCGGTGTGGGCGTGCGCGTGCAAGGCTAATACCCACGATTCCGGCAGCAGCGTCCGCGTAAGGCAGAGCAGCAACAGTAGGGCGATATGGGAACGCAGGGCGGACACGGAGCAAAGATGGGGCAAACGGGGCGAATAGTAACGCAACGTGGTGGCAAAACGGCTGTCGGGCCACTGCGGGCGTGTAGCGTAATTTGAGCAGAAAGGTTACCCGTTCCGCATTTATGGCTTCACTCGCTGAGGCATCAGATCGGGCAGTGGGGCGCGGTCACGCACGTAGCGGTCGAGCCAGTCGAAGAGCAGGTAGTCGCGGAGCGGGTCGCCGCGCAGGCCGTGGGTGCCACTTTCCATCAGCACAAAGCGGGCGAGGCACTTAAGGGCGTAGAGTTTTTGCGCCAGTGCTAGGGCAGCATCCGTCCGCCAGTCGGCACCGCCCTGCATAATGAGCAGCGGCGTCGTTTTGCAAATCTTTTCGGGCCAGTAGAACGGGCTACTTAGGGCCAGCTGCCGCTGCTTGTCGCGCCGGTAGTTAGGGATGAGGCAGGTGTAGATTCCCTACTTAAACCCTTCGCCGTCGGGGCGTTGCAGCGCGGCAAGCGCGCCCAGGACCCCACTGTTGACGATGGCCGCGCGGATGTACCGCTCGGAGCGCAGCAACTGCAAGGCATTCAGGCCGCCCCAACTAATGCCGTAGAGGCCGAGGCGGCTGGTGTCGGCCTTAGGTAACTGAGCCAAGGCCGGAATGCAGCTGATGACGTCGAGGGTATCGGCCCCGCCGAATTCGTCTTTGCCCTCGCTACCGGGCGTGCCGCGCAGCTGGGAGGCGATGAGAACGTAGCCGTGCTGGGCAATGCCGGCCAGCACTGTGGTAGGGTAGCTTCAACTGGCGGAACTGTTCGTAGCCGCCGCGGCAGAAGATGACGCAGGGATACTTACCCGGCTTTTGAGCTGCATCACGCAGCCCTGGATTTTGAGCCCCCCGCTCAGGTAGGTGATGGCCAGGGTTTCGATTTACTCGAACACCTGTCGGATGCGCGGCGCGGCGCGGATGCGCTGGGTTTGCAGGCTGTCGGAACAGCGCACGGGGCCTGGCACAGGATTTCGCCGTTTTGGGCCCCGGCGGCGTAGGCCAGTAGCCCGGCGAGGAAGAGCAGGAATAGCTTTCGCATGCAGAAAAGCGGGTTGGTTGGATGGCCGAGCTCCAATTGCCGGATGGGGGGCGGAGGCAGTCAGGCCCGGGCTGCCGGCTGCGCGGGGCACTGCCTGGCTGTGCAACGCCGGCAGTGCCGCAGGTTCAGCAAGTGCGTGGCGATGAGGCCGGCCGACGCGGCGTACTGCGCGGCTTCGATCCCCGGCCAGCGCCCCTTGAGCAGCACGGCCGCCCCAAATAGCCCAAGAAAGCTCTACAACGCCCCGCGCAGGCCCGACGACGACGTGCGCCGGGTGGCCAGGCCCACCAGTAGCACGCTCAGCAACAGAAAAGCCACGTCCCAGCCTTTGGACAGGGCCGCGCCCGTGCCCGCGAAAAGCACCAGCAGCAGCGGCCCGGCGGCGCAGTGCACCAGGCACAGGCCGGCGTTGAGCACCCCACCGTAGTCGGCGGCCTGGCGCAGCCACGAGCTTTTGGGTACCAATAGTAAAAATTCAGACGTTTCAGGGGCCATACAGCGATAATAAAAACTGGGGAAATGACGTGCGAAAGAGTAGCGCGGGGGCCCGGTAGGCCTCAGCCAGCCAGCCGGCAGAGCTGGCAAGTGCCCACGAGCAGGTAGTCGCGCCGCTCGGCCCAAAAGCCGTCAGGCAGCTGCACCGCCGGAATGGGTACCTGGTTGAGGCAGTAGGTGCGGCGGCACACCCCACACTTGAAGTGCACGTGGTTGTCGAAATGCGCCCTGGCGGTGCATTCGATAGAGCAAGCCGCGTAGCGCAACCCGTCGGCATCGTCGGGCACGCGATGGACCAGGCCGTGTTCTTCGAAGCTTTTAAGGGTACGGTACAGGGTCACGCGGTCGATGCCGCCGCTGATTTCCCGTTCCACCTCGGCCCCGGTGAGGGCGTAGCCCCGGCCCGAAAGCAGGGCCAGCACGGCCCGGCGCGCAGGTGTTTCGCGTAACCCGTGGCGGACAAGGGTGTGGGCCAGGCGGTCGGGAAGAACGGGTGGGGCGGGTAGCATATCGGAAGGGTTGAGCGGGACCGGCCGGCTCCATTGCAGGCCGGTGGGGGTAATACCTGCGGTTTCGCGCCGGCCCGTAGCTGGGGGGCATTGCTACTCAAACACCGGCCAGGGGTCCTGGAACGAACCGCCGCGCTGCCAGTGGTGGATTTCTGCTTCGGTGCAGAGGCAGGCTTCCAGCTCCTGGCGCACCCGCGCCTCGGGGACGTCCTGGCCGATGAACACCAGCTCGTTCTGGCGGTCCTGAAACCGCTTGTCCCAGCGGGCCATGATAATGTCGCGGTTTTCGTGGAAAGTGGGGTTCAGCTCGGGCCGCTCGATGCTGGCCCACCATGCGCCCGCACTTTCGGTGCGCAGCGAGCCGCCGGCCTGGCCCCAGTTCAGGGCATCGCTGGGCCGGGAGGCCAGCCAGAACAGGCCCTTGCTGCGGATGACTTCGCCCGGCCAGCCGTCGGTGATCTAGTCCCAGAACCGCTGCGGGTGAAAGGGCCGACTGTCGCGGAAGACGAAGCTGCCGATACCGTATTCTTCGGTTTCGGGCGTGTGGTGAGCTTTTTTCAATTCTTCCTGCCAGCCCCTGCCCTGCTCGGCTTCTTCAAAGTTGAAGAGGCCGGTGTGGAGGATGTTCGCTAAATCGACCTTGCCAAACAGGGCTGGTACGATACGGGCGTTGGGGTTGAGCTGCTGCAAAATGGCCCGCAGCTCGCCCAGGTGGTGCTCGCTCATGAGGTCGGCCTTGTTAAGCACGATGACGTTGGCGAACTCCACCTGCTCGGTGAGCAGGTTTACAATAGTGCGTACATCCTGCGGGTCAGCTTCGTTGAGCTGCCGGTCGGGCAGGTGGTCCAGGCTGCCAAAATCCTTGGCGAAGTTAAATGCATCGACCACGGTCACCAGCGTGTCGAGGCGGGAAAAGCGGCTCAGGTCCACGGCCCCGTCTTCGCTCACGAACGAGAAGGTCTGGGCCACGGGCAGCGGCTCGGAGATGCCGGTGCTTTCGATAAGCAGGTAGTCGAAGCGGTTTTCGCGGGCCAGCTTTTCCACTTCCAGCATCAAGTCTTCGCGCAGTGTGCAGCAAATGCAGCCGTTGCTCATCTCCACCAGCTTTTCCTCGGTGCGCGAAAGGCCGCCCTCGCGGGCCACCAAGTTGGCATCGACGTTCACCTCACTCATGTCGTTGACGATGACGGCCACTTTCAGCCCCTCGCGGTTGTGCAGCACGTGGTTGAGCAAAGTGGTTTTGCCGGCCCCGAGAAAACCGCTGAGCACGGTAACAGGGAGTTTTTTCCAGGCAGGAACGGACAGTATAGGGGTCATAAAAAAGCGGGTAGAAGACAGTGGCACTGGGGCCACTGGTTATCAAAGGTAAGGCCCTGCTGCCTTTAACGCAACTTTGTTGCATTAAAGGCAGCAGGGCCTTGTCGCTTTCCCAATCCGGTTGGGCCCTGGAAGAAAAGCTGTGGGCTTTTGCGAATCAGGAATGCGGCCACGGGTCCAAAGAAATGGCCCCGCGCCGCCAGTGGCTAATTTCCAGGGCAGTGCACAGGCAGCTTGCCAGGTCAGCCCGCAGCCGCGCCATGAACTGATGGCCCAGCGGTCAGGCGCGTCGCTGATAAACGCGCTGTCGTGGTCGACCTGAATGCGCACGGGCACGAGACCCAACTCCTGCCGCAAACGAGTCATCACGGCGACGACATCCTCCCCTTTGAGCGACTGCCCGGCCTGAACAAATCACCACGGTTTAGATCACCGCCTGAACTTTAAGTTGTTTACTTTTTCACGCAAGCGGCTGTAAAAAAGAGGGTTAATTAAGTCATTTAGGGGTTCGTTTGGGCTCCGTCCAGACCGCATCGTTTAATGAAAAGGCCCTGTAAGTATCTCACTTATAGGGCCTTTTTATTTGTTCCTAGTCGAAAAGGGTGGCAGTCTGGTTACGCGGCCAGGTACTTGACCACTATACTGGGGAGCCTCTTCGCGGCCCCGCTGGCTTTGAGCCGGCGCACCTCCTGATCAATTATTTTTTGGCCTTTGGTAGGGGCCCCAGCTTCATTCCAGCCGCCCGCTTCTTATCGGGGGCAGTCTTGGTGTTCACCCGGCTCGTGATCAGGTACTGAGCGGCAATGGTGACCCGCGTAGACACGATGACGTCGCCGAAGAGTCCCGGCGAGGCGAGGCAGGGCTCAATGAAGGATTTGTACGCCGCGCTGTGGCTGGTCAGTTCCTATAAATACTTGAGCGTGGCCAGGGCCCCTCGTGGCCGAAGCGGTGAGGCCACCAGCATATGCCCTGGCCGAACTTCTTCCAGCAGGCCGCCAGCAGCAACTGCGTAAGCCCTATGATAGTCAATCGGTCGGCTGGCTGAAAAAGCCGGCGAACCGGGCCGTACCCGGACCTGAAAACTGCTATAACTTCATCTGCCCTTACTAGCTTACGAAGACCTTTGCCGGATGAAAATCTTGCTGGTCGAAGACGAAGCGAGCCTGGCCTCGTTTATCCGCAAAGGAATTGAGAGCGAGGGCTACGACATCAAGGTAGCCTTTGACGGGCTGATTGGCCGGCGCTTGTTCGACCAGCAGCCGTTCGATGTAGTCATCCTGGACGTGAACCTGCCCGGCCTGAACGGCTTCGAGCTGTGCCGCTACATCAAGCAGCACTCGCCACGCCAAGCGGTGCTGCTGCTCACAGCCCTGGACGGCCTGCAGGACAAGGAGGATGGCTTCGGGGCCGGGGCCGACGACTATCTTACCAAGCCCTTCGAGTTTCGGGAGCTGCTGCTGCGCATCCGGGCGCTGGCCCGGCGCAGTACGGCCTACAGCGGCCTGCACGCCGTGCTGAGGGTGGCCGACCTGGAAATGGATACGACGACCCGCACCGTGACCCGCGCCGGCCAGCGCATCGAGCTCACCAGCCGCGAGTATTCGCTGCTCGAGTACCTGCTCACCAATAAGGGCCGCACCGTCAGCCGCATCGACATTGCCGAAAAGGTCTGGGACTTGCACTTCGATACCAACACCAACGTCATCGACGTGTACATGAATTTTCTGCGTAAGAAGATGGACAAAGGCTTTAGTCAGAAGCTTTTGCACACGGTCGTAGGGGCGGGCTACTTGCTGCAAGGCTAAGAAGCTGTTTGAGTTAGTTGATTCAGATGAACTAACTAATTTTCAATATTAAGGCAAATTTTGCCTGTCTTCCAGCCAACCTCTGACACCTGCTTGGCGGAAATTTGGCCCGTTTGCAGCAACGTCTCCCCCTGAAGTATCTGGTTGGGGTAACAGAAGGCTTTTTTGAAGGCCACTAACTTAAACAGCTTCTAAGCGCGATGCAGATAAAACACAAGCTTCTGCTCTGGTTTGCGGCGCTGGTCAGCGGGCTGCTGCTGGTTTTTTCGGGGTACGTGTACGTGAGCACCGCCCGGTTTCGCCAGCACTCTTTTAGCGAACGGCTAGCCCGCAAGGCGGCCGTGACGCGGCAGATTCTGGCGCTGGACGACTCCATTGCCGGCACCGTGCTGGCGTCGTTGCCCGAGCAGGCCGAACAGCTGTACACGCCGGCCAACCGGCGGCTCTACGGCAGCGCCGGGGCCGACTACCACCCCACCGCCGGCTGGCTGGCACGGGTACGGCAGCAGGGCGCCCTGGGCTTTTCCTACCGGCAGCCCGGCCACGCCCACCCCAAGGAAGGCGTGGCGCTGGCCTACCGCCGGCCCGACGCCGAGGGGCAGTACGTAGCCGTGGTAACTGCTTACGACCAGCAGGGCTTTGCCCAGCAGCAAACCCTGTTCAACTCCTTTCTCTACGGCAACCTAGCCGCCGTGGCGCTGGTAGCGGCGCTGGGGCTACTGTTTGCCACGCGGGCGCTGGCGCCGCTCAATTTTCTGCTGGGGCAGCTGCGCACCGCCGAGGCCCGGTCGCTGGCTTTTCGGCTGCGCCCGCTCAACCGGCGCGACGAGGTCGGGGCGCTGGCGGGGGCCTTCAATGAGCTGCTGGGCCGGCAGGAAGCGTTGGTCGAGGGTCAGCGCTCGTTCATCTCCCACGCCTCGCACGAGCTGCGCACGCCGCTCACCACCATCAAGGGCTGGCTGGAAACGTCGCTGGCCTACGACGCCGACGTGGGCAGCCTCCAGAAAGGCATCGGCCAGGCGGTGGGCGAGCTGGACAAGCTCACGGCCCTGGCCAACGGCCTGCTGCACCTGGCCCGCCTCGACGGGGCCGCCCACCTCGACGGCCAGCCCCTGGCAGTAGTGGACCTGCTGCTCGACGTAGTGGGCAGCGCTCAGCAGCAGCGGCCCGGCCAGCGCCTGGACCTGGCCATCGGCGAAGACGTGGAAACGCAGCCCCAAACGCCGCAGGTGCTCGGCAACGCCCGTCTGCTCAGCACGGCCTTGGGTAACTTGGTCGATAACGCCGCTAAGTATTCCAACGGCCAGCCCGTCATCCTGACCCTGACCCTGGACGGCCCCCAGGCAGTGCGCCTGCTGGTGGAGGACCGCGGCCCTGGCATCGCGCCCGACGAGCAGGAGCACATTTTTCAGCCTCTGACGCGGGGCCGCGCCGTGGGTGACATTCCCGGCTTTGGCATTGGGCTCACGCTGGCCCAGCGCATCATTCACCTGCACCGGGGCCGGCTGCGGCTGCTACCCCGGCCGGGCGGCGGTACGGTGGCCGAAGTCTGGCTGCCGCTGCGCCCGGCACCGGGCTAGCCGCGTGCCGAGGCAGGGCTTTAATAACTTTTAATTTGGCTTTAATGCCACGTTAATAGGGCTGCGGGAAGTTTGCGCTATGAAGCTGCGAAACCTTTTTTCCGTGGGCTGGGCCCTGATGCTGGCCGGGCTGCTGGCCGGGCTGCTGGCCGGCCCCGCTGCCTGGGCCCAGCAGCCGCGCGAACTGCCCCAGCTGCCCCGCCCCCTTACCCTACCCCAGGCCCTGCACGTGGCCCAGGATAACTACCCCGCCCTGCGCGCCCGCCAGGCGGCGGTGCGGGCGGCACAGGCCGACGTGCGCACCAACCGGGCGGCCTTCCTGCCGCAGGTCAGCGCCCAGCTCCAGGGCGTAAACTCGACCATGAACCAGGTGCGGGGAGCGTTTATTGGCGGGATGGCTATCCCGATTTCGGGCGGCATTAAAACTACTTCTTACGACGGGCGTACCAATTTTTCCAGCCTCGGGGCGCTGGCGATTGAGTGGCCAGCCGTGACTTTCGGCCGCTACCGGGCCGACGAGAGCCGCTCCGAAGCGGCCGTGTCGGCGGCCCAGGCCGACCTGGCCCAAGCCCGGTTTGAGTACCAGGCCCAGGTGGCGGATGCCTACCTGCTGGCCCTGGGAGCTGAAAAGGCCGTGGCCTTGCAGCGAGCCAATCTGGCGCGGGCCCTGGCCCTGGCTACGGTCATCAAAGCCGGCACGCGCTCGGGCATCCGGGCAGGCATCGATTCGGCCACGGCTAATGCCGAGGTGGCCCGCGCCCGCTTGCAGGTACTGGCCGCCCGCCAGCAGGCCCGTGAGCAGCGCACCCGGCTGGCCGGCCTACTGGGCCAGCCCACGCAGGATGTGCAGCTTGATTCGATGGCCTTCTACACCCACCTGCCCCAAACCGCCGCCGGGCCGCCCGCCGGTGATACCGCCCACGCCAACAATCCGCTGCTGCGGGCCTACAGCCAACGCATTACCCTCAGCGATGCTCAAACCAAACTCTTCACTGCCAACAAACGGCCCTCCCTAAACCTGCTGGCCTCGACCTGGGGCCGGGGCTCGGGCGTGCACGACGCCGCCGACGACCACGGCAACTTCGTCATCGACTCATCGCCGGGCGCGGGCCTGCCTTTTAAGGCCTACGACTACATGGCCGGTGCCACGCTCACTTGGCGTCTCACCGAGCTGATTCACTCGGGCCGCGCCGCGCAGGCCCAGCGCATCCGCACCGAGCAGGCCCGCGCCGACTACGACCAGCAGGCCCTGCAGCTGGCCACGCAGCTGCAAAACGCTCGCCTGCAAGTAGAGCTGGCCCAGCAAACGGCCCAGCAAGCCCCGCTGCAGCTGGCCGCCGCCCGCCAAGCCTACGGGCAGGCCCGCGCCCGCTACGACGCGGGCCTTGATAACCTGCTCGTGCTCACTCAGGCCACCGAAGTACTCAACCGCGCCGAAACCGACCAGGCCCTGGCCACCAACAACCTCTGGCGCGCCGTGCTGCTGCAAGGGGCAGCTAGCGGTAACCTCGGCGAGTTACTCGGGCAGCTGTAAAGCCCTTAGCTGATGGCTGATGGCCACTAGCTTTTCCCCTTTTCGTTGCTCTCCCCCAGCTTCTAGCCAATAGCCAAAAAAATGATAAAAACCGCATTAGCCCGCCCGATTGCCGTTATCGTGGCCCTGCTGGGGGTGCTCGTCTTCGCGGCGCTGGCGCTGGGGCGTATCCCGATTGACATTTTCCCCCGGCTGAATTTGCCCACCATTTACATCGCCCAGCCCTACGGCGGGATGACGGCGGCCCAGATGGAGGGCTTCATCGCCACCCGCTACCAAAACCAAATGCTCTACGTGTCGGGCATCAAGGACGTGGAGGTGAAGAACATCCAGGGCCTGTGCCTGGTGAAGTGCACGTTTTACGAGGACGTGAACATGGCCCAGGCGGCTGGCGAAGTGGCTTCGCAGGTGAGCCGGGTGCTGAGCTACATGCCGCCGGGCACGGTGCCGCCCACGGTGGTGCGCTTCGACGCCAGCAGCCTGCCGGTAGGTGAGCTGGTGTTTAGCTCGACCAGCGCTTCGCTGGGGCAGATGCAGGACCTGGCCTCGACCCGCATCCGGCCCTTGTTCTCGCAGATTCCGGGGGCGTCGGCCCCGCCGCCCTTCGGCGGCAACGAGCGCACGGTGGTGGTGCGCGTGGACCCCGAAAAGATGAAAAGCTACCGGCTCACGCCCGACGAAATCGTGTCGGCCATCGTGAAAAATAACCAAGTGTCGCCGGCTGGCTCGGTGGGTATGGGCAACTACATGGTGATGACGCCCAGCAACACGGTGCTGGATAAAATTCCCGAATTTCTCAACATCCCGCTGCGGCAGGGCGTGGGGCCGATGGTGTTCATCCACGACGTGGCCACGGTGGAGGATGCCACCGACGTACCGGTGGGCTACGCCCTCATCAACGGCAAACGCTCGGTGTATATCCCCGTCACGAAGTCGGCCGACGCCTCCACGATGAGCGTGGTGAACGCGCTGAAGGCCAAGCTACCCGAGATGCGCGCCCTGCTGCCCGACAACGTGCAGCTCAGCTACGAGTTCGACCAGTCGGTGTACGTGAGCCAGGCCGTGCACAGCCTGGCCTTCGAGGGCGGGCTGGGGGCCCTGCTCACGGGCTTGGTCGTGTTCCTGTTTCTGGGCGACTGGCGCTCGTCGGCTATTGTGATTCTCACCATTCCGATTTCGATTCTGACGGCCATTCTACTGCTGCAACTAACCGGGCAGACCATCAACATCATGACCTTGTCGGGGCTGTCGCTGGCCATCGGCATTCTGGTGGACCAGGCGACGGTAGTCATCGAGAACATTCACCAGCACCAAGAAATGGGCAAAACCAAGGCCCGCGCCATTCTGGATGCCAGCCAGGAAGTATCGTTTCCGCTGCTGCTCATCACGCTCAGCATCCTGGCGGTGTTTGCGCCGGCCTTCCTCATGTCGGGCGTGCCGCGCGGCATGTTCATTCCGCTCTCGCTCTCGGTGGGCTTCGCCATCATCGCCTCCTACACCCTCTCGCAAACCTTCGTGCCGGTGGTGGCCAACTGGTGGCTGAAAGGCCACCAACATACTTCGGAGCACGAATTGAGCTTGCTGCCCGACTTGAAGCAACCCCGCGAAGTCAGCCAGGAAGGCTACGAGGTGCACCACCAGGATAAAGTCAAGGGCTTCGAGCGGGTGAAGCTGGCCTACCTGGGCATCCTGGATAAGCTATTGCGCCACCGGGCCCTGGTCGGCACCGTGTACGGCGTGGTGTGCGCGACCGTGATTGGGGTGTGCTTCTACTTCATCGGGCAGGACATGATGCCTAAAATTACCCACTCCAAGCAGTTTCAGGTGCGCATCGTGGCCCCCGAGGGGCTGCGCATCGAGCGCACCGAGGAGCGCACCAAGGAGGTGATTAGCCTCATTCAGCAGATTGTGGGCCCTAAAAACGTAGCCATTACCTCGGCCTTCGTGGGCATGACGCCCAGCTCCTACGGCACTAGCGCGCTGTACGTGTTCAACGCCGGCCCCAACGAGGCCGACTTGCAGGTGAACCTGGCCGAGGATTACCAAGTAAAGAACCTGGACGCGCTCAAGGACCAGATTCGGCAGGCCGTGCACCAGCACTTACCCGACGTGCAGCTGAGCTACGAGCCGATTGAGCTGACCGATAAAATCATGAGCCAGGGGGCCCAGACGCCCATCGAAATTCTGGTGGGCGGCAAGAGCCTGGCCGACGGCAAAGCCTACGCCGACAAGCTCGTGGCCCGGCTCAAGGGGATTGCCTACCTGCGCGACGTGCGCATTAACCAGCCCCTAAGCTACCCCACGGTGCAGATTGACGTGGACCGCGAGCGGGCCGCGCAGTTTGGCCTGACCCCCGACCAAATTGCTAAGTCGCTGGTGGCGGCTACCAGCAGCAGTCGTTTCACGGCCAAGAACCTGTGGCTCGACCAGAGCAAGGGCTTTGCCTACCAGGTGCAGGTGCAGTTGCAGTCCCAGGACATGAAATCGGAAGCCGATATGCAGAACCTGCCCCTGGTGCCGGGCCAGCTGCGCCCTACGCTCGGCGACGTGGCGACGCTGCACACCGCCAACGTGCCCGGCGAGTACGACCGCATCGGCCCGCGCCGCATCATCACCGTCTCGGCCAACATCGACCACCAGGACCTGGGCACCGCCACCCGCGACGTGCAGCGGGCCATCAAGGCCGTAGGCGCGCCACCCAAGGGCTCGGTGGTGGAGCTGCGCGGCCTGGCCAAGCTGCTCACCGAAACCCTGAGCAGCCTGCAAACCGGCCTGGGCCTGGCCGTGGTAGTCATTTTCCTACTGCTGGCTGCCAATTACCAGTCGCTGAAAGTGGCCGCCGTGGTGCTCGTGACAGTGCCGGCCGTGCTGGCCGGCGCGCTGGCCCTGCTGCTGCTCACGGGCCAGACCCTGAACCTGCAATCGTACATGGGCGTCATCATGTCGGTGGGCGTGTCGGTGGCCAACGCCGTGCTCATCGTCACCAACGCCGAAAGCCTGCGCCTGCGCTACCGCGACGCCGTGGCCGCTGCCCGCCTAGCCGGCGCGGCCCGCCTACGGCCCATTTTGATGACCTCGCTGGCCATGGTGGCCGGCATGCTGCCCATGGCCTCGGGCCTGGGCGAAGCGGGCGAGCAGTCGGCCCCGCTGGGCCGGGCCGTGATTGGGGGCCTGCTGGCCTCCACAGTGGCGGCCCTGTTCGTGCTACCGGTGGTGTTCGCGGCCTTGCAGCGTAAGACGACGTTCGCCTCCGTCTCGCTCGATCCCGACGACCCGGCGAGCGCTACCTACGACGGCTACGAAGCGCCCGCTACCGAGCACAGCCTGAGCGAACAGCCGGTGCTGGTGTAAAAAAGAGTTAAAAGTTATAGGTTTAGGACTTACGCAAACGCGAGCGAAGGCTGGCGTAATTCATGTCGCATATACTCATCCAAAAAGCCTTGTTTGAGCTGATAGACGGTTTGTTTGGTTTGGTAGGCGGCTTGTTTAAGGCAGGTCCAAGCGCGCACGGCCAGGGCAATATGATTGCGCTGACTGCGGGCCAGCCGGCACTGGCAGGCCTGCACGCCGGTGAGTTGCTTGAGTTCGCGGTGAAACTGCTCAATCGTCCAGCGGACGCTGCTTTCGTGTTCGGCAGCGGCCGTGTGCAAGGGCTCAACCTCGTTGGTGAGGAGGTAGTCCGTCCGGTGGGTGGACACCAGTACGCGGAAGAGTTTCAGTTTGAAATCTTTGGGCATGCCCTTCACTTTCAGGATTTTGCCAGCTTCTACTTCGGCGGCCGACCAGCACAGGCAGGCCACGGGCTGGTAGGGCTGCTGGCCGCCGGAATCATCGACGAGCCGGTTGCTTTTCAGCGGGCAGTAAAATGTTTTGCCTTCGTCCAGCAGCCACTTGAACAGGGCCGTGGTGGCGTACCAGCTATCCATGAGCACCGTGCGGTATGGGATACTGCGCGGGGCCAATTGCCCGAGCATGTCGGCCACATGGTCGAGCTTGGTCTTGCCGTCGGTGTCGGGGGCGAAAAGGCGGTAGTCAATGAGCCAGAACTGGTCGGTTTCGGGGTTGACGTACACACACGTCACCAGGCCGATGCCGGCAATCACGCCGTGGGCGTTGCCGCTGTACTGGCGGCGTACGAGTTCGATGCGCCGGCTGTGGTGCTTGTCGAGCACCGTGTCGTCAAACAGGACGTAGCCCCGCGCGCTGAGCATCACCTGTGGGCGTACTTGCTGCCAGAGCTGGCGGGGGGTGAAACGCCGGGTTTTGAGAAAATAGCGCACGTTGTCGTGCGAGAGGCCCTCCAGATGCTCGGCCAGATACGTCCCCGTGTAGTTGACCTGGCTGCTCACCAAAAACTGCCCGTACAGTTGTGCCGTCACTTTCATGGCTTTTCCTTTCAAGTTACACTTTTTGCGTAAGTCCTAAGGTTAAAAGTTAAAGATCCACCGTGATTTCTAATTGGCTTAACCATTGATTTTCAACTACTAATCTTCATCTTATAACTCCTTTATTATGCCCTTTCCCGCTCCTTTGTTGCGTGCTTTGGCTGCGCTGGGCCTGGCGGCCACGGCGGCTCTGTTCGGCGGCTGCAACTCGACCGACGCCGCGCAGGGCCAGGCCGCCGCCGAAGCAACCGCTGCACCGGCGCCGGCCGATGTGCGCTACGATGCCGTGCGCGTCACGGCCACCCAGCCGGCCCAAAGCCTTAGCCTGCCCGGCGAGCTGGACAGCTACTTCCAGACCGACATCATGCCCCGCGTGAGCAGCTACGTGAAGGCCCTGCACGCCGACATTGGCGACCACGTGCGCCGGGACCAGGTGCTGGCCGAGCTGGACGCGCCCGAGCTAACGGCCGCCCTGAGCGAGGCCCGCTCCAAGCAGAGCGTGACCCAGGCCAGCTTCCAGGCCAGCCGGGGCACCTACCGCCGCCTGCGCCAAACGGCCCGCACCGCCGGGGCCGTGTCGCCCCTCAGCCTCGACCAGGCCCGCACCCAGGCCACCAGCGACAGCCTGAACGTGGTGGCCGCCCGCGCCCACTACCAGGCCGCCGCCCAAATGGCGGCCTACCTGCGCCTCACGGCTCCGATGGCCGGCGTCATCACCGAGCGCAACGCTGCCCCCGGCGCGCTGGTGGGGCCCGGCGGCCAAAGCACCGTGCCCCTGTTCCGGCTCAAGCAGCTCAGCCGGCTACGCCTGCGCGTGGCCGTGCCCGAAGCCTATGTGGGCGACATCCACCAGGGGGCCCCGGTGCAGTTCAATGTGCGCACCTTTCCGGGGCGCACGTTTGCGGGCAGTATTGACCGCGTGGCGGACAACGTGACGCCCGGCACCCGCGCCGAAACGGTGGAAATCGACATCCCTAATCCCCAGGAGCAACTAAAACCCGGCATGTTTGCCTCAGCTACCATTCCCATCAAATCTCCCAAAACCAGCCTCTACGTGCCCAAGTCGGCCGTGGTCAGCACCGCCGAGCGCACCTACGTCATCCGGGTAGTAGCCGGCAAAACCGAGCTGGTGGACGTGCAGAAAGGCGACGAAAACGCCGGTCAGGTGCAGGTGTTCGGGCCCCTGAAAGCCGGCGACGTAGTACTGAAAGCGGGTAACGAGGAAATCGTGGCCCAGCAACCGGTGCAAGTGGCACTGGTGGGCCGGTAGGCACCCGCCCGGGCCCCGCATCCCGGGGGCTTCGCGGCAGAGCCCGCCCCGCTGATACCAGCCAGTAGCTACTGCGCGCGCTGCCCTGCCAGCGCAGTTTTCAGGTCCGGGTACGGCCCGGTCGGCCGGCTTTTTCAGCCGGCCGACCAGCTGACTCGCCGCCAGTTGTTTTCCCTGATGAGAACCGGTCGGGCGGCTGAAAGAGCCTGCGGCCCGGCAGCAGCCAGACTGTACCTGGATCCAAAAAATGCGCTAGTATACTCATTACCAGATTTTCACAGCGAATAGGGAGAACCCATTTAACCGATGAGCATGACGTAAATCAGCCTTTTGGCTGACCCCCATCAGCGCGGGTGCTCCTGCCAGGGCGGAGCTTTGCTACCGTTCCACGCGGCCGGCCGGGGCCTCTCCTTTTCCCTCCCCACCATGTTCCTCCCCACTGGGTTGCCCACCACAGAAGCGTACCTGGTCGCCGCAATCGGCCGCCTGGCCGCCGCTGCCTACGCTGCCGGGACCGGCCGCGCCGAGGCCCGCAGCCCACTGGCAGCCCACTGGAATCCTGGCTACGCCCAGGCCCACCCGGATTTCCGTCCCCAGCCCGATATAACTGTGGCCCAGGCCGTTCGGGCGGCGCTGCGCGCCGAACCGTGCCTCGCCGCCCTGCTCCTCGCAGTGCAGGTGCGCGCCGGGGTGGCAACGCTGCTGGGCACGCTCAGCAACCTGCGCGCCCGGCAAGCCGCCGAGCAGGTTGCGCGCGCCGTAGCAGGTGTGCGGGAGATACATAACTTGCTGAAGGTCCGCAGCAATGAGCCCGACGCCACTATTCAGGCGCAGGTGCGGGCAGCCCTGCTGCACGACCCCTACGTACACCGCTGCCGCTTTGCGGTACAGGTGGCCAACGGGTGCGTGCAGCTGTCGGGGGTGGTGGTGGACTGCTTCGACCGGGAGCGGGCGGCCGACGTGGCCGCTGGCATCAACGGGGTGGTTGAGGTGATAAACCACGTGCACCTGGCGGGGGCCCCCACCCAGGGCCCGCCCCGCGGCGAGGCCTGGGATGCCCAGCTGGCCCAGCACCTGCACCCCTACCGGCCGGCCTTGTTCCACAACCAGCTGATTGGCCCAGGCGTGTGGGCCGGCCGCGTCGCGCTCAGCGGCGCCGTGGAGCCGTGGCTGGCCCGCCAGCAGGCCGGGCGCGGGGCCAACCTCGACGGCGCCACGGACGTGAACAACCACTTGCTTATCAGCGCTTGATGGGTACTGCACCGGCCCCAACGCACTTCGCCGGGGCCCCCACGGGCTTCACGGCCCAGCACCGCACCCTGGGCCGGGCGGCGGCCTGGGCGGTGTTTGGCTTGGGCGTGGCCTACGCGGCTGTTACAGGGCTTGGCATGTATGGGCTTCGGTCGCCGGCTGACCCAATCGGCGAGCCCTTCTTTTCCCTTATGGAGCTGCTCATCGTGCTCATGGTGCCGCCGCTGGTGGTCAGCCTGGTGGCGGTGCAGGCCTCGCCCGCCCGGCCAGGAAAAGATACAGCGCGGCGGCCCTGGCGTTTATGCTCGTGCTGGCCGGCATCACGTCCAGCGTCCACTTCGTCATCCTGGCGGTGGGCGGGCCGCTGGCGGCAGCTGTATAAAAAACCTGGCGCTAAGTATTGAGCCTTAGCGGGAGACTTCGAGCAGCCCTTAGCTGACAGCTATTAGCTTTCTTATTGATGATTAGATTATTGCATCGGAATTAATGTATGATTAATTCAGGCCAGGAGGCACCTACCCCCCCCCAACCAAGCCGTAGCCGCTGCTCCAACCCCTATTTCCTCCCCTCAACCAACGCGGCTATGAACCAGAAACTCGCGTGGCCGCTGGCCGCGGCCGCCCTGGCCTTGCCCGTGCTGGGCACCTTGCTGGGCCGGGCCCTGGCCGCCCGCCAGCTACGCCGCGACGTGGGGTGGCTGTTTGCCCAAGCCACCGGTGCTGCGCCCCAGATTTTTTGCGGGGTGCAACCGGCCGGGCTGCCCGCGCCGGTGCAGCGCTATTTCCGCCGCGTGCTGCCCGAGGGCCAGCCCTACCTGCGCGGCCTGCGCTGGCGCCACACCGGGCAGTTCAAAACCGATTTGAAAAAAGACTGGGTGGCCATTACCGGCGAGCAGTACGTGACGGCCGACCCGCCCGGCTTCATCTGGCAGGGTTCCACGCGCTGGTTCACGGCCCGCGACGAATACATGGCCGGCCGCGGGGCCCTCACGGTGCGCCTGTTGGGGGCCCTGGCCATTGTGCAGGGCCACGGCCCCCACTACGACCAGGGCGAGCTGCTGCGCTGGCTGAGCGAGAGCGTCCTGCTGCCCACCGCGCTGCTGCCCGGCAGGTGGCTCCGCTGGCAGGCAGTGGACGCGCATTCGGCCCGCCTACTGTTCACCTACCGGGGCGAGGAGCTGGCCTGCCTCGTGCGCTTCAACGACGACGACGAGCTGGTGCAGTGCGAAACCCAGCGCTACTTCGGCGACGATGCCTTGCGACCGTGGGTGGTGCGCTGCGCCCACTACCAGGAATGGCACGGCGTGCGCATCCCCACTGTGCTGGAAGCCAACTGGCTACTAAGTAGTCGCGCAAAAGTAACCGTAGCAAAAAAGGCGGTCATGCTGAGCGCAGTCGAAGCATCTCTACCGCAACAGTAATTATTTACTTACGAGGTAGAGATGCTTCGACTGCGCTCAGTATGACGTTCAATTCAATACGCTTACTTATGCGTGAGTACTTAGACGGTTACTTGCAGCCCTACGCCCGCTTCACTATGCGCGCGCTGGCCTACGACTAGCTGCGGCCGTTTTAAGCCTACCCATTTCTTCCTACCAGGGCCCCGGCGCTACGCCATGTTCCGGCTCACCTTGCCGTTATGGACGAACCACTCGACCGGGCGGCGCTCGGCCGTGGGCTCGGGGTAGTCATCCAGGTAGCCGCAGCGTAGCAGGAACTGGGTGGGCTCGGCCAGACCCAGGGCACCGTTGGCTTGCTGGGCGAAGGGCGCTTCCTCCAGTACCTGCGTCATGGGATGCAAGGCGATGCCGCGGCCCCACACCTGCACCCAGAAGCGCTGCACCCGCCGGCCGGTATCGAGCAGTATGGGGGTGGCACGGTCGGGGCTGGTGAGCATCAGCCAGCCCCCCGACTGGCCCACCTGCTCGGCTACCTTGGCCAGGCCAGCTTCCCGGAAGCTCGGTTTCAGTACCGTGGCCGGGGTGTAAAAATGCTACATCCACCACCCGGCTACCCCCCCGACTTCCATGCTGGCGGGCGTGAGGCCGTCGCGGTGCCGGGCGGCTTCCTGGCCCGAAAACCGAACCCAGCGTTAGCTCCTACTCGGCCGCGTCGCGGTAAGTTTGCTGGTGATTAGCGGCCAGGGTTTGGGGGTCCAGCCACTGGCCCTGGGGCGAGTCGCGGCGGAAGAAGTGGTAGCCGGGCTCGCCGGCAGTCAGGGCGCGCACGTCAGCCGGGGCCAGCGGCTGGTTGCGGTAGCCGGTGCGCACCGTGCGGCGGCGCAGCAGGCCCGCAATGTCGACGGCGGGCAGGCCGGCGGCCTTGGCCAGGGCCACATCCATTACACTGTCCGCCTGGTTATTGTCGGCCAGTAGCTGCCAGTGGCAGGCGTAGCCGAGGTGGGCGGCGGCGGCTTCCAGGTTTTGCAGGAAGGCCCCGAGGGACAAGATGGTTTCGCGCTGGGTGGGGTCCACGGCCAGCAGCCAGCGGGTGCGGTCGTTGCCGATGGTCCACTGGAAGGGCGCGCGGAGCCTTTTACTGCGCCCGGCCGGGCCGGTGGCTAGGCCCTACCGGCTTCGTCGCGCTGGGCCTGCTGGCGCTGCCACTTACGCCCCTGGCCCGCGTATTTGGCTTCGTGTCGCTACCCCTGGTGCTGTACGGGGCCGTGCTGGGCATCGTGGGGGCCTACGTCGCGGCGGCGGAGCTGCTGAAGCGCTGGTTTTACCGGCGCTACATGAACCAGTAGCCCACGGTGGGCTTACCAGCGCGCCCGGCGCAGCTTCTCCGGTTCCAGTATCCGGATGTTCTTGGGCGTCAGCTCAATCAAGCCGTTCTGGTTAAACTCGCTCAGGGTGCGAATCAAGGATTCGGGGGCGGTGCCCACCATGGCCGCCATGTCGTCGCGGGTGAGCTGGATGGTGGCGTCCGGGTCGTCAGCCGTGGGCGCGTAGAGGCGCAGCAGCGTATCGGCCACGCGCCGGCGGATGGAGCTGTAGGCCATCGCCAGCAGCTGCTGCTCGCGCTCGCCCACGCGGCCCGCCAGCAGGTGAATAAACTGCTGGCTGACCGCCGGATTACGCAGCAGCAGCTGCGAAAAATCGTCTTGCGGAATGTACACCAGCTCCGAATCATCGACGGCCACGGCCGAGTCGGTGTGCGGGGTGTTGCCCAGCAGGGCCAGGTAGCCAAAAAACTCGCCGGGGCCATAGAAGCCGGTAATCAGCTCCTTACCAGCCTCGGTGGTTTTCACGGTTTTGATGCGGCCGGCCTGCACGAAATACACCCGCGTGGGCTCGTCGCCTTCCAAGTACACGTCCTGCTTGCGGCGCACCGGGTGCGCGCGGCGGTCGGCCGAGAGGCCAGCCAGGTTGCCCACGGCGCGGGCATCGTCCAGAAACTCATCCAGGCCCCCGGCCTTCAGGTCGTAGTCGGGCTTGAGGTGCTGAAAGCGGTCGAGGCGGCCGCTTACGGCGTTCAGCAGCTCGTTCTCGCTAAAGGGCTTGGTGAGGTAATCGTCGGCGCCCATCTCCATGCCGCGGCGCTGGTCGGCACGCTCAGTTTTGGCGGTGAGGAAGATAAACGGCACGCCCGCCAGCTGCGGGTTCTGGTTGAAGATGTGCAGCACGCCGAAGCCGTCGAGCACCGGCATCATAATATCGCAGATGACGAGGTCGGGCCGGGCGGCCAGAGCGTTTTCGATGCCGATTTTACCGTTTTCGGCGGTGTGCACAGTGTAGCCGGTCAGGGCGAGCAGCTCGGCCGTATTTTCCCGGATGAAGGCATCGTCCTCAATCAGCAGAATCGTTTTCATAGGGAACGGTGATGGTGACGGTGGTGCCCTGGCCCAGGGTGCTGCGCAGGGCAATGGTGCCCCGCAGCAGCTCCAGGTAGCTGGCAATAATGTAAAGACCTAGCCCGGTGCCGGGCACGGTACTGACACTGCGGGCCCGGAAAAACCGCTCGAACAGGTGTGCCTGGTCTTCTTTGGAAATCCCCACACCCTGGTCTTCCACACTCAGCACCAATTGGTTGGCCTGGCAGCTGGCCCGCACTGTAACGACTGAGTTTTCGCCCGAATACTTGAGGGCGTTGGAGAGCAGGTTGACCACAATTTTGCGCAGCAGCGACGAATCGAGGTGCACCGGGTCGGGGCATTCCACCAGCCGCACAATAGTTTGGCCGGGCTTGCGCAGGCTTTGCACGTCGGCCAGGGTTTCGGTGAGCAGCGTGGCCAGGTCGAAGGTGGTGGCCCGCGTCTCCATGGTGCCTTCCTCGATGCGGCCCACCGAGAGAAACTCTTCCAGGATGGTGTTAAGGTGGTTAACCGAGGTTTCAATACGCTTCAGGTGGCGCACGCGCTGGGCCTGCTGGTCGCCGCCGGGGTACTTGCCAATGAGCGTGGCCGAAGTGAGCACGGCCGTGAGCGGCGTACGAAACTCGTGCGAGGCGATGCTCACGAAGCGTGATTTCAGCTCGCCCAGCTCGCGCTCAGCGGTCAGGGCCAGGGCCAGCTCCTGACCGCGCTTTTCGAGGTCGGCCAGGGTGCTGAGTAGGGCGTGGGTGCGGTCGGCCACCTTCTGCTCCAGTTCGGCGTTGAGGCGGGCAATTTGCTGGTGCTGGGCAATTAATTCCTGCTCGGCCGCTTGCTTGAGGCTGATGTCGAGCATGTAGGCCACCACGTACAGCTCCTCGTCGAGGTAGAAGTAGCTCAGGCTGACTTCTACCGGAAACACCGAGCCATTCTGGCGCTGGCCTTGCAGCACGCGGCGCACGCCCGCGCTGTGCACCTCCGGGCGCTGGTTGAACGTTTCGCGCAGCAGCTCGTGCTGGTAGCCGGCGGCACCGGGCACCAGCACCTCGATGCGCTGGCCCAGCAGCGCGGGCAGGGTGTAGCCAAACAGCTGCCCGGCCAACTCATTGGCCGACACCATAATGCCGGCTTTATTGCAGACGATGATGCCGATGGTAGCATTGGCAAACACCGCCTCGAAGCGGCGCACGCTGTGGGCCAGGTCCCGCTCGGCCCGTTGCAACGGGCTTTGCTCCGTGAGGCACACGAGGAGCGTGGCGCGGTCCTCGGCTTCAAAATACGTGAGCCGCATGTAGGCCAGAAACGGCTCGCCGATGTGGCGGCGAATGGTCGTTTCCTGCTCGTGGTGGCCTTCGCGCTGCGTGAGCTCGCACAGGCCCCGCCACTCAGCGACCGTCCAGGGCGGCGTACGCAGCGAGTGGTCGGGGTCGGTGAGAAAGGCTTCTTCCGAGGCGTAGCCCAGCAGCTGCACGGCCACGGGGTTTACCTGCGTAAACCAGCCTGTTTCAACATCATAAATACCCACAAACTCGCGGGAGTGCGTGTAGAGCAGGTTGGAGAGAGTGATGGTGTAGGAAACCGGAAGCATGGGCGGGCGCGAAAAAAACGGGGTTCTGGGCTAAGCCTCGCTCGAATCAAAGGTCGGCGGTAAGCGGGGCCCTTCTCATGACGAACGTCAGGTATTTACCCGACAACTGTCATAGCAGTACCCCAGACGGTCCGATAGTTTTGCGACACCTGCTAATTGAAATTGGCAAGGCCGTTCCTATAAGCGCCACTGCGCTGGCCGGGTAGACGCTTGGGGCTTTGGCTTCTGACAACTGCCCCCCAGTCCCTGCGGCAAACTAGATAGCACTATTGTATTACCCTTATCTCAAATTAACATGACACGTATTAACTATCTAAGCAAGTATTCTCTTACTTGCGGGCACGGTAAGGCACTACATTTACCTTTGTTCTTTTTTCCTATTGCCAGCCAGTTGCTTGCCATGTCCAATCCTGTGTCCGCCCCAACCTCTGCTCTGGCCGCCGATGCGGCCGTGCTGCTGGTGCTGCTGCCAACGGTAGGCACGGCCCTGCAAGTGCGGGCGGCCACGCTGGCGGCCCTCCAAGTATTGCAGCAGCGGCTGGGGAGCGCTATCCGGGTACTGTCGGTGGACGATACCAGCCATCCGGTCGTGGTGCACAGCTTCCGGGCAACCACCTTGCCGGCCTTCGTGCTGATGCGGCAGGGCGTGGAGCTGTGGCGGCAGCAGGGCCTACCCGAGGGCGAGTTCATCGTGCCCCAGTTGCTGGCCCGGCTTGCCGAAGTCCCCGCCAATTAGCTGGCCGGCCGAGGCTGGCGGGTGTTGAGGCTGGCGGGTATTGAGGCTAGCGGGTATTTTAATACGTTTGAATTGGGTTGATTATCAAAAAATACGCGTAACTTCACTGCCCTTATAATGGTAAGCGCCGCGTTAGCCAGGAATAGTCTTCTTCATCGGCGGGCTCGTATCTAAATTACTGACACCATGGGCCTGTACCACCTCATTTACCAAAGCCGAGCCCTGCAGCCCTTCGATACGCCGGCCCTGACGGCACTGCTGTACCAAGCCCGCGCCTTCAACCGCGCGCATCATCTTTCGGGCCTGCTGCTACACACGCCCGACGACCGGTTTTTTCAGATTCTGGAGGGCGAGGAAGACGTGGTGCGGACGCTCTACTACGACCATATCATGGCCGACCCGCGCCACTACCGCTGCCGCCTGGTGGGCGCCGGGGCCTGCGCCGAGCGCAGCTTTGCCGATTGGAATATGGGCTTCCGCGTGGCCAGCGCCGCGGAGCTGCACGCGCTGCTGGCCGCCGCTACCCCCACCGGGCAAGTGCCATTTGCCCCGCAGCCCCGTGTGCGCCCCGAGCTGCTAAAGATGCTGCTGGATTTTGTAGCCAACCACGAGCTGGAACCCATTAGCCACTCGTAATCACCGGGTTGTTAGCTGTTTATAATAATTTTTAAGTAAGATTCCGCGTCCCGATCCGACGGTGAAGCCGTCCAACCAGTTACCGTGTGCTCCGTCTGGCCGGTCGTACGGGCATCGTTCACGCAACAACCGGTCGGACGGCTTCACCGTCGGATCGGGGCGTGGGCAACCGTAGTAAGCAAAAGCTGCGGCTTGTCAGCCTGGGACCTGATTTTCGTCATAGAAGCTGCTTTCGGGCGAGCGTAATCTTGTAGTGTGCCACTCGCACCGCGCCCGCTGGGCGGGCGAGTGGCATTTTTCGAGGGGCCCTACCCCCGTTTTGGCGGTTGCAGGGCCCCGGCATCGTCAATGCCGGGGCCACCCGCGCATCATCCCAGCCTCACTTTATCGATTAAATACTAATGCCAGATTTAGCCGATTTCTTTCAGGACCAGGCGGAAACCAGCACCCACGTTCAGTTTGTGTACGACCTCACGGCGGGCAGCATCGTGTACGTCAACGCCGCGTATGAGCAGGTTTTCCAGGGCACCTGCGGCCTGGTGAACGCTGAGCTGCCGGACTTGCTCCAGCGCCTGCACCCCGACGACCGGGCCTACCTGGCGCACTACTGGGCGCGGTGGCAGCAGGGCCCGCCCGCCAACGAGGTAGAGGTGCGCCTGCTGCAAGCGGGCCAGCCGCACCAGTGGTTCTGCCTCACGCCCTCTTACCAGCAAGATGCGCAGGGCCGGGTGCTACTCGGGGGCACCCTGCGCGATACCAGCGTGCTGAAGCGCTACCAGGAAAACGCCGACCTGTTCAACAGCCGCAAAAACGCCACGCTCGAAATTCTCTCGCACGACCTCAGCGGCGCGTTCATCATGGTACAGCAGATTGCCGAGTTTCTGCGGGAGGAAGTAACCGCGCCGCTCAACAGCCGGGTGCCCGATATGCTGGGCGTGCTGGAAACCACCAGCCGCGACAGCGTAAAAATGATTCGCGAGCTCATCAACCTGGAGTTCCTGACCTCGGCCAATACCGACCTGAAAGTGGACCGCGTGGACGTGGGGGCCGTGCTGCGCGTGCCCCTCGACCAGCTCCAGACCGGCCAGCGGGTGCTCGGCCACGCCTTCACCTACACGGTGCCCGCCGAGCCGATATACGCCAACATCGACGTCAATAAGTTCACGCAGGTGCTCATTAACCTGGTCAGCAACGCCTTCAAATTCACCCCCGACGCTGGCCTCGTGGCCGTGCACATCGAGCCGGGCCCCGGCGTAGTCCGCATTCGCGTGGTAGACGAGGGCATCGGCATTCCACTCGCCATGCAGCCGTACTTGTTCGAGCGGTTTACCAAGGCCCGCCGGCCGGGCCTGCGCGGCGAAACCACCACCGGGCTGGGCCTGGTCCTGTGCAAAACCATCGTGGAGTGGCACCACGGCCACATTTCCGTGGCCAGCCAGGAGGGCCAGGGCAGCACATTCACCATCGAGATTCCACGGGCCGAAACCGTGGACACGACGGCTCCGGTGGGAGCGGTTGAGGTGCTGAAGTAAGCCTAAACCACCAATTCGCCACCCCGCGAACGTGACGCACACGCTGGCACAGCTGCCGGCTCATGGGGGCAGCCGCCAGCAAGGCATTCGAGCAGCGAAAATTACGGGGGGCCCAGCGGCCCTCGATAAGCGCGATACCCGCAGTTCCGCAAAGCTGCGAAGCAGAGCCGTAGTACCGCCCCGCCTTAGCGCGGCCAGCGTCGTGGCGCACTATGAGAGTACCCGCCGCCCGCCGCTCGCTAATGGCCCCGACCAAGTGGCTGGTATAGGTCAGGGCTTGGCCGGCGGGGCAGAAAAAAATAGGCAACCAAATGGAAGTGCCTGACACAAAAACGTGTTAAAAATCAACACTAAGCATAATATTAGTCATGCGGACGGCTGCTGACCGCGCGTAACTTTGCATTACCGCTTCGCTGGGGCCGCCGCCGGGTAACGGGCCAGCGCGGGGGCCATTGCTTGCTGCCCATTCACTTTTAAGTACCATCCAAAACCCTTCCCTTTATGAAACAAAACCAGATAATGTCGGCGCTCTACGACACCCACGCGCAGGCTGAGCGGGCCGTCGAGGAGCTGCAAACCAACGGCTACGACATGAAGCAGCTCTCCATCGTGGGCCAGGAATACCACACCGAAGAAAAAGTAGTGGGCTACTACAACGTGGGCGACCGCATGCTGAACTGGGGCGGCACCGGCGCGTTCTGGGGCAGCATCTGGAGCCTGCTGTTCGGCTCCGCGTTTTTTCTGGTGCCAGGATTCGGGCCGCTGCTCATTGCCGGGCCATTTGTGATAACGCTGGTGGCAGCCCTTGAGGGGGCGGTGGTGGTGGGCTCCGTCGGCGCGCTGGCCGGGGCCCTGGCCAGCATCGGCATTCCGGAGAATAGCGTGCTCGAATACGAAACGAAAATCAAGGCCGGCAAATTTCTGCTCATCGCGCACGGCACCACGGCCGAAGTAGCACGGGCCCGCGAAATCCTGGGCGTGGGCGAACTCACCACGATGTAGCCCGATAGACAAGCTTATTGGCAGTCGAGGGCCAGGCGGAATCCGTCTGGCCCTCATTGTAGTCGGCCATCGGCGGCCAGCAACTGAATCAGGAAATTACCCGCCCCCTGCCCCGCATTATGCAGATAAGCCCTTTGGCTGGCCGGCCGGCCCCACCCGATATCCTGGTTAATATTCCCCAGCTCATCGCGGCCTACTACACCGACGCGCCGGACCCGAATATTCCGGCCCAGCGCGTGGTATTTGGCACGTCCGGGCACCGGGGCTCGTCGCTGACCCGGACGTTCAATGAGGCGCACATCCTGGCCATTACCCAGAGTATTTGCCTTTACCGGAAAGCCCATCAGATTGACGGCCCGTTATTTATGGGCATTGACACCCACGCCCTGTCTGGTCCGGCGCTCGAAACGGCCCTGGAGGTGCTGGCCGCCAACGGGGTGCAGGTGCGGCTGGCGGGCAATGAAGAATACACGCCTACGCCGGTTATCTCGCACGCCATCGTGACCTATAATAAAGCTTATTCGGCGTAGTTAGCGAGTTTCGCGTGGACAGGTGCGCGATAGGCGCGGTGCGGGCTGCGCACGCGCAGGTTGTGCAGCCCACAGGCCACGACCATGACCGTATCGCGCACCCATTCGCCGCGCAAGCGGATAGTGCCCTGCACCATGTGCAGGCGCTTGATACCGCTGTGCGCGTGTTCGATAACGACGCGCAACGGACTCAGCAACTGGTTATACAGCTTTTGGGCAAACGTCAACTCCCGCTTCGGCGGCTTCTTGTGGGGCATCTCCACCACGACCCCGGTCGGGGCGTGGCCCAGCAAGCCCAAATCCTGCCGTAACACGCAGCCCGCCGGTAGGTGCAGCGCGTACTCGTCGGCCAGTTTTTTGTCGTGCGCTCGCCCGCTTTCCGTAGCCGAGAGAAAATGCACGTACTGCGTGGAATCGCATAAGGTCATGTTTTTCACGCGGTGCGCTTTTTTTTGGCGCTGTACTCCTCGGCCTGGGCCTCCCGGTCCGTGTTACGTGGTACGCCCCGCTCGACCCCGTCGTAGGCAAAGACCGGCTCCGGGTGGTTAGCCAGGCGCTGAGCCAACTCGCCGCCGTCGCGCACGGGCAGCAGCCCGCGCCGGGCCAGCACCTGGTTGAGCACGCCCAGCAGGGCGGTAGCCAAGTGGCTGACGCGCGCTTGCGAAATGCCAAAGCTGGCGGCCTGGTGCTCTTGCAAGGCGTTGCTTTTGAGGTAGGTGAGCAGAAAAAAGAGCTTTATATCGCTGCCCGCCAGCACGGCGTTGGCCCGCTCGCGGTGGGCGGGGAACGCCCGTTTGGTTCCTTCCAGGGTGTGGTAGCGGTGGTGGCGCTCCCAGGCCGGGGCAAAGTCGGTCAGCAAGTCGTCAAACTCCGCCGCTCGCAAGCTGGTTAGGGCCAGAAACTGGCGGGGCCGCTCGCGCAAACTCAGGTAATCCATAGCCAAATTTACGCCTCGCCTACGGGTAGTAACTTAACACACACTTCCGAATTAGCTTTAATACAGGCCGGCAGAGCGGCTGGGCCGACGGCATCGTGCTGACGCCCTCGCACAACCCGCCCCACGACGGCGGCTTCAAGTACAACCCGCCCCAGGGCGGCGGGGCCGCTACGGCCGTCACGCAGTGGATTGAAACCAAGGCCAACGAGCTGCTGGCCAATGGCCTGCGCATGGTGCAGCGCATGCCGCCAGAGCAGGCCCGGCGGGCCCCCACCACGCAGCTACACGACTACCTCAACCCCTACGTGGCCGACCTGGGCAATGTGGTGGACATGGACCTGATCCGCGACAGCGGCCTCCACCTGGGCGTTGACCCGATGGGCGGGGCCGGGGTGCACTACTGGGGGCCCATCGCGGCGCGCTATAAGCTGAACCTCACGGTTATCAACCCGGCGGTGGACCCCACGTTCCGGTTCATGCCCGTGGATTGGGACGGGCAGATTCGGATGGACCCGTCCTCGGCCTACGCCATGCAGGGCCTGATTGCGCAGAAGGATGCGTTCGACATCGCCTTTGCCTGCGACACTGACCACGACCGGCACGGCATCGTGACCCGCAGCCACGGCCTGCTGCCGCCCAACCACTACCTGGCTGTGTGCGCCGATTACCTGTTTCAACACCGGCCCGACTGGGGCGGCGCGGCGGCCGTGGGCAAGTCGGTGGTCACCAGCCAACTGCTCGACCGGGTGGCCGCCCGCTTGGGCCGCCCACTGTACGAAACGCCCGTCGGCTTCAAGTGGTTTGCGGCGGGCCTGCTGGATGGCTCGCTGGGCTTTGCGGCCGAGGAAAGCGCCGGGGCATCGTTTGCGCGCGGCAACGGCCAGGTCTGGACCACCGACAAGGACGGGTTCATCCCGGCGCTGCTGGCAGCCGAAATCACGGCTCGCACCGGCCACGACCCCGGCCAGCGCTACCAAACCCTCACCCGCACGCTGGGCGAGCCGGTAACGGACCGCGTAGAAGCGCCCGCCACGCCCGCGCAGCAGCACCTGCTGGCAACCCTGACGGCCGGCCAGGTAGCCGGCACCGAGCTGGCCGGCGAGAAAATCACCGCCATCCTAACCCAGGCACCAGGCAACCACGCCCCCATCGGGGGACTGAAAGTAACGACCCAGAACGGGTGGTTTGCCGCCCGGCCTTCGGGCACGGAGGCCATCTATAAGATTTACGGCGAGAGCTTTCTGGGGCAGGAACACCTTGATAAGATTATGACGCAGGCCCAGGAGATGGTCGACGCGGCGTTAGCGAAATCGCCTTCCTAAACTGCCCTGACGTTGCGCCTCACGGGACCCCTGTGAGGCGCACGCAAAAACGGCAAACATCCCTCCCAGCATGAATACGGACAACCTCAATTTCAGCCGGCAATACGGTTTCATGCCCACCGAGCTGTCCGGCCTCGATACCCTAATGGAACTGGCCCTGGACCTGCAATGGTCGTGGAACCACGCGGCCGATGCCCTGTGGCAGCAGCTCAACGCCGAGCTGTGGGACCGGACCCACAACCCCTGGGTGGTGCTGCAAACGGCCTCGCGCGAGGCCCTGGAGCAGCACCTCGCCGACCCCGCTTTCCGGGGCCAGGTGGCGGCGTTGATGACGCAAAAACAGCAGGCCGCCGACCGCCCCAAGTGGTTTCGGGAGCAGCACCCGGCGGCAACGCTGAGCTGCGTGGCCTACTTCAGCATGGAGTTTATGTTGAGCGAGGCGCTGCCGATTTACGTGGGCGGGTTGGGCAACGTGGCCGGCGACCAGCTCAAATCGGC
Organism: Hymenobacter nivis; assembly: GCF_003149515.1. NCBI lineage: Bacteria > Pseudomonadati > Bacteroidota > Cytophagia > Cytophagales > Hymenobacteraceae > Hymenobacter > Hymenobacter nivis. The sequence continues at coordinate 1,565,185 of NZ_CP029145.1, forward strand.
CAGCGACCTGGGCGTGCCCGTGGTGGCGGTGGGGTTGCTTTATCAGCAGGGCTACTTCCGGCAGGAGATTGACCGCCAGGGCGCGCAGCAGGCTTTATTTCCCTATAACGACCCCGGCCAGCTGCCCATCACCCCGCTACGGCTGCCTAACGGCGAGTGGCTGCGGCTGCCGATTCGGCTCTCGGGCTTCCCGGTATGGCTGCGCACCTGGCAGGTGCGGGTGGGCGGCGTAAGGCTCTACCTGCTCGACAGCAACGACCCGGCCAACCTGCCGGTGCACCGCGGCATCACGGCCGAACTGTACGGCGGGGGCATGGAGCAGCGCATCCAGCAGGAAATCATTCTTGGGATAGGCGGCTGGCAACTGCTTAAGGCGTTGGATATTAAACCTGATGTGTGCCACCTCAACGAGGGCCACGCGGCCTTCGTGGTGCTGGAGCGGGCGCGGGCCTGCATGCAGGAAACCGGCCTTGGCTTCGAGGCAGCGCTGGCCGTGACGCGCCCCGGCAACCTGTTCACCACCCACACGGCCGTGGCGGCGGGCTTCGACCACTTCAGCCCGGCGCTGGTGGACCAGTTTCTGGGTGACTACGCCCGGCAGGAGCTGGGCATCGACCTCGATACCCTGCTGGCGCTGGGCCGCCAGAGCCCCACCAACCCCACCGAGCCGTTCAACATGGCGCTGCTGGCCATTCGGGGCTGCGGGGCCGTGAATGGCGTGAGCAAGCTGCACGGGGTGGTGAGCCGGCAACTGTTTGGCGGGCTGTTTCCGCGCTGGCCTACCGAGGAGGTGCCGGTAGCCCACGTCACCAACGGCGTGCACATGCCCAGCTGGGACGCCGAGGCCGCCGACGATATCTGGACCACCGCCTGCGGCAAAGACCGATGGCGCGGCGACCTCGCGGCCCTGGCCCAAACCATCACACAGGTGCCCGACGCTGCCCTGTGGCAGCTGGCGAACAGCTGCCGGCAGGACCTAGTGGTTGAAAAACATTAGCTAGTCGGGTATAATTTAGCTAGTTTGATGCGAGCGTCGGCCGTTTTGAACTGCCAGTTGCGGGGCTTAGGCCGCGCATTCTGGCGGTCTTGCCACTGTTCTACCACGTGGCGGACCTGCTCGCTGGAGGTGAACGGCTGGTCGAGGACCTGGCGACTAAGGACGGAGAATTCGATTTCGGCCATGTTCAGCCAGGAGCCGTGGGCCGGGGTGTAGGTGATGTCCATCCGTCGCAGATAGGCCTGGGCCACGGCAGGCGGAAAGTGGGCGTAGAAAAAGCTGCGCTTGTGCGTACGCAGGTTATCCATGACCCAGTGCACCTTCTTGGCCTCGCGGTAGGTCGAGTCCATCTGCCGGGCCACAAACTGCACCCAGGTGGCGGCTTTGTGGTCGGCCTCGACCGTCAGGCAGCGCCAGCCCCGTAAGGGCTCCGTGGCCACGAATAACTCCACCACGCCCCGGCGCACGTATTCCGAATCGCGGCAGCGCTGGCCGGTAGAGGTGATAAACGTTTCGTAATCCAGTAGTTGCTTGGGCGACTCGTCCAGGCAAACGACCGGATAGTCTGCGTCATAGGGTTGCTCGTAGAGGTCGAGTACCTGCTCCATCTGACAGACAAAAGAAGCGCTCTGCTCCGCCGGAATCACCCACTGCTGCGGGCCGTTGAACGGCTTGAGTTCGTTTTTTTTAGCAGCCGCGCCACCATCGTGGTCGAGATATGTTCGACCACTTGGAGTTCGACCAGCTGGTCGGCCAGCAACTGGAGCTGCCAGCGGGGCTGCTCGTCGGGCGGGGTCTGGCAGAGCAGGGCCAGTAAATGGGCTTCCACCCGCCCATCTATCTTCTTGTCCGAACGCGTTTTACGCGGCTTCGGCTCAAACAGGGCCATCCCTTCTTCGCAGAACTGGCGGCGCACCCGTTCGACGGTTCGGGTACAGACACCCAGCACGGCGGCTAGGTCGGCCGCCGGCCGGCGGCCAGTCTGTTCGTCGCTATTCAACAGAATCTGAATTCGTTGCAGTTTGGGCGAATGGCTTTTGTATTTCTTTTGCCAGCCTTCCAGGGTCTGGCGTTCTTCTGGGGTCAAATGCAGCCGATACCGTATCATATAGCAAGTGCTTTTGGAATAAACACCAACCGACTCAGTACTGTTTTTCAACCAGTAGTCCCCGCAGCGGCCCAAAGCTGCTTCAGCAACCCGCCGCCCGCGCCCGGCCCCGGCGGGGGCATGATGAACATCATGGGTTTCGCGGATTATCGTCAGGGGGTGGGCTTGGGGGAACGGCCAACTTTACCAGGGCCGCCCCGCTGGCCGGGGCTTGGGCCTGATTGCCGGACTACTCGCTACCCTTATGAACCGCTGCTACGCAGCGCAGCATCGGGCCGCAGCCGCCGGGGCCCCCGCCGGCTGCGCACGGGCTAGCGGGGGCCCCGGGCCAGGGCAGCCAGCGTTTCGCGGTGGCGCTTTTCGGCCTGGTCCTGGTTGTGCGACGCCACGGCCCAGATGGCGGCCGGAATCCAGCCGATGAGGGTGATGTGCAGCACCCCGCAGAGCAGGCCCTTGAGGAAGTGGCCCCGGAACATCATCGAAATGCCGGGCAGCAGGATGGCGAACAGCATGGCACAAGAGGAGAAAGGGTGGAGCGAGCAAACATAGTGCATTTTGCACCCCGGGGCCCCGGCGCTCATCGTGGCCGGCGACGGCAACGTGATTACCCTCACGCACACGGCGGCCATCTACTGCCACTTGCCGCGCGCCCAGTTTTGGGTAGTGCCCAACAGCGGCCATAGTACCCCCGTCGAGCACGCCAACGAATTCAACCGCAAAACCGACGCGTTCTTTCAGACCAGAGCCATTCCCGCTCGCCCGCACTAACCGCGCTTAATGACCGCCCGGGCCAGGGCCACTCACAGCGCGCCAAAAGCAGCCAGCAGGGTTGCCAAGTGCGGGTCGTCAATAGCAACCTGCGGGAGCACTAAGTGCCGGCGGTGCGCCTCCAGGTAGCCAATCAGCCAGTGAAATTCCGCCGTTTCAACCCAGGGCCGTGGCCCAGGCAATGGCATGGCGGCGCGCGGTTTCGGTCAACAGTTCTTCCATAATGGTATCTAGGGCCAGGGCCGCGCCAGCAGCGGCCCCGAAAGCCCGGAAACTACGCAAATGCTCCGTGATTTATACGTAAATACGGTACGTTATAATCGCCGCCGGCCCTGCTTTTGCACGGCGCAATGTATTTTCCGGAGCACTGGGCCGAAGCTGCCCCCCGCCCTGGGGGCCCCACAAGCGGCGGATTCAGCCGCAGCGGCCAGGCAGCAACAAGCGGGGCCCTTCAAAAACCGGCCAGAAGTTTGGGCGAGCGCGCCATGCTTTTCGTCGGGCAATTTTCACCCTTGAGCTAAATTATTACCCCTTCCCCTAGCACCTAATTATTAGCAGGTGTAATCTTGTGAGTCAATTCGTTCCCCCTATATATTATTTCTAGATAAACCTTTAAAAAAGCATATTCTATGGCCTATCTATACGACTTATTATTAGCTGAGTATTTGCAAGTGTGGCTGCACCAAGTGCACCTGGCCGACGCCTGGGCATCCGACGGCGAGGCGCGCGTGCGGGCGCTCGTCCAGCACGTGTTGGCGCAGGCGGGCCGGCTGCCGGCTGAGGCGCACCCCAACGCGCCCGCCCTGCTGGCCGCCTTGCAAGTGCTGGCGCGGCGGGCGGCGCAGGGCCCCGCGCCAGCCGCGGCGCTCAAGCAGGAGTTGACCGCGGCGCTGTACACCGCCCTGCGGCGGAGCACCGCGGCCGCCAGGGCCCCAGAGGCCGCACCCCAGGCGTTTGCCTTTTCACCCCCACCCGAGTTCGCGCCCCGGCCCTCGGCGACGGACTTTGTGAACTGGACGTAGGAACGGGATGACGCAGCACGGGAAGCAGCAAGCCGTTTCCCCCTATTTGCAATCGACACGTACGGGGCCCCGGGGCGCGAGCAACCCGCACTGGGTTCTGGAAAGATGCACCCGGACAATCGCGGGGGAAATGTGAACTAAAGTGGTAAAAACAACTCTTATTAGGCCGGCAGGGCACAAATACCGGGCGACAACCTATCCTGGTATAACATAATTCTATTTTCGCTTCTGCAAATCTGGGACGTACTTTGTAGTAGTTCATACACACTTCTGACTTCCCTTTTTAGCTATAGCAGCAGACCTAAACGGCCACCCGGCCAGCAACGATGCGGGCTTGGCCTGCAAACGCTTACGGTAGCAAACCATGCTTAGTGCGCGAGCAGGCGCGGGGCTGGATCCAAAGCTCTTCCAGCAGTACAGACTCGGGCGGGTACCTGGTTTTCCCCCGTCCGGCTTTGGCCGCAGCCGGCACGGCTTCTCTGCCGAATTATGCGCCGCCGATGACTCACCATCACCTGGTTGGCTTGGGGCCCCGCCGGAAGCCATGGTTGCCGCAACTGCCAGCCAAGGGCACAATAATAATGATGCGCTGTAAATCAGTACGAAACAGGGATAATCCCTTCCAAACCGAAATTTCAATTAATCATAATTCTTAGATAATGGCTAAAGAACACAACAAGCACGCGCCCGCCGCCAACACCACGGAGTTTTTCATGAACGATCCCTCGGCGGCCAAGTGCCCATTTTTGGAAGGGCAGGCGCAGCAGGCGGCCGGCGGTGGCACCCGCAACCGCGACTGGTGGCCCAACCAACTGCGGCTCAACATCCTGCGCCAGCACTCGACGATGTCGAACCCGATGGGCGAGAACTTCAACTACGCGGAGGAGTTCAAGAAGTTGGACTTCAATGCGGTGAAGCAGGATTTGTTTGAACTGATGACCACCTCGCAGGACTGGTGGCCGGCCGACTACGGCCACTATGGGCCGTTCTTTATTCGCATGGCCTGGCACAGCGCCGGCACCTACCGCATCGCCGATGGCCGCGGGGGTGCGGGCTCGGGTATGCAGCGTTTTGCGCCACTCAACAGCTGGCCCGACAACGCCAACCTCGACAAAGCCCGCTTGCTGCTGTGGCCGGTAAAGCAGAAATACGGCGAGCAGATTTCCTGGGCCGACCTCATGATTCTGGCCGGCAACTGCGCCCTCGAGTCGATGGGCCTGAAGCCGTTTGGCTACTCGGGCGGCCGTGCCGATGTGTGGGAGCCGATGGATGAAATCTACTGGGGCTCGGAAAAAGAGTGGCTCGGCGACAAGCGCTACACCGGCGACCGCCAGCTCGAAAACCCGCTAGCCGCCGTGCAGATGGGCCTGATTTACGTGAACCCGGAGGGCCCCAACGGCAACCCCAACCCGCTGGGCTCGGCCCGCGACATCCGCGAAACCTTCGGCCGCATGGCCATGAACGACGAGGAAACCGTAGCCCTGATTGCCGGCGGCCACACCTTCGGCAAAACGCACGGCGCGGCCGACCCCGCCCAGTACATTGCGCACGAGCCCGCCGCGGCAGGCATCGAGCAGCAAGGCAAGGGCTGGCTGAACTCGTATGGCACCGGCAACGCCGGCGACACCATCACCAGCGGCCTCGAAGGTGCCTGGACCGCCACGCCCGCCAAGTGGGGCAACGGCTACTTCAACAACCTGTTTGGCTTCGAGTGGGAACTGACCAAGAGCCCCGCCGGTGCCCACCAGTGGAAGCCCAAGGGCGATGCCGGCGCGGGCCTGATTCCCGACGCCCACGATCCCAACAAGTCGCACCAGCCGTTTATGCTGACGACGGACATCGCCCTGCGCGAAGACCCGATTTACGAGAAAATCTCGCGCCGCTTCCACGAAAACCCTGAGGAGTTTGCCGATGCTTTCAGCCGCGCCTGGTTCAAGCTCACGCACCGCGACATGGGGCCCCTTTCGCGCTACGTAGGCCCCGAGGTGCCCGGCGAAGTGCTCATCTGGCAAGATCCGCTGCCCACTGCCGATTACACGCAGATT